>NZ_JBFRNX010000023.1:50313-426230 GCF_041471165.1 Shewanella sp. 10N.261.52.F9
ACCTGAATCACCTGAATCACAAAGTAAACCAACTTAAATACAAAAAAGATACAGAGAGTTAGATACGGCATAAATTAAACTGAACCGGAAAAATTTAAGCAAATGTCGTTCATATTCTGAGTAACAAAAGATGCTATGTCAGTGACTTTGTTGCTGTAAATAATGCACTTAAAGCATCATTGTCTAGAATTATGCTAATGACATAGACAAAAGGCGCTAACTTTGAAAATCGCAATTTCTGGTGAGCAAACCATTTCTATATTTCAGCTTACAGCAGTATTCAGTATGGTGTTTGCTTTGGTAGGCTTTAGCTATAACGTATGGCGGATGGAAATCACCGAGTACAACAGTAATGCACGTTCGGCTAGTTTTGAGCTGTTATTACAGCTGTCTGAACTTGAATCTATCGTCTATGCAGCTCACTACGATAAAGATGTAATTCAAGGTAACCCACGTCAAGGCTGGGTAAAGGTCAATTTGATTGCCGACTTGAGCATGATAACAGAGCCTGAACTCAGTGTGGCTGCAGAGGAGCTCAAACTGAGCTGGCAATCAAATTGGCAGCATATGGCCGATGATGAAGCCAGCGCACAGGCTGTTGTGACCCAAATTGACGAGACACGCGCTAGAGTGCGTCAACTGCTTAAACGGTTAGATTAAACCACTATCAAACAGAATCAACATCTCTATACGCCATCACCTGATCTCAGTGACTAAAATATTCAGTTTTACTTAACCGCAGCAACAAAGGCAATTTCAACTAAGTAACTAGGATCGGCAAGCTCGACTTTCAAACAAGCACGGCTTGGTGCGCAGCCTTCTGGTAACCATGCCTGCCAAGCTTGGTTAAATACCGCCACGTTGGCAAAATCAGTCACGTAAATCGTTACCGATAACAGGCGTGACTTATCACTGCCAACACTGGCTAATGTTGCTTCAGCTTGGGCAAAAACCTGCTCAGTTTGGCTTAGCATATTGCCTTCTACATCAGCTGCAATTTCGACAAAATGTACCATGTTATTAAACACGGTCGCATCAGACCAATTTGCACATGGGTTAACGCGTTGAATATCCATTGGGGAACCTTAAAAGTCATGGTGATAGAAGCCGAATTTTAACAGAAATGTGCCGCAGACCTAGTGAATTTAGTATCTTAATCCGATAATGCTGCACTAAGCACATCGGGCTAATTGCCAAAATGCTAAACTACTTCATAAGCTTGGTTTAGCCTCTGTGATGAGGCTGTTTATACGAGATTTTAATGAGATGACGTTAAGACGCTCTTTAGGGCAACAATGGAGTAAATCCATCCTTGCTAGTCGCTTAGCCCTAACACTGCAAAAATCAGAAAAAGTGGTGCAACTGTTTGGTGGCGCGACTTCTCTTAGCACAGTGACCAACACCATTTCGGCATTAGTTTTTGCTGAAGGTGAACCGGTATGGCTGCCACCTATGACAAGCGATGAACAAACGCCTTTGGCTAATGAACTCGCCCTTCACTGCTTGTTTGCCGCCAGTCGTTTATTATTTATCAAAGAGATTGAGCAAAGCGAACTCAACCAATCTGAGCATTTAGTGTTAACTATCGGCTATCAATGGAGCCAGTCGTTAATCACCCCCTGCGCAGATAATCAAGATACTGCAGCGCTACTCGACGATAATGCAAAACAGTTATGCCAGTTATTGCAGACGATTAATACCCAACTTGAGCAAGTCAGAAACGATAAACGCCAGTCTAGTCGCAATATGGGAAGTTTTAACTAAGGTTTTTTATCAGGCCACTTACGCCAATAAAACGCGAGTATGACAAATCCATAAAAAAAGCCCGTAAATTAAATTTACGGGCTTTTTAGTACTCACATCACCGCTAACATATTAGCGGAACAAGCGTTTATCCAGCGCTAACACTTGAAAATCTTGCTGCAGTTGCAATAAGAAGTCTGTGGTTAGCAATGCAATACCGCGATAAAAATCGGTGTTGGCATGCTCCACAGCGAGCTCACAGCAACGCATTGCCCAAGGTAATAGGTGCTGCTGTAATAACACTTGAGTAAAGCGGATCAAAGCTTGGTTATCTGTTTCGCTCTGCAAACGACCAAATGTTTGATCAAGTACAGCGAAAAACAAACCAATATGGTCGATGGGCTGCTTGTAATCAAGCTGCAACTCAACGCCATGAGCCCGATAAAAATCCATCAGTTCAACTGTGGTTCTATCGTTAATTAACTGCTCTTCACACAAGTAGACTGAGCCTTGCGGCACAGCTGTCGGTTCGCCTGGCCCAAAGAAAAGTTGGCCGTAGTCCAGCTTTAAGGTAATTAATGCCTTCTCTGCATCTTCCGCGCTCACTTCACTCGACCATTGCTGTAAAAAATCACCCAGCAATTGACGACCAATGCAATTTTGCTCACGTCCGCCAAACTCTGGCCAGCTGCCAGCCACATCACACTCTTTTAGCCCGTCGATAAAGTCAGTCTCAGGATAACGAATAAGACAATGATGCAGTATTCGCGCTAGCCCTTGATACTCAGCAAAGTCCACTGCAGCAATAGATGAATGACTTAACGACTCAGATTTTGAAGACATAATTTACCTTACAAGCTAAGCGGGCTATCAAGCCCGCTGCTGTTGTGCTATTTAAAGACCTTAATACTTAACCTTTAGCTGAAGTTATACTTCAGTTGGGTTAAGAATATCGCCGCCTTGTCCACCATTCACGTTCGCCTTAATGATAAGGTTTGGTGAAGTGATTGATTCAGGTGGTAATGGTGCAATGTGACCATCGCCGTTACCATATTTAGCGCGTAGGTTATCCATAGTGTCAAAGTCTAGTGCACGTAGCGGACAAGACTCAACACATACAGGCTTACGGCCTTCAGCGATGCGCTCGAAACAACCATCACACTTGGTCATGACTTTACGTTCACGGTCAATTTGTGGTGCATCGTAAGGACATGCACGAGCACAGCTCTCACAACCGATACATAGATCTTGTGCAACGTGTACTAGACCATCTTCGCGGCGTTTATGCATTGCGCCCGTTGGGCAAGCTTTAACACACACAGGCTCAGAACAGTGGTTACAACCAATAGACATATAGTAAGCAAATACACTTTGCTCAAAACAGCCATTTTGACCTTCAGTCCATTGTCCGCCACCGTATTCGTACACACGGCGCCAAGTCACACCATTTAGCGCAGGTACGCCATTTTGTTCAGGGTTGGTATTGTTACGGATCTCGTTACCTTGACGGTCTTTACAAGATACATGACACGCTTTACAGCCAGTACACTTAGTGCTGTCGACGTAAAAACCGTATTGAGTTGCTTCAGTCATAATTAACTACTCTCTTAAATCTTTTTAATGGCAACACGAATAGTGTGCTGTGGGTTACCTTTAGCGACAGGGCTAGGCTGGTAGCGAGTTAACGAATTGATTGCGCCGCCTTCGTCAACGATATGGCCTTTGCCATTGCTTGCAGTCTTGTTACCTGGCTTGTACCAAGCACCTTGTCCTAGGGCAAATACACCTGGAGCAACACGTGGTGTGATACGTACAGTTACTTCAATTGAACCACGCTCGTTGTACATCTCAACCTTGTCGCCTGAGCTTAAACCGTGCTTAGCACCGTCCATTGGGTTAACCCAAACAGCGTCTTCTACCGCTTCACGTAACCAAGGTACGTTGTGGTAGCTTGAGTGAGTACGGCCCTTAGTGTGGTAACCCGCTAACTGAATTGGGTAATCTTCTTTAGTGCCTTCATCTTCATAACCGTCCCACGTTACCGTGTACTGTGGAATAGCTGTGATGGTGTCACCCTTAACCTTTGTCTCAGACTCTTGATCCCAGTTAGCCGCACGCCATGCAAGTTCAGCAGAGTAGATTTCAATCTTGCCACTTGGTGTTGAAAGCGCTTTGCCTTCTTTAACGAAGCTTTGCAGTGCAACGTGGTTGTCGTTCATGTTCTTACGGAAGAAACCAATTTCTTGTGCTTCTTTGTAAGTGGCCGGGAACGCAGGAGAAACACCGATGTTATTGCTGTTAGCTTTAGTGCTTTGGTAAAGCTCTTCTAACCACTCATCTTCGTTCTTGCCATCTCTAAAGCCTGCACCAACGCCCATCTTGTCTGCGATCATCGCTGCCGCTTCGTACATAGACTTACAATCCCACATAGTCTCAACAGAAGAAGACATTGCAGTTAGGTAGCCTAATGAACCAGAAGCATATGAATCGTTAACTAAGTCGTTTGATTCTAACCAGCTAGTGTCAGGTAGGATGATGTCAGCAAACTTAGCGCCTGGCGTCATCCAGCAATCACAAGATACGATGAATAAATCTTCAGCATTACGGAAGATATCAGCCGTATTGTTGATTTCAGCGTGCTGGTTCAGTAGCGAGCTATCAGATGCTGACAGAATAAACTTGATGTTAGCGCCAAGTGGTGTATCAAGGCCATCAGTGCCGCGAATACCGTGGCTACGCGCCGTCATGGTTTCGCCGCTGTTAATCGCTTCAGACCAAGTAAAGAAAGAGATGCTTTCTTTAACTGGGTTACTACCTGTTGGAATACCTGCACGAGACATACTGCTCATGTATGGCAATTCACCGTTTGATGCACCGCGAGTACCTAGCTTACCGGTTAGCACTGATAGCATGTATAGAGAACGCATGCTTTGCTCGCCGTTTGCTTGACGGTTAACGCCAGCGCCCACAACAATGTAAGGTGCTTTAGCTGTCATTAGCTTGCCAGCGATGTAGCGGATTTTCTCTGCAGAAATACCACAGATTTTTTCAGCCCACTCAGGTGTTTTAGCGTCAGTGTAAATACCTTGACCTAGAATGTAGTCTTGGTAGTTTTCATCTGAGTTCATCACCTTCGCGTATTCTTGGTCAGTAGCATCGCTGCTCGCTGCAAAAATCGCTTTTTGATCTTCAATTGACTGCTTGTTGAAACCCACTGAATGCTCAAGTACAAACGGTAGAGATTGACCCGCAAAGTTAGCGTGGTTGATCATCACATAAGCAACCGCTTCAGCAAACGCAGCATCTGTACCTGGACGAATTGGTAACCAGCTTGATTCTTTACCTAACATAGAGTCAGTGTAACGAGGATCAATCATCACCACTTCTAGGCCGTTGTTTCTTTGTAGCGCCTGTAGGTAATCGTAACCTTCACCAGAACCCGACTGACGGATTTCGCTTGGGTTGTAAGCCACGCCTAAGAAGAAGTCACTGTCTTCGATAGTAATCGTTGACGAACCAGCAGTACTGCCAGTACCGAAAGTGTGCTTCGCCGCTTCCATCTGCTGCGCCCAAGAGTAGTTACCATAAGCATTAAGGTAACCGCCGTTTAGGTTAAATAGACGGTTGAAACACGCATTTGATGCAAAACCGTAGTAAGCACCAGAACCGTAGCTACGGAATACTGACTTAGCACCATTTTCTTGTGCGTAAACAGCAGCAAGCTTTTCAGCGATAATGCTAGTTGCTTCGTCCCAGCTAATTGGTACAAATTCAGCTTTACCACGCTCGCCAACACGCTTCATTGGTGTCTTTAAACGGTCAACAGCGTAGTTTCTTTGACGTAGTGAACGACCACGCGCACAAGCACGTACTTCATGTAATCCGTACTCATCGGTTACTTGGTGGTCAGTTTCAACACGGGTTACGATACCGTCTTTAGTAAAAACCTTAATTGGACAGTTAGAACCACAGTTAACTAGGCAAGATGACCAGTTCACCACTTCGTCAGTTACTGGCGGCTGTGGCGGAATAACATTGGCATCATCAGAGCTTGAATTACAGCCGGTAACTGTTGCGGCGCAGCCCAGCGCGGCACTCATTTTTAAGAAACTTCTACGTTCCATAATCTTGTTTTCCTCAAACTTATTAATATCTGAATCGACTTATTTCAGCTTGTAGCTGAAGGTCAACATCAGTTGATGGGCGTTGTAATTGTGGTTCAGGTCACCCAAGGTCACTAAACCTGGAATGCTATCGGGAGTGACCGCAGCACTGTCGGTATCAAAATAACGTTCAAACTGGTAAGCCAACTTGACAGCCATTTGCTCAGAGATCAGGTATTGGCCGTATAAACTCACACTGTGGTTGTACGAGTAATAGCTGCCATAACTGTTTGGATTTGAGTTGCCATAGTTGTAGCCATTGACACCTGTATTGCTTGATGAGTTAGCAAATAGATAATCACTACCTAAAATCAATCTGCCATCCATCAAGCCAGAGTAAGTTGCACCCAAACCTAGATTAATGAACTCGTCATTCACTTCAGTGTGCCAAACTGACGCTTGGTCACCGTTTTGGTCTGAATCAATCCACTGCTGACCCGCAAATGCATACACTGACAACGGCTCAGCAACTTGAATATGAACATTCATGTCGTAACCGTAATCTTTAGCCTGAGTCAGGCCGATTTCAGTGGCATCATAATCATCATTAGCGTAGTAAGTGCTAACATCGAAGGTTAGCCACTCAAGCGGCGCATAGCTTGCTCTGGCATTAACTTCTGTGCGCTTGCGATCGGCAAGATTGTACTTACGCATTAACGACTCAGTTTCGTCGCTGGTAAGCTCATTAGCTTGGTAGTCACTACCGCCGCGCTCGCCATAGCTGACACCAAAATCTAGGGTTAGCTTGTCGATTGCACGGATGTTTAGCTTGCTCCAAAACTCATTATCACGAGTCTCTTCACGCTCACCGTAGCTACGTTCAACTTGTTTATAGTCGTAACCAGCTTGTAAGCGGTAACCACTGGCAATACGGTAGCTCGCGTTGGTTTTAAAGGTTTGACGTTCAATATCCATAGGCACGTTTTGTTTAAACGCACCTGACATTGAATTGAACTCGTATTGAGCAAAGTCAAATACCGATGAGCGATTATCACGCTTGCTGTAGTCATAGCTTGCACCTAAACGTAAGCGACTGCTTACTCGCGTGCTAGCCGCTAGGTTTGAACTTAAAGTATCAACCTGACCGTCCCAGTTTTGGATTGGGTTGCCGCTCATCTGGATAAGGTCTTGGTCTTGGATCATACGACCTGTTACCACACGACCGCTAAATACACTCGAAGCTAAACGGTATTGACCAGACAAAGACACTTGATGTGCTTGGTTATCTGGTGTTGCGCTATAAACGTCATAGGCATATGGCAGACTTAAGTCGCTCATATTATTATCGTAACGTGAGCCGTTATAGCTCAGTTCTGACAACCAGTTAGCACCGTCAAGTACCACACCGGCACTGAATTTATCTGTAGTTTCATCAACTGCTTCAGCAAAGTTAGTTGGCGTTGGGCTAGTTAGGCTTGCACTGCGGTGACCGGTTTTATCTTCGCGGTCATAGCGTGCATAACTGCTTAGGCCAAGACCTAATACTTCAGAGAAATCATACTCAAAACCGATACCACTGCGCTGTCTTTGTAAGGCTAAATCCAATACGCGAGTTTGATCGCTTGGCGTAAGCATGCCATTGTTTTGCCAAAGATTGGTCGAAGCATTGCTGCCTTGGTTCGTGGTAATCGTTTGGTAATCGACATCAAGCTTATAGTGACCGCTCTTACCTGCTTCCATAGTCACAAAGCCGTTATCCATACCCAACTGGTGAGCTTGAACTTTTGCTTTGTAGCCACTTTGCTGATAAGCAAGATCGGCATTCACACCAGCGATAGCGCCGTCTTCTCCGGTGCCAAACTGATTGATAGCATGGTTGTCATCAGCATCAACCGCGCCAACACTCACGCCAACACTGCCAGTGTAGCCTTGGGTTTCAACACAACGCTTACACTGATAGTTAGCCGTTTTGCCTTCGGCGATATTGGCGTTTTGCACACCAAAATCAGCCGCAAACGCGCTGGTTCCTGCACCTAGCAACGCTAAGGTGATCAGGTTTAATGAAAAAGGGTTAATTAAACGCATATTTGTCACTCCTAGACTTAACGGGCAAAGTTGCTGCCAGCAGGATGGTTAGAACCATGGATCTTGCTGTGGCAATTTAAACAACTCTTACCCGCACTGAATGCATCTAGACCAGCTTGGCTTGTCATGCGGCTTGCATGGCCATCGTCTGCGTGACATTGCTGACATAACTGCGGAGTACGCGACTTAAGTAAGTTGTCGTTAACACTACCGTGCGGTGTATGACAGCTTGAACAATCTTCCATTACCGGCGCATGCTCCCATAGGAATGGACCACGTTTGTCGGCATGACACTCAGCACAAGTTTCATTAAGGCTTGGCTTAATCAACGCACTTTCGGTCATAGAACCGTGTGGGTTGTGACAATCAATACACGTCATCTGGTCCCACTTCATTGGGTGTGATGAACGCTTGTTCATGTCAGCTTTAGCGCGGGTATGACAAGAAGTACAAGTGTCGTTAACCGTTAAACGGTCAAGAGCAGGATCTTTTGCCGCATGAACGTTATGACAATCACTACAAGCCACTTCTTCTAGATTGTGAGTACTGTTATGCCATGCCATCTGTTTAGGGTCGTTATGACAACCTTGGCAAACACTGTTTTGCGTTTCAGCAGGTAGCTTGCTGTCAGGACTGAAGCTAATCATTGGCTCTTTACCACCACGATTATGCTTACCTAACGGGCCATGACATGCTTCACACTGAATACCGGCCATAGGAGACTTGCTGTTATTCATGTCACCGTGAACACCGTCAAAAATCTCCATGACTTTGGTATTCTTCTTATGACACATCAGGCAAGAGTCAGCCCCTTTCGGAGAGTATTTACCTTCGGCAAATTTTTCGGTTAGTTTTTGCTCGAGTTGAGCTGAATCAAGCTTATCCCAAGGTGTTGCTTTAACAGGAGCAACACAAATAAGCAGCGTGAGTAAACTGCTAGCCATTAACTTGGCCACAAGACTCACTGACTTTATGGTTTTTCTACTGGACATTAACTTACAGGCCGGTTGTATATCGAAGTGGGTATTTTATTCTTTAGCGATATCTGACTTCAACAATCCGCATATCTGCCAACAACTTGAGGCATGACGCGTATTTTATAGAAATACGTTCGCTGGCTCACACTATAAAGATCTATTTAAGCCGCACCTTATAAAAGTTAAAATGCATCAAACAACATTAAATCAATGAGATACAAAACAAACAATAATGATTATCATCATCACGAGTTACTAATATAGATTATAATTGTTAAGCAATTGATTTTGCGCGGTGAGATTTTTGAAGCTAGATCACGAAGATTTTTCGAACTATTCCGCAACTAAACAGAGATACCTCCAAATAAGTAAACGTAATGTTTAATAAACCAATAAAATACGTTATACAAAGCCATTTAATTATAACTTAATCATCTAAATAACGAGTCAAAGCCAAAAACAACAGACTAAACAGCCTGTGTATTACAAAGATAAAAGTACTTTCTCCGCTAAACCTTATTAGCAGAGAAGGTCGTCAACACTGTTTCTTATAATTAACCAAAGACTATTTATTGATAGGCTTGATTAACCTATTATTTTGTTAACATCTCAAATAACTCACAGGACGAGTTTTGTCGATTTTCACTAACAGATTAGAAAATACAATCCCGCCTCCAATTGTCGCTTTTGTTTTTGCTAGCATCATGTGGGCAATGACATTACTCACTCCAGCACTAACTCAAAATCCAGCTAATGGCGTAAGCCCAGACCTGTTTTATACGAGTACTGCGACGCTGGCCGTCATAAGGCTAATCGCCATATGCAGCTTTTTGGGTTTAGGTATCATTGCGGCCATCGCTGGCGTTATCAGCTTTCGACAGGCACGCACTACAGTTAACCCACTCAAACCTGAATCCACTTCTGCACTCGTCACCTCTGGCATGTATAAATTCAGCCGTAACCCTATGTATTTAGGTATGGCATTAGCTTTATGTGCTTGGGCTATTTATTTAGCTTCACTTTGCAGCGTGCTCGGAATTATAGGCTTTATGCTTTATATGCAGCGCTTTCAGATTGCGCCGGAAGAACGCGCACTGGAAGTGATATTTGGTCAGACGTTTATAGACTATAAAAAGCGAGTCAGACCTTGGATTTGACCCAAATAAAATAAAAGTAAATAGAATAGAAACAAAATAGAAAAGAAATCACATTGCTTGATAAGAGCCGATTATCATCTCTAGATATCGGCTCTCAATAACTTTTGAGCAATTAAAAGTCGCGGAAAATAAGCGACTCTTTAGTTAACTGCAGCTCCCTTAAGCGCTTTTGTGTTAGCTCAATCTTACAGCCTACCAATACAGGCATCGCCATAGAACCTTCAACATATGTCAGCATCTCAGCCTTACAAACATCATTACGATACGTTAACCAAGAGGCCTGCGCCTGACTATAGGCGGTGCTTAACTCACTATTACTTGCCACGTGTTCAAGGGCACTAATAGATTTAATAACCTCGGTGAGTTTCCACTCGACATTAGCTAACTCTCGCAGACCGCACTTAGTCATACCTTCTGTGCTATAAGCTTGCTCAGACAGACAATCAAATCCTGCGGCTGGATCATCACCAACAATCACCGTGCTCACTGTGGTAGGGATATACCAAGCCCCACCAGCCGCAATCTCTCGGCAGGCTCCGGTAGAATAAGAATCAGCTAAAACAAACTCACTGCCGTTCCAAATATAGCGTCTTGCAGACACGCAATCTCCTACACCGCGCCCACGCATAAACTCATCAATCACGCCATTAGCATAATTCACCGCACTGTCAGTGACTAACACAGGTTCGGTCTCAAAGTTATCATCAACCAGCCACACAGCTTCGCCATAGTTATATGCAGCGAACCAACACATAGTTGACACTACAAGCTTATTTGATGTCAGCCTGGCAACCTCAAGCTTTAAAGGCTCGTCTTCTGCTGGGACATTATCACAGGCGTTATCAAGTGCTGCTCTCATTCTAAGGATAAAGTCTGCATCTGTGGCCAATGCAAGATCTGCCGCAGTTGTAACGGGTATTGGCTGAGCGGGTACCGAAATAACAGGCGCTTGCTTTGGCTGCACCAAATTGTTGCTACGAACGCCTTTTTTCACAATCGCAAAAGGCGTGTTAACCAAGCTTTGATAATCGTCCATTTTTAATAAAACAGCAGTAGAGCCTTTAGTTGATAATCGCCACACTTTGTCCGCACTATCGATAAATTTAATCGACGCTTGGCCCTTCATGGTTAGTGCATTGAGTAATTGGCTAACTTGTTCCTTGCTTAGCTCATGCTCACCACTAAAGCTGAGGTCCATCTCTTCATAAGCTGGCAACTCAGGGCCTAATTGGCTTTGATAGTTATCATTAATGCTAAGCGTGATTGTTTCAGTAGACTTGTCACGGTTGTCAGTCGAATCCATTACAATCTGACCAAACTTCACTTTCGCGGTCAGCTGGGCGTCAGCTCCCGCAGCTCGCTCTAATATCACAGAAACCGGAGCGTACTCATCAAGTTTATGTTGGTGTTCAGGATTATGGTAACCCACTGTACGGCAAGTGTGAGTATTATCGCAGGTGACTTGCCAGTCACCATGAGAAAAGCTCTGCACCTGCGACGCTAACGTAAATGGAGAGGTAAACATTGAGACAAATATTGAAACAAACATGGAACCAGATCTTACTGTTTTCGAAAACGGCATCATTAAACACTCCAAACTATAAATTTAATTGGCAATCCTTTGCGTAAGCCTAAACTTCTGTTACTTGCCAATAGCAGATGACTTTTCGATAAAAAAACTATCCAACAAAAAATTAATGCTAACAAGTTAATTTATATCGTTTTGCTAAACACCCTACGCCTTAATGACGCCGCCATTGTGAATAGATAACAGCCAAGGGTATTCAACCTGAAAGCATTTTTGTGACCCGCATCACAAAACAAAAGGCGTTATAACAATTTACAATTCATACACTTGTAATCATAAAGCGACTATCGATATGGTGCCCGCACTCAATAGTGCGGGCCCTAAGTTAATCCAGGCCATTAGATATGCATTTATCTAAAAAGCATTTATTAACATGCTATTTAAAACTGCATTAATAAAAACAATCATTCATAAAAACAGTAAATCGGACTAATACAATATGCCAGATGCTACCTCAACATTGATGCAGACTCCTCTTGGCAAGGCCCTGTTTGTTATTGCTATACCGCTGCTGCAATTTATTGGCCCCAACTTTCTGATCGGTGTGGCACGGGTCGACCACGAAGGTGTAGGCACAGGTCTAGTGTTTATCTTTAAATGCTTAATTTGGGTAAGCGCACTGGTGATTGGCAGTTTGGTGTTTTCCAAGGTTTATTATAAAAGCCTCCGCTACGGTTTATGGGCAAATACTGCACTCGCTCTTTATATCCTTTACCTACTATCACAAAACCTGCCCTACCTTTTATCGTAACGTATTAGGCTCAAGGACTCTCAACACCACAAGCTAAGGAACTGCATGGGTAATATCTTCGCGCCAAAAACCACCAGAACACAAAAAGTGCTGGGATACTTTTTTATGTTACTGCTGGCTTTGATGATGGTTGCCGTGTTTAGCGATACCCTAGTTAATGATGTGCTTTACGAGCCACTCAGCTTTTTTGCCGCTTCGCTATCGGTGCTTTTGCTTTTTGCGCTGTTTTGGGGATTAAGGCAGAAAAATTCATGGCTAAGAGTAAACCTCGATAATCAACCTCGCAGCCCGATAAAAGTTATCTTATCTGTCACTATCGGCATTCCCATTTTATTGCATTTTTCAATAGCTAAAGGGTTACCAGTACTGCTACATAGCTTTGTTGCCGATAAAGCTGTCGTCATTGCTACGATTGATGATAAACGTTTTGGCTATTACAGCCGCACCTGTGATGGCGGTTTATACCTGCAAGGCTACCGTTTCTGGGGCAACGATTATATTTGCGGCATTAGTAAACAGGATTGGGATAGTTATCAATCTGGCGACAAGCTCGCGCTGTATGGTGAAAACTCACTATTTGGGTTTACCTACCAAAAATACACCCTGCTCACCGATGAGTTATTACAACAGATAATCGCACAATCAGCCGCCTTAAGAGCACAGGCCATAACGAGTAATAAAGGCATGAACCTTGAACAAGCGCGCAAGTTTATTGCAGATTCAGATCCTGCTCCAGACTCAAACTCAGACTCAAAAAGGTTGCCTCAATAATCATGTTTATATTAACGAACACTGGGTCTAACTCCCTATTAGCAACTTATATTGCAAGCATCGGTTTACTCAGCGGTTGTAGCTTGTTGCCAAGCAATGCTGATGCTGAAAATGCGCTAAAAATTCAAACTTTGATGACCGATTTAGGCAGTTGTCAGTTTGATGAGCATGAACGTAAAACCATGTACCAAGCCGCTAGTGCGGGGAACCGAATCCCTTTTCCTTTACTGATTTGTGAAGGTAAGCGCAGTGACTCCTATAGTCAGCGCTGGTTGCAAAGCCGCCGCAGTGTTGATTACAACATTCTTGGCAGCTACTTTGAGGCGACAGACACAAAATTGAGTAGCAGTCATGCTGGTTACGGTGCTGCACTGATTGAAATCACCATGCCTGACTGGGGCGCTGTATGCAGCAACCAAGGCTATGACGAAACAACCTGTGACCACATGGTTTATGGCATCAATGCACCGCACATAGATAACGTTTCAAAAAACAAAGCACTGCAGCTTGAGCTTTATCAAATGAAATTAGCGCAAGTCAAAACCATCCCAGTGATTAAAGACACTATTTTAATGCCCCTCAAACATAATGCTAAAGGTCAATTAATTGCTAACTGGGTAGAAGATGCCGGCGCACAAAGAACCTCTCGGGCACTGGCCGACAAGCTTGGTGAAGTGATTAACAATAACGGTAAACCAATACCTATTAGCAGTTATAACCAGCAATATGATTTGCTGCAGCAACAAGACTTACCGCAGCAATATCGAGGCGTGTTTTATTACGCGACACCGCAATATATCGATTACAGCAATCGACCGCTGCCGCAATACGCTATCCCGCTACGTAAAGGCGTACAAGTTAGAGGTTATAAAACCTCGATTTATCGCGCCCTTGCTAATTAATAAAATCACCAGAACAAGTTAATCGACCTTATGAATAAACCATTAATTATTTTTACCGCATTACTATTGGCTACTCTCTGTAGCGCCAATAGCTACGCACTCGGCAGCTTAAAAAAAGACACTTTTGAACAAGCGTTATATGAGCAACAAAAAGGTCAACAACAAGATTGTGGATTGAATCAATTAAACAGCGTGATCGATTTTGATTCCGCACTCCTCAGCAGAAAGCACGGTATTAGCGCGGCAACATACTATCCTGTGTGCTGGGTATTGCCGCATAATAAAGAGCAAGCGTTACTATCTTATTTCCAGCCCTACAAAGAAATCGAGCATAACTACACAAGCTATCTATGGCGAGTGATCATCGTTAACCGCTATAGTAATAAAGTTGAAGCACGCTATACGGGGATCATTAATGAAAGTAGCAACATCAAGGTGCATTCTGACACGAATAGTATCATCCACCGCGAGTACGCGCTAAACGACAATACGCCAGCAGTGGGTTTAATACTCGACCTCGTCAACTACGAAAATTCCCCACAAAGCCAGCAACATGGTGACTATCAAGCCTTTAAAACCAACCGCTTTATGACCTTATTTGTACAACAAGGTGATAAGTTACGCCCAGTACTGAAACACCTACCACTGGATTACGAAATTGAAGGCACAGATCTCGCTGGAAGTAACGGTGGCGTATACCTGCACTATGGCGTTGAAGGTGAAGTTGAGGTGTTACCAACAACTAGCCATGGCTACCATGATTTAAAGTTAATAACCCAAGGTCAGCAATACAGTACCGATGGCGAATACGATCAAGTAGAACCAATCAATTTTAACAGCGAGCTTAAATATGATGGCAAGCGTTATCCGTTTGTCACCGAGCGATTACCCTCCCCTGAGTTTTGGCAAATAAACCAAACTGGCGTCAATTTTTTAAGTGACAGCGACAATGAAAGCGCATCGAAAACAGATCCAAACAGCAGTCAATCGGAGAGCCAAAATGCTAACTAACAAGCCTTCAATAACCCCGTTCGGCTGCAGATTAACCGCGCTATTTAACAGCAGCCTTTTAACTTGCGCTATTTTGACTTGCACGCTAGCGTTTTCGCCAGCAAGTCATGCCAAGCAAGCGTGCAGCATAGATGCCCTGGAAGCAATGGAAAATGACAGTGGTGATGTTCGAGGGTTCAGCGCTGCTGTATGTAAGCAACTGCCGCACCAAGAACAATTTACCATGGGCGCATACTTACAATGGACAGGCGGAAGCTATGCAGGTGAAAGGCGTTACACCCTACGCACCGTCATAATGGACACTCAAACTCATGAGGTTATCGCTCGTCATACTGGCAGTTTATACGAGGGACCAGGATTAACCATTATTGCAGACTCGCTAGATAACAAAGAGCAAAATACGGCATCACAGTCACCTCTTTGGATTGATACCGCTAACTACAAGCTTAACAATGATACCCGCGCTCTGGGTGTACGAGTACAAGCGCAGCAACACCCTGAGGGCGCAACTGAGTATCAATCTGATTATTTGAATTTATTTGTTCATCAAGGCCGCTTTTTAATCCCAGTGGTAGAAAGACTGCCCCTTTACTATTGGAAAGTGTGGAAAAACGAGCCAAGTGGCTACCATGTTGCCAGAACACCTGAGGTCATTAAAAGTGAAACTAACGACAAAGCGGGTTTGACAAAGCGCTATATCGTTGAGAGCGGCAAAGGTGCGCTGCACATTGAGCCAAAACAATACAAAGGCTTTGCCGACCTTAAACTGCTCACTAAGACTAAGCTGTCAGGTGCTTTGCCCAAACGCACAGATGGTAGTCAAAGCCGTACCACCATTACCCATTTGCGGTTTAATGGTGAACGTTATTACATTCTAGAATCTAAATTTAGTGATAAAAGAGACTGGCAACACAGTGAGCGATGGTGGAAACCTAGGTAAAAGTTTAGTGCTACCACATTAAGTTCGAATTCAATAGCGGTGAATATTATTCCCCAAACGCCTGCTCATAGGCGTTTGGGCTGCAGTTACGATAGACAATAGAGCATAAACATTCGCTTGTAAAAATAAGAAAATAAGAAGTCTGTGACAAGGAGTTGCATGAGCCACAATACACAAGTAAAAGCCAATATTGAGCAGATAAAAGCTGATGTTGAAGCCACCACCAGCGAGGCGCAACTCATTGAAGTTGTCGAGTCGGTTAAGCATCATCCCGGCCCACTAGATTACAATGACAAGCTCCCTAGTTTACTAATGTGGTTACTGCTTGCATTTAGCAGCTATGGTATTTTAGTTAATTATGTCTACCCGCAATTTACCAGCGGTCTTACTCGTTTAGTGTTTGATGTTATTGAGAGCTCTGTCTATTGGCTACCGACAATCTCGGCTCCCTTTTTAGTCACTTCTCTCGAACGCCAAGGTAAACCTATACCGCTGTTTCGCTCCATAAGTCGCCCTTGGCTTAGAATGGCAGCCATAGCCGCCTGCCCCTTGCTCATCGCAAATATTTTTCCCCAATGGCATTTGGCTTATTGGTTCGTATTTGAAAAGCTCATTCAACTCATTAGCCTAGATGGACAAATCAAAATCCCGATTAACCTAGCGCTATTGGCTGGTGTTATTGTTCCTATCCTGTGGGTCTGGTTACGTGTGCGCAAACGTTGGCGCGAGCCAGTATCAGATCGCATCCACCATTTAGACATCCTCCACGACAACAATTTAACTCAGGTCAAGATAACGCCTGAAGCTAAATCCAAAGCACTTGAAGCTCAGTTCAAAGAGTTTCATCGGGGTAATCACCGCCGAACCATCGACGCCTTTTATGAAGGGCAATATCAAGGTAAAGCGCACAGTTTCCAGTTTAATCTGTATCACTTTCATTACGTAATTAAACGCAGACAAACCGATACTGACGCCAATGGTAAAACCACAAGACGCACAGTGTACGACCACTACCATCGTCACGGATTGTTATTTGATTTCCCCTACGTGAAAAGCGTTGCGCTCGATGCAGACGGCGTCCCCGCTATTAAAGGCACCAAATACAAAGATGCCTCCAACGCCTTTAATCAAAGTTATAAAACGGTTTGCCAACATAAAATGCAAGCCGCTAAATTGCTAAAACCCGCTACTGTAGAAAAGTTTCTGGAGCTAAAAGATGCATATCGCCGTTTAGTGTTTGAGGTGAACGCCAACGGCCAGTGCTGCCTAGCTATTGACGATGATGATTTACTTAAACTTAAGCGTCAATACGGATTGGCAACCCCTACAGAATTTGCCGAGGAACTAGCAGGTCGCAGTGAATTGAAAAAGTTAAATCATTTACTCGAAGCTGTAGAGCAACTCATGCGGCTCAGCGACAACAATTTTCGATGATGTATCGCTAAAACTCATCTCTCAGTGTTGCGCGGCACTGAGAGATGAACTCTTCATAAGTGATGTTCTGCTCTAAATGAAGTGTTGTTTCAAAGGTACAGCACAAATATCCATGGCAAACACCTTTTCAATCTTGGTGTTGGCATAACAAACTCCTCTATTTAGCCTGAACTAAAGCCTAGTAAAGGAAACCAGCATTCACAATTATGGGTATCTTAATTATTTGATCTCACGAGTTAATTAGCTAAAGTTCTCTAACTTATTTTTGGACAGAAATTGGTTAGAGTCAAAGCTCTTAAAGTGATGAATCTCATTAGGGAAAGTATGGAAAGCTACTATACGGTAACGCTCACGGCAGCGGCGCAGCTTTGCTGCGTCACGCCTGCCTGTACTTGTTAACTGAGTGACGTATCATTCATATCGGTTTATTACGAAACCATCTTTTTCATACGTCTCTGTATGGCAAAAGCCGAGCTTTAATAGCAGCTTATTTGAAGCTACGTTTTCTTCCACTACTTCTCCTATAATTTTTTTGAGGCCCAGCACTTCACGTGCGTAAGTAAGAACTGCGCCCACGGCTTCAGTTCCAAGACCCAGTCCCCAGTACTTGGGTAACATACGGTAGCCTATGTCAGGGCAACCAAGTTCTGGCTCATATTTTACGCCACAGAAACCTATTACCTTTTTGTCATCCTTGTGGACAAGGGCATAGCGGGCATAACCATACCTTTTGTATTCTGCCAGCCATACGTTTCTGATTATATTTTCAGCATCGGCCTTACTTTTTATGACGCCGGCGTCCCCAGTGAACTGCATAACATCAGAGCAAGTCGAGAACTCATAAACAGCATCAACGTCCTCCAATGTGAATTCTCGCATCTGAAGGCGATTTGTTTCGATAAGAATTGTGATAATGACACCTTTGAGTTCAGTTAACAGTATATTAGGCTGAATTCCGAATAAGAACGGTCTTAATAAGAACAGGTCGCCAATACTTTAATCACTCAAGACTAACAGCAAACCAGCTTGTTAACAATTAGTTACAGCATGGAGAGAACAGATTCCTTGTTTCTTTGCCTGAGTGAAACAAAGAACCTTCAAAATTGCATAAAGTGGAATGTTCACGCAGGAAGAAAAATCACTAGGCTCCGCCCTAAATGATAATTCCGAGGCAGGTCTTGTATCTTGCTCCCCACATTAGATTTTATAAGCCCAAAGCTTTAACTCTGCTATTTACCACTTTTAACAGTAAAAATGATTTTGGGGCAAAAATTAGTTACTGAACGTACAGACAACACCAATTCCCCATCGGAGTTACCGAGGTCATTGAAGAACAATCTCGTGATTGAGGCATGGATGCCGAAATAGCCTTAGGTGAGCCATGGACGGCGAATATGAGGCGATAGAGATTTTCGAAGATGAGTGAGGGAGACAACTCCGTTTGGGGCGTCATGGTGGATGCAAGGAGGATAAGGACGAACAGTCCTCCTTGCCCGGGTGTGGAATGGAATCCCACGACGTTTATCAGGCGCAGCTTGATTGCTTAAGTTCAGGCGCAGCCTGTTACCCTACGAGGGCTAAAGCCCAGACCAATGGGCTATAAATTAGGTTTATACTCAAACCCAGCTTGGGCTTCGCTATCGCTAAAGCTGGCGATTTTCTGCTTACGTACCAACATGCTGTTAATGAGCGAGCCAGGGAACATCTCAATCGCGTTATTAAAGTCTTCAACGTTGGCGTTGAAAATACGGATCGCTGCGCCAATTTGTTCTTGTTGCTCGCTAATTTCAGCCATTAACTTCATATATACATCAGACGCTTTCAGCTCGGGGTAAGCTTCAACAGTGACTTTAAGGCCTTGCATTAAATCTTGAGTGCGCTGCTCAGCGGCGGCAAGCTTTGCCGTGTCGACACCTGAACTCATTTCTGCAATGGCGCTACGTAGCTCAGTGACTTTCGTTAATACTTCAGACTCATGCAGCTTGTATTGCTCTACTAACTGCTCAACCATTGGAATGATCTTGTTCTTTTGGCGCTCTTGAGTCAGTACCGACGCCCATGCGCGATCAACCGCATTGTGTTTACCAATAATGCCGTTGTACAACATGATGATAGCGGCGACCACTACGGCAACAACAATTAAGCCTATTACTGAACTATCCATTTAACTTTCCTTTTTTATCTTCAATTTATCTTCAATTTAACCGGGGATCACTGGGCAAACTGTTTTGGGCTTTTGGCGATTAAGGGCTTTGGCCAACGATTTAAGCACTTGCCTTAAAATTGTTATCGCTATAGCGCATCACCTCGTGCACGATTTCGAGCATCTGTGTCATTTGCTTTAATTCAGTATGACCTGCTAACTCTTCAGCGAATGCTTTAGGGTTATTTAAACCGTTTACCCTTTTCACAGCTAGTAGGTCATCGGTTACTGCCAAGCACAACCTGCCTTGCTGGCTGAATTCGAATACTGGCTTTTTTAATTGTTTAGCAAACACCGCGAGCTTTTCTTCAACCGCTGGCGATAGTAAACGCGCAGCCGTCATCAGCTCGGTTGCATGGACTCGATATTGGCGATTAAACTCATTAGAGGCACTTTTATAGCGTTCACCTCGGCGCTTAATACCAAAGTCGTTGCTGATGCTCATGTCCTCTGCAAACGGAAAATCTAATAACACACCGTGGCGATAATAATGGTCCCTTACCGTGCGTGTAGTCGTTTTACCATTGGCGTCGGTCGTTGTTTCAGTGCGTTCTTCAACATAGTGAAAACGATAAAGCTGGTAGTCAAATTGATGTACTTCGCCTTGATAAGTACTTTTGTATAGACTTTCGATTTCGCGTAAATCGTTACCGCGCTTAAACTCTCTAAAACTAGCTTCTAGCTCTTTAGCGAGCTTTTTGCCATCAAACGGCACAGCCTCTAAGTTATTATTAAATAGAGCATCTTTTAAAAATATTTTATCTGATAACTTGTTACGCCACTTCATTCGGCCTCGTAGCCAAAACAGCATTAACACGCCAATCACGCCATTATGCGCCGCGAACCCTGAGCTCGGATACCACAAGCCTAAAAATGACGCCAGCGTATCGAAATACAGATCCCAGTACCAATATGGCCAAGCAGGAATAAGATTTAAGCTCGCACCGACTGCCGCCATTAACGCCATCCGGCCCCATATTGGGCCTGGAATAGGCAAGCGCTTGCCTTTATCCTCACAAAAACGCGTTATTGTGGCCAAGCACAACATTGGATACCAGAACACACTGTAGCCCAGTGCGCTTTTAAGAATGTGCATCACAAAATCAGGGACGACTAATCCCAACTCAAAAGCTATCGGCAACAAGGCGAAAAACAACGAAACTGCGCAGAAAAAACGATACCAATTATCCCGATAATCTAATGGGCCCTGATGGTGCTCGACTCTGCGCACTAATGCTATCAAGTCCTCTTGGCTTTTTGCTGCCTCAACATCGTTGCGGATCGCAGCGATATTGCGAGTGACTTGAGCGTTATAGGCTAACATGAGCATTGTTCTCCGAGTTTTTTATTTGCGTTAATGGGTTTAAATTGACACTTTCTTTAGGATTACGAACAAAATTGTTATCAGATAAACGCATAAGCTCATGGACTGCTGCAAGCAATTTTTGCACCCGCTTTAACTCGGTATGGCCGGCAATTTCTTGATAAAATTCATCTGGCTTTGCCAGTGAATGTTTACGTTTTTCAATAATCAGCTTACTGGTAGAGGCAATACACAAACGGCCATCTGGCGCGATCTCAACCATAGGTGAAATAAAGTTGCGATTAAGGTCAAGTAACGTTTCTATCATTGCAGGCGTTAAAAAGCGTGCCGCGGTGAGTTTATCGCAGGCCTGTACTCGATAAATGTCATTAAATGCATTTGACTCTGTTTGATACTTTTCAGCATAAACCGAGTCTTTAAGCTTTACCTCGTCTTCAGCATCTAGGCACAAACCGTTAGCGAATGGAAAATCGAGCAACATACCGTAACGGTCCCGATGTTCATGAACGGTTTTGGTTTTATAACCGCCATTACCATCTGAACTGGTTTGAGTGCGCTTTATCGTATATTGAAAGTGATAAAGCTTATAGTTAAAGCTGTGCTGCTCACCTTGATATTGCCCGGCAAACATTTGCTCAATATCACGCGTGCCACTACCGCGACGAAACTCTGCAAACTGCTTTACAAGTGCATCTAGTTTGTCTTCGGGTGCAGGCTTAGTTTGTTTTAAGCCATTATTAAATAGCGCGTCACAGAGGAATATTTTATCGGAAAGATGTTTACGCCAATTAGCTCGATAATCTAACCATACCCAGGTGATTGAACTGGTGATGATCAGAATAAACCACAACGCAAACTGCTGGTTGTCAATCTCTCCAACACTAATGACATAGCCAAAAATACGCAGCGCAGTCCAATAGGCTTCTGGCCATTCAGGTACATATATTGTCACCAGAGCCATTGCTGCCACCAGCAGTGTAAAGCTGACTACCATCGGGACAGGCAGCCATCCGCGCTCGTGGCAAAAACTGGCTAATAATGTACTCAGCGCGACAGGAAGCCAATAGCAAGAGTCATCGATCACTAACTTAGCTAAAGGCTCTACTTGTTGATACCAGAGGCGCATAAAGATGAAAAAGATACACAAGACACAAGCGCTGATCAGTAACCACTTAACAGAGTGCGTTATCTTATCGCGATAATCTAATGGTCCCGGATGGTGTTTAACTTGAGTGATAACCTCGAGCAGGTCATCTTGAGAGGTAGCGGCATCAACATCACTGCGCAGCTTGGCAATATGTTGTGCAACTTTTTGGTTATGCTGCATTGAAAATCCTTGTACAACCACAGGCAAAGACGGGTAAAACAAGTGAGGCATTATGCAGAAAAACAGCTAAAAATACAGCGGTTTAAGTCACTATTTACAAAGTAGAATCAATATAAGTATTTTATAAAATATAAAACGCTTTATAACGGGCTTTAAAGGTTAGTAAGGACTCACATTGTTTTTTATTGCTTGCTGATTATTCAATATGAGTAATACTAATCAGCGATGAACCATAAAAAAAGCCAACACTGATAAGTATTGGCTTTTAAATTCTTAGGGAAAAATACTAATCCCAGATAAATTCTCTGAAATGCTTACGACACACTGACTCGTAGCTTTCGTTACCACCAATCGCTACCTGCTCACCTTCACGCATTGGCTTACCATTACCATCAAGACGCACCACCATATTAGCTTTACGGCCACAGTGACAAATGGTTTTTAGCTCTACCAGTTTATCCGCCCAAGCAAGTAAATACTGACTACCCGTAAATAATTCACCTTGAAAGTCTGTTTTCAGACCATAACAAAGTACTGGTATATCAAGTACATCAACCACGTAAGTTAATTGCTTAACTTGCTCTTTGCTTAGAAACTGGGATTCGTCAATCAAGATACAGTGCAGTGCTTGCTCTGCAAGACTCGCGCGCACCATTTCAGTGAGGTTGTCGTTGCTACCAAACACTTGTGCGTCGGTTTCAATACCGATACGCGATGCGACTTTACCTACACCATAACGATCGTCAATTGAGGCCGTCATGACTAAGGTATTCATGCCGCGTTCACGATAGTTATAAGAAGACTGTAATAACGAAGTTGATTTACCCGCATTCATTGCTGAGTAATAGAAATAGAGCTGCGCCAAACTAAAATCCTTAAAGGTGAGTTCGGCGCTAGTTTAGCATTAATCTGGTAAAAAAATCATATTAACGAAACAGGACATTCGTTCAAATCACAAAATTTATGCTCAGCTTTATTTCCCCACAAACCTCTTGATAAGAAGGTGAGTTTAGTGAGTCATTCTTTGCTTTTTAACTGAACAGCTTATTTTAACTAGTTTTCCTCCACCAGCACTATGAAAGTCCACAAATGGCAAGGGCTATGACTAGAAGGAAATATGTGACAAACACAACAAAACCAACTCATAACTCTGCACAAAGCTACAAAATGAATCACATTAAGACACGTTTAATACCAAAGTATTAAATTAAAAACACAATTATAATAAAGGAAGTCGAAAATCTATGCATAAGTCACTTATTGCTGCAGCAATTGCTGCAACATTAACCCTGAGTGGGTGTTCTACAACACCTACAGAAAGCAGTCATTCTGTTATGGTCCAAGCGCAAAATCCATTCTTACAAGCAAGTATTTTGCAATATCAAGCACCTGATTTTACTAAAATCAAAGATGAGCACTTTCAGCCAGCTTTAACTTTGGGCATGCAGGCGCAATATCAACAGATCCTCGATATTGCTAACAACTCACAAGCGCCTACATTTGCTAACACCATTGTTGCAATGGAAAAAAGTGGTGAGCTACTCAACCGAACTTCGAAGGTGTTTTACAACCTAGCCGGTACTGATAGCAATCCCACACTGCGTAAAATTCAAAGCGAAATGGCGCCAAAAATGGCGGCTCACTCAGACAATATTAATTTAAACCCAGAACTATTTAAGCGTATAGAAACCCTATATCAGCAAAGAGATAGCTTAAATTTGTCGTCTGAAGAGAATCGCTTAGTTGAGGTTTACTACAAACGTTTTGTACGTGCGGGTGCCAAACTAACTGAAGATCAAAAGCAACAGATCCGTGTGCTTAATGAAGAGCAGTCAACGCTAACTAACGAGTTTGCACAGCGCTTAATGCGCTTAACCAAAGAGATTGCGATAATTGTTGATTCAAAAGCTCAGTTAGCCGGTTTATCGGAGGCTGCTATCAATGCTGCTGCTACTAACGGTCACGCAGGTAAGTATCAACTAAACATTACCAATACCACACGTCAGCCAGTACTAACTCAGCTGCAAGACAGAGAGTTGCGTCAGCAGATCTGGCAAGCATCGGCAGAGCGTGGGCTTAAAGGTAAAAATGAAACCGCTTCATTGGTTGCCAGACTTGCACAACTGCGTGCCGAACGTGCCGAGTTACTTGGTTATAAAAACTGGGCTGAATATCGCCTAGAGCCACAAATGGCTAAAACGCCTGAAGCCGTATACAAGATGTTTGGCTCTATGGTGCCAGCGGTGATTAAAAACACCGAAAAAGAAGCGGCTGATATCCAAGCGATGATCAACCAAACTGGTGGCGACTTTGAGCTAGCGCCGTGGGATTGGGCGTATTACGCTGAACTTGTACGTCAAGAAAAATACGACTTAGATGAAAGTGCAATTACGCCGTACTTTGAATTTGACCGTGTACTAGAAGATGGTGTGTTCTTCACCTTACAAGCGCTATATGGTGTGACGCTTAAACCACGCCCAGATCTGCCAGTTTACCATGAAGATGTAAAAGCCTACGAAATGTTCGATGAAGATGGCAGCAGCATGGCTATTTTCTACGCCGATTACTTCTCACGTGAAGGTAAGCGTGGTGGCGCGTGGATGAGTTCATTTGTGGCCCAATCTGAGTTATTAAACAACAAGCCTGTTGTGATTAACGTAATGAACATTAAAAAAGCGCCAGCTGGTGAGCCAACATTTGTTAGCTACGATGAAGTCACCACTATGTTCCATGAAATGGGCCACGGTACTCACGGCATGTTCTCAAAAGTGAAATACCCAACACTGTCAGGCACATCAGTATCACGCGACTTTGTTGAGTTCCCATCAACCTTTGAAGAAGATTGGGCTGCGCACCCTAAAGTGTTAGCCAACTACGCCAAGCACTATGAAACTGGTGAGCCTATTCCAAAAGAGCTACTTGAAAAGCTATTAAAATCACGCAGCTTTAACCAAGGTTTTGACACCTTAGAGTATATGTCAGCAGCCCTATTGGATCTTGAGTGGCACACACTTAAGGCCGGTAGCCCACTGCAAGATGTTGCTAGCTTTGAAGCGGCTGCACTTAAAAAGCACGGCGTCAATCTACCAGCAGTACCGCCACGTTATAAGTCAACTTACTTTGCCCATGCGTTCCCAGGTGGTTACTCAGCAAGTTACTACGCCTACATGTGGAGTGAAATTCTAGCAGCTGATGCGTTTGCTTACGTACAAACTCAAGGCGGGCTTGACCGTGAAATCGGTATGAAGTTTAGAAAAACCATTCGCGAAGTGGGCAACACAGTGGCACCTATGGATGCTTACAAAGCCTTTAGAGGCCAAGAGCCAACAACTGAAGCACTGCTAGAGCGTCGTGGCTTAAACTAACGTTAGAGCGTCGTGGCTTAATCTAATCCGGCTCAAGGTTAGTCTGCAATAAGCAGAGCGAGTGTTAACGCTAAAGCTTAAAATGAAAGCTCCCTAATCTGGGAGCTTTTTTTATATCTAATGATTCCTAGCTTTCCTTAGCAAAAATTTCAGCCAATAAAAAACCGCTCGATAAAGAGCGGTTTTAATTATCTTTGGAATTAGCCTTTAATCACTAAGCCAATGATAATGTCGCCTTACTGCTTACATGCTGCATCAGGCGAACAGGCTTTAATGCGTAGCACAATAATACTAATCACGAACAATACGCTACAAGCAACCAGACCTGCAGTAACAGACTCAGTGAAACCTAATACTAGATAACCCACCATGCTGATCCCTGCAACAATCAACGCGTAAGGCAGCTGTGTCATTACGTGGTCAATGTGATGACAGTTAGCACCTGTTGACGACAAAATCGTAGTATCTGAAATCGGTGAACAATGGTCACCAAATACCGCACCAGCAAGCACTGATGCAAGCATTGGTAGCATCATGCCGGTGTGACTACCCATCGCCATATCTGCTGCAATTGGCAACATGATACCGAAGGTACCCCAGCTAGTGCCGGTTGAGAAAGCGGTTAAACCTGCAAGAATAAACAACACAGCAGGTAACATCGCAAATGGAATATTACCGGTTGCTAGGCTTGCCATGTACTTACCTGTTTCTAGTTGACCAATCACACCTGCGATTGTCCAAGCAAAAAGTAAGATATAGATAGCAGGTAGCATCGACTTAGCGCCTTCAAACAGGCCTTTTGCGATCATCGATTTAGCAACGCCTTGGTAAATAACTAGCGCTAGTGTTACCGCTAATCCAATTGCAGCACCAAAGAATAGTGATGAACCGACGTCGGTATTTTCGAAAGCACCAATCAAGCTAAACTCAGCACCTTTTGCTGCTAATGCATCACCGCCGCTACTAACCATAAAGTAGAAAGTAGCAAACACAAGTACTGTGATCGGTAGGAATAAGCCCATGATCTTACCTGTATCCGCTTCTGGTAAGTCTGAGTTAGCTCCAGGTGGCAAACCTTTAGACTCGTCATAAAGCTCACCTTTTTGCGCTCTTAACTCATGTTGACGCATAGGACCAATGTCAAGACCCATTAAGGCAACACAAAGCAATAATAGCAGTGCAAAAATCGCGTAGAAGTTCATTGGGATCATCTGCACGAACACACTTAAGTGGCCGGTATCAGTAAAACCATGAGCAGTTAAGATGCCGCCAATCAAAGCGATAATGTATGCTCCCCAGCTTGATACAGGTGAGATAACACAAATCGGTGCGGCAGTTGAGTCCAGCAAATAAGCCAGTTTACTGCGTGAAATGTAGTATCTGTCAGTAAGTGGTCTTGCCACACTACCTACAACTAAACTATTGAAGTAATCATCAATAAATACCACACAACCTAAAAACATAGTTAATAGTTTGGCGTCGCGTTTATTACGAATATGAGTACGAGCCCAGTCAGCAAAAGCTCTCGCTGAACCACTTACGGTGATTAGCGCAGTGATCATTCCTAGTAATACTAAGAAGCCAAGAATATAGAGGTTCCAGCTGTTAAAAGCTCCATCATCCCATACTAGAGCTGACACTTTTTCTCCAAGATATTGTGCTGTTTGCATGGCAGAAAAATCGGTAAGCAATAAAGCTCCCAATAAAATGCCCACACCTAAGGAGAGTAAAACACGACGCGTTAACATCGCCAGTACGATTGCGACTACCGGAGGTAGTAGCGATAAAGCCGAATCGGCATAGCTTATAATTGTCATTTTTTTAATTTCTTCGCTAAATACGAATGGAGGCCGACTGAACTGGTGGGATATAGCAATAGATATCTGATTACACCTGTCCTATCAGTAGCGCTCCATAGCCATATTAATGGTTCGTCATTAATATAAAAATCTCTTATCTTCCAGATAAGAGATACTATGGCAGTGCTGTCCCTATTTGGTCACAGCCCCAGCAACAAGCCCCGATATGCTATGTCACTTCGGCATCAAATCCTTTCTCGATAGATCAGCGGAATCACCCTACTTATCGATACTGATATTTAATGCACCTCTACTTCTCAGGACGCAATTTAAGACTAGCTCAAAAAGCGTGACGGACATAAAAACATAAGCGGCTTTAGAGATGCTACCCTAAAGCCGCTTATCGTGACACAGATCACACACAATACCAAATAACACCTACACTGGTTAACACAAATAAAACCGTATATTCACAACCGACTTGAGATTGCTGTTAACCGCGTTATCGGTATGACCGCGCGAATCGATTAAAGTTGAGCCAGTAATTGTGGTACAGCTTCAAACAGATCAGCTTCAAGACCGTAGTCTGCCACCTGGAAAATAGGTGCTTCAGGATCTTTGTTTATCGCCACAATCACTTTAGAATCTTTCATACCTGCAAGATGTTGAATAGCACCAGAAATACCTACCGCTATATACAAATCAGGTGCAACAATCTTACCCGTTTGACCAACTTGTAAATCGTTTGGCACATAACCGGCATCAACTGCAGCACGAGACGCGCCCAATGCACCACCGAGTTTGTCAGCTAGTTGCTCTAAAATACCGAAGTTTTCGCTGTTACCTAATGCACGACCGCCAGATACCACTACCGATGCGCTACCCAATTCTGGACGCTCTGACTCTGTTAAGCTTTGCTCAACAAATTCAACTTGTGGCGAAATATCTTGTGAAAGCGTAACTAACTCTGCACTACCATCTGTTGCGACGGCATCAAAAGCGCTTGAACGTATTGTCATCACTTTCTTGTCATCTAAGCTTTGCACAGTCGCTAATGCGTTACCCGCATAAACTGGACGAACAAATGTATCGCTACTCACCACTTCAATGACTTCAGATAACTGAGATACATCAAGTAACGCTGCAACACGCGGCAGTACATCTTTACCAAAGCTAGAAGCTGCAGCTAAAACATGCTCGTAATCAGCAGCAATAGCCAACATAAGGTCTGATACGTTTTCAGCAAGATGATTAGCGTAAGATGCAGAGTCAGCGACTAAAACATTACGTACTCCATTTAGTTTTTGTGCTTCTGTGGCTACTGCAGCGCAGTCGTGACCAACAACTAATACATCAATGTCACCACCAATCGCTTGGCCACAAGCCACAACTTTAGCGGTATCGAGTTTTAAGCTAACGTTATCGTGTTCTGCTAATACTAAAATCGCCATTAGATCACCTTCGCTTCATTTTTTAACTTTTCAACTAGCTCTTCAACAGAACCCACCATAATGCCACCGCTGCGTTCTGCTGGCGGAGCCACTTTAATAATGTTTTGATGAGATTTAAGTGTTACGTCAAAATCAGTAGGCGTTAACGACTCAAGTGGCTTGCGCTTAGCTTTCATAATATTAGGTAGCTTGGCATAGCGAGGCTCGTTCAAACGTAGATCTGCAGTAACTACCGCAGGCAGTGATAAGTTAACTGTTTGCAGGCCGCCATCTATTTCACGCGTAACGACTAACTTGTCGCCATCGAGCTTTACTTCAGAAGCAAAAGTTGCCTGAGGCATTTTAGCGATAGCTGCAAGCATTTGCCCGGTTTGGTTATTGTCACCATCAATAGACTGCTTACCTAAGATAACCAGTTGCGCTTGCTCTTTTTGTTGTACAGCATGAATCAACTTAGCGATTGAAAGAGGCACTAAATCTTCGTCAGTTTCAATATGGATAGCGCGATCAGCGCCCAATGCTAATGCCGTTCTTAATTGCTCTTGTGACGCTTTAGGTCCAATACTTAATACCACAATTTCAGAGGCGCTTCCGGCTTCCTTTAAACGAACGGCTTCTTCAACAGCGATTTCACAAAATGGGTTAATCGCCATTTTCAAGTTTGCGGTATCAACACCGGTATTGTCAGCGTTAACTCTGACCTTTACGTTGGCATCGACGACACGTTTAACTGGCACCAATACTTTCATAGGGCTTCCTTCTTACGTCTCTTATAATGATTGGGATTAAGCAACCTAACAGCAATATATTACCAAGCTGCGATTACCAAAATTAAGCTCACTTTACGTGCTGTTAACGTTAACGTCAACTAGGTTTCAAACACCTGTTCATTCAGGTTGACACTACATAACATTTGCTTGAATTAAACAGCTATAAAACATTTATTAACCGACCATATTCGTTCTGTTATTCAATTTAACTAATAAAGGTTTTAAATAATGAATATGTATAATTCCAAAATAATATTTGATCCTCAGACAAATAGTTTCTATTATTTACGCAATTAATGTTATTCCCTCTTATTCTTAATCGGACCTAAATAATTATGAGCGATTTTCTTGAAATATTGACGCACGGCCGTCGCTTTAAAGCTGCAGTAAAAGAGTTATCACTTAATGATTTAAAAGAACTAGCAGTTAAGTTAGATAAAATTATTGAAGAAAAAGCTTCTCAGCAAGCAGAAGAACAAGAAGCAATGGCAGAACGTAATGCTAAGATCGAAGAGATCCGTAAGCAAATGGAAGCAATTGGTTTATCTGTAGATGATATTGGTGGTGCTGCAGTTAAAGCTGCTCCTAAAAAGCGTGCTCCACGCCCAGCTAAATACCAAATTGAAGTTGAAGGCGAAATGGTTCAATGGACTGGTCAAGGCCGTATGCCAACAGTATTTAAGAACCAGCTTGAACAAGGCCGTACTATGGAAGACTTCTTGATCTAACTTCAAGTCGACCTATTTATAAAAGCCTCGCTATTTGCGAGGCTTTTTCGTTTATAAGTTAAAATTTCACACCGATAGTTACAAATACTACTTAGTCTTTGCCAATAAGTTAGGGTACCCTGCTTGTATCCCTGTTTATCTAACAATAATAAGTAGAAGAATGCGTAAACATACAATCAAAACTCCTCTCGCTTTACTTAGCTTGTTATGCTCGCCAGCCCTACTTGCTAATGAGCAACTAACCGATAACACGCCAAGACTCACAGCCCTAAGTCATGCCACTCTGATGCTATCTCCTGGAGAAGTCGTAGAGAACGCTACCTTATTGATAGAGAATAATAAAATTAAGGCTATTGTTAAAAATAATGATGTGCCTGAAGATGCGTATATTATTGATTTAAGTGGCCATACTGTTTATCCCGGCTTTATTGATCCCTTTACTGATTATGCTATTGAGTATGAAAGGGAAGTAGAATCAACATCTGGCCCTGTTTATGAAATAAAGCGTATTGGTGGCAATGCCAGCAATGGCGCAATACATTCTGAAATGCAATGGTTTAATTATGTCTATCCAGATAAAGAACAAGCAAAAAAATGGATAGATAATGGCTTTACCAGTGTACAGTCTAGTTATTTAGACGGCATATTTCGTGGCCAAGGTGTTGCATTATCTTTAGCTGATAAAAAAGCAAATGACATTATTTATAAAGCCCAGACAAGTCAGTTTATGGCTTTTAACAAAGGAGCTTCAATTCAAGATTATCCGCAGTCATTAATGGGGAGTATGGCATTAATTAGACAAACCTTCTCAGATGCTAAATGGTATAACGAAAATAAGAATAAAAAGTCAATTTCTAGCAATATAGTTGAATTTAATATTGCCTTTGAAAGATTAGCTGATGCTAAAAAGCAGACATTCATTTTTGAAACAAAAAATTTGAATAACCAGCTACGAGCAGCAAAGCTATTAAATGAGCATGAATATAATGGCAGTCTTATTGGTAATGGTAGCGAATACACCAGACTTAACGAATTAAAGTCTTACCCTTTTAGCCTTATTCTACCGCTTAATTATCCTGCAGCGCCGGATATTACCGATGGCGATAGTGAGCGCGAAGTCAGTCTATCTTCTTTAAGGCATTGGGAGCGAGCACCAAGTAATTTGGCTATGGTTGCCGATGCTGAGATCCCATTTGCGTTAACTCAGCATGGGATTGACGCTGATAAGTTTTGGCCTAGGCTAAAATTAGCGGTTACTCGTGGTTTATCACAAGAGGCGGCACTAGCTGCGTTAACTACAGATGCAGCTGAAATATCAGGTGTTGAACATATCGCAGGCAAACTAAAATCAGGTTATATGGCCGATTTGGTTATTACCGACGGTAATATCTTTAAAGACGGTAAAATTGTCAGCATGTGGTTACAAGGTAAGGAGCAGCAAGTTGTTAACCGAGACCGCTCGCTGTTAGATACCCCTTACCAAATACAAATTGGTGAGCTAAATTTTGACTTAGCTATTGAGCAATCACCTAAGCTAAGTGGCACATTGTCAAGCGGCGAACAAGATATTAGCCTAGCAAACCTAGACTACCAGTCGGGCCGCCTCACCTTTAGCGCTAATCTATCAGAAGCTGGGATAGAGGGAGTTAGTCGCTTTACTTTATGGCTAGATAAACAGGGAGTTAGAGGCCGATTACTCAATGCCAATAACCAAACTCTACCTTTTGGTGGTATTAAACTAGAGCCTATTGCGACATCAGATGCCGCTAATGATAAGGCACTTGAAAACGTAAATCTGATTTCTAAGCAAACCTCACCAAATGTCGCCTATGGTTTAAGTGCACAACCTAAGCTAGACAAAGTGCATATTAAAAACGCCACTATTTGGACGTCAGATAAAAGTGGAGTACTAGCCAACAGCGACTTAATTATTTCTAAGGGGAAAATTGAAGAAATAGGACAAGATCTTAAAACCCCTTCAGGTTACAGCGCTATTGATGCAACGGGTAAACATGTTACTGCTGGAATTATCGATGAGCATTCACATATTGCATTAAATGGTGGCACCAATGAAGGCACCGATGCCATTACCTCAGAAGTGCGCATTGGCGATGTTATCAACCCTGATGATATTGCTATCTATCGCAGCCTTGCCGGTGGCGTGACCACCGCGCAGTTATTACATGGCAGCGCGAACCCAATTGGTGGTCAAGCACAAACCATTCAACTTAAATGGGGTGATACCGCAGAACAGATGAAGTTCGAAGGTGCGCCAGCCAGCATTAAATTTGCACTTGGTGAAAACGTTAAGCAAAGTAACTGGGGAGATGACTACACCCGCCGCTTCCCGCAAAGCCGCATTGGCGTGAAATCACTCTTTAGTGAAGCCTTTAATGAAGCCCTTGCTTATCGCAAAGCCCAAGTTAACTATAAGAAAATGCGTTCAAGCGAACGCAGGCGCACCGTAGCACCACAATACAATTACCGTTTAGAAGCGATAGCCGAAGTGCTAGAACAAACTCGTGATGTGCATATTCACTCTTATGTGCAATCTGAGATCTTAATGTTCTTGCGGTTAGCTGAAGCTTATAACTTCAAAGCAGGTACCTTTACCCATATTCTTGAAGGTTACAAGGTTGCTGATGAAATGGCTAAGCATGGCGCCTATGCCTCGACCTTTTCTGATTGGTGGGCCTATAAATTTGAGGTATACGATGCGATTCCTCAAAATACCTGTCTAATGCAAGACAAAGGCGTATTAACCAGTATTAACTCAGATGATTACGAGATGCAGCGTCGTCTTAATCAGGAAGCTGCGAAGTCGATGATGTATTGCGGCATGTCGGCAGAAGATGCTTGGAAGATGATCACCATTAACCCAGCTATTCAACTTGGCATTGCAGACAAAGTCGGCTCACTCGTTGAAGGTAAACAAGCCGACATTGTACTTTGGGACAATCAACCACTTTCAGTTTACGCAAAAGTTGATTCAACTTGGATTAGTGGCCGCCGCTACTTTGATCGTGAACAAGATAAAATCGCTCAAATCCAAGTTGCTAAGGAGCGCGCAGCTTTGATCCAAAAGGTGTTACTTAGCGATGACGCCCATAAGCAAGGCGAAACCCCAATCGACTTAACTGAGCCTGAATGGCACTGTGACACCCACTTCAATGCATGGCAGCAGTCAGCGACAGGAGCACTGTAATGAGTATTAACATCTCTTTGAAGCGTACTGCTTTTAAACCTATAACTATAAGCAAAGCAATTGCCCTACTTGGTCTCCCTTTATGTTTTATGGCTAATGGCCATGACATGTTGCCTGCCAAGGTGCAAACTCAGCCAATATTATTTACTAACGCTACTGTGCATACGGTAACAAATGGAGTGATGCAAGACAGTGATGTGCTGATTGCTGATGGTAAAGTGATCGCTGTAGCGCAAGATATTGATGCCGCTTCTGCAGGCATAACATCAACAACACCGCAAAAAACGGACTATTCGGAGTTACTAGATAACGCTCAAGTGGTCGATGCCAGTGGTAAGCATCTGTATCCGGGACTTATTGCACTTGATACCACCATGGGTTTAGTTGAAGTAGAAATGATGCGCCCAAGTAATGATGCTTATGAAGTGGGTTTTATCAATCCCCAATTAGAAGCCATTAGCGCCTTTAACCCAGATTCCGAAATTATTCCGACAGTCAGAGTTAACGGTATAACCCATGCTCAAGTTGTGCCGCAAGGAGATGGTTTAGCGGGGCAATCGGCACTGGTTGCTATGGATAGTTGGACTATTGAAGATGCTTTAGTTGCATCTAACAAACAGTTCCATCTGTATTGGCCACATGTTCGTTGGTTGTCCAAAGATGCTGATAAACGTAAAGAACAGCTTGCGGATCTAGACCGCCGAGTAGAGCATGTTTTCAACGCCTTTGCGGATGGTCAACGTTATTTACTGGCTAAGCAAGCCGGTAAAATCAACAAAATCGATCTTCGCTGGCAAGCTCTTGCCCCGCTTTATGAAGGTAACGGCCAATTGTTTATTCATGCGCAGTCGCAACAGCAAATAGAACAAGCAATTGCTTTAGCCAAACAATACAGTTTTAACATCGTTATTGTTGGCGGTTACGATGCTTGGCGCGTAGCTGATGCATTGGCAGAAGTGAATGCCAAAGTAATCTACAACCAAACGCTTGCCTTACCAAAGCGCAAAGATGAGCCCATTGATTTGGCCTTTAAAATCCCAGCTCTACTGAAGCAAGCACAAGTGCCTTTTGCCATTGGTTTTTCATCTGACTGGAATAGCCGTAATTTGCCCTTTGCCGCAGGGCAAAGTGTGGCTTATGGTTTAACAAAGCAAGAAGCGCTGCAAAGCATAACCTTAGATGCTGCAAAAGTTCTTGATATTGACGATATGGGCGCCATCGCTCCGGGTTTTAAGGCTAATATCATCTTAGCAACGGGGGATATATTAGATCCTATGCAAGCAGGTATCGAATCTATCTATATTGATGGCCGCAAAATTGATTTGAATAATCGTCATCAACAGCTTTATCAAAAGTATCTAAAGCGCTAGAATTTCCAACTTATAGCGCAATAAAAAATAAACCCTTTAAAAAGTGCTCTTAATGAGCACTTTTTTATTTAACGTTTTCAACGACTGCTCCTCAACCAATACAATAATACAGGCCAGCGATAATGAAATATTTACTACCATCAGCTTTACTTTTAGTGCTCAGCGGCTGTGCCGGTGACTATACCTTTAACAGTAACTTAGATAGCGATGCTATTAACGACTACTTTAAAGCGTCTGATGTGACAGTGTATGAAGGCGCATTACAACCTGTAGGCCCTTTTGAAGTAAAAGGCTTAGTTGAAGGGGAAACCTGTCAGGTTTCAGAAAATGATGCCCCTGCATCAATTGTTGAAGCTCGCACTATTGCTCGCCGTGCCGCAGCAGATAAACAAGCCAATGGGCTCGTTATCAAAAACTGCTTGCTGATTGAGGAAGCCACTCAAAACTGTGTTAGCCGCGCTTTATGCGTAGGCCAAGCAATTGTCACTACCAACCAAAAGTAATCATATTTACTTATTTTAGAAGTAACCTAAATGTCTTTTAACAGTCAGATCCAAGCCGTGGCTTATTGCCGCACGCCATATAAACAAAAATTTGGTATTCCAAGACAACCCGGTCTTGTTAGTGCCGCTCGCGGTTTTGTTGAGCTAGCACCACCATTTAACCAAATTGATGCTGTTAGAGGCCTAGAGCAATACTCACACTTATGGTTACTTTTCTGTTTTCATGAAAATTTAGCCGCTGGATGGAAAACCACTGTGCGCCCACCAAGGCTTGGCGGTAATGAAAAGCTTGGCGTGTTTGCTACCCGCTCAACATTCAGGCCCAACGGTATTGGTCAGTCAGTGGTTAAGTTGCACGCAGTGCATTCCCATAATGGTAAAGTCAGCCTTGAGATCTCTGGCATGGACTTGCTCGATGGCACGCCAATTATTGATATTAAACCTTATATTCCCTTTTCGGATTCGATTGAGAATGCTCAAGGGGGCATTGCCCAAGAAGCGCCAGTGTTAGCCAATGTATACTTTAATGAGCAAGCGCAAATTCAGCTTGAAAAGTATCAGCAAAATCCTGCTTACCCGCGCCTTGCAGAATTGATTGAAGGCGTTTTAGCGCAAGATCCCCGTCCGGCTTATAAAAAGGCCAAAGCCGATCCTAAGCTATACCAAGTGGCACTGTACGATTTGGATATCCTCTGGATTGTTACGGATGCAGGTATAAAGGTTATTGAGTTAAGAGCATCAACCATTAACCAAAAACTAGCTTCACAGGCGCATGACTAACGATGTCAGAATCAAACGCGCCAGCTAATTTAATGCCAAAGCCTGACTACCGCACTCAACATAAAAAGCGCTTGTCTTATATGCCTTGGCTGTATTTCTCGCTAAAAGATAAACACCTTGAGTGGGCAAAGCCTTGGCAAGATGAAGTTCAAGCGCATTTTAGTGCGGTTGAAACCGTCAGTATTGGCGAGCGCTCCTTTGTTGCCCCTGAAGCAAATCTATTTGCCGAGCCGGGCCGCAATATCATTATCGGCGCGCAGTGTATGATTGGCGCTGACAGCTTTTTACATGGGCCGATAACCTTAGGCAATGAAGTAGCGATAAATCATGGCTGCTCCCTTGATGGTGGTCGTCACGGTATCAGCATAGGTAATCAAACTCGGATTGCTAACAATGTCACCATTTATGCCTTTAACCATGGTATGGCGCCTGACACGCCAATCTACCAGCAAGCTTCAAACTCTAAAGGCGTAGTGATTGGTGAAGACGTATGGATTGGCGCCCAAGCAGGTATTGTAGATGGCGTCACCATAGGTAATCATGCGGTTATTGGTATGGGCGCTATCGTGACTAAAGATGTAGCTGATTATGCCATCGTTGCCGGCAACCCTGCCCGTGTCATAGGCGATAGACGCGATAAAAACTAGGCGAAGATCAGCTTAGTTGATGGATATTCAACTTAAGCCCCCCCTAAATTAGTACTTTAATGTTGAATATCTCCACTTTTATAAAAGCTTCCCCCGAACTATTTAGTATACAAAATCAACCTTATTGACCTTACAAAAGCTCTTAGCACTCTGCCAAAGCCAATAAAATCGATTAATTCCCTAAATACCTAGGTGACAGAACCTCTACAAGTGATAAAATAGCGCCCATTCAACTCAAATTTGGACACCGGTAATGCGCGTAAGCAAGTACCTGCTATCAACTCAAAAAGAAACTCCTGCAAACGCAGAAGTCGTTAGTCATCAGTTAATGTTACGTGCGGGTATGATCCGTCGTAACGCATCAGGCTTATACAGCTGGTTGCCGACAGGTTTACGTGTACTACGTAAAATCGAAGCGATTGTTCGTGAAGAAATGAACAAAGCGGGCTCGGTTGAAATTCTAATGCCTATGGTTCAGCCTGCCGATCTTTGGGTTGAAACAGGCCGTTTTGAAAAGTTTGGTCCTGAGCTACTTCGTTTCCAAGACCGTCACAACCGTGATTTCGTACTTGGTCCAACTCACGAAGAAGTGATCACTGATATCGTGCGTAAAGAGGTTAACTCATACAAGCAGTTACCGCTTAACCTATACCAAATTCAAACCAAATTCCGTGACGAAGTTCGTCCACGTTTTGGTGTAATGCGTTCACGTGAATTCTTGATGAAAGATGCTTATTCTTTCCATATCGATCAAGAAACCATGAATGAAACTTACGAAGCGATGTTCCAAGCTTATTGCAACATCCTAGAACGTTTAGGTTTAGCATTCCGTCCAGTTATGGCTGATACCGGTTCTATCGGTGGTAGCTTGTCGCACGAATTCCACGTGTTAGCTAACAGTGGTGAAGACTTAATTGCTTACTCTACTGAAAGCGATTACGCGGCAAACATTGAAAAATGTGAAGCACCAATGCCGACTGAAACTCGTCAAGCCGCTACTAGCGAAATGACGTTAGTCGATACGCCAAACGCTAAAACAATTGCAGAGCTTGTTGAACAACACGGTATTGCGATTGAGAAAACAGTTAAGACTCTTATCGTTAAAGGTTCGACTGAAGAAGCGCCATTAGTGGCTATCGTTATTCGTGGTGACCACGAGCTTAACGAAGTAAAAGCTGAAAAAATTGACGCTGTCTTAGCGCCATTTGAATTTGCTGATGAAGCGGCTATTCGTGATGCTGTAGGTGCTGGTACAGGTTCTATCGGTCCTGTAGGCCTAAACATGCCTGTATTTGTTGATCACAGCGTTAGCATCATGAGCGACTTTGGCGCGGGTGCAAACGAAGATGGTAAGCACTATTTCGGTATCAACTGGGAGCGTGACCTTCCAGAAGCGGCAGCATTCGACCTACGTAACATTATCGAAGGTGAGCCTAGCCCATGTGGTAAAGGCACGATTGCACTACTTCGCGGTATCGAAGTGGGTCATATCTTCCAGTTAGGCACTAACTACTCAGAAGCAATGAACGCTAACGTACTTGACCAAAACGGCAAGTCTCAGACACTACTTATGGGTTGTTACGGCGTAGGCGTAAGCCGCATGGTTGCTGCTGCAATTGAGCAGAACAACGATGACCGCGGTATTATCTGGCCAGAAGCGATTGCACCGTTCACTGTTGGTATTTTGCCAATGAACATGCACAAGTCGCACCGCGTTAAAGATATCGCAGAGCAGCTATACCAAGACCTAAATGATGCAGGCATCGAAGTGATGTTTGATGATCGTAAAGAGCGTCCAGGTGTAATGTTTGCCGATATGGAGCTTATCGGTATTCCACATGTAGTGGTTATTGGTGACCGTAATATCGATAACGGCATGTTCGAATATAAGAACCGTCGTACTGGTGAAAAGCAAGATATCCCACTAGACCAAATCGTTGAGTTCTTAAAAGCACAACAAGCCTAATCGCCAACGACCTTTTATCGCGAGCGTTAGCTCGATAATTTAGAAACGCCGATGCTAAACACATCGGCGTTTTTTTATGCCTCTAATTAACCCCCCCCTATTAATCCCACTTTCTGCCGAGTATTTACCAGCTATTGCTCAGTATAAATTAATCAATAATTTTACGCTTTTTCTTGAACAAGCCTGCCGAGTCACATATGCTGAAATTAACAACAATATTATAAATACGTTTTATTTTTCAAACGATAAGGAGCGTCGAATTGCCAGAAAAAACGGCGTTAGTACTTGGCGGTGGTGGAGCGCGAGCAGCCTATCAAATAGGGGTGCTAAAAGCGATTGTGCAATTTTACCCACGTAACCATGGTATTCCATTTAAAATTGTCTGTGGCACTTCTGCTGGCGCAATCAATGCTACATCTTTAGCAACTCACGCTTCATGTTTTCATCTTGGAGTGAGAAAACTTGAGTGGGTTTGGCGACATATCCACGCTAAAAAAGTCTACCATGCATCGATTGGCGGCGTATTAAAACACTTGAGTAAAATGGGTTTAAAAGGCCTACAAAGTAATGGTGTATCCAATACCGCTGGCAGCCTGTTTAATAGCGCTCCTCTGCGAGATCTACTCAATAATCTAATCAGTTTTGAGCGAATTGACCGCAACATCAATAGCGGCGCATTAGAAGCCGTAAGCTTAGACACCTCTTGTTATAATAACTCTCGTTCAGTTACCTTTTTTCAGGCTAATGCCCATATTGATAACTGGCAAAGAGCAAGGCGTCATGGCGTGCGCACTCGGCTTAATACCGACCACCTTTTGGCAAGCTCTGCGATCCCAATGGTGTTTCCCTCGATTAGACTTAATCAAGAGTACTACGGGGATGGTTCAGTGCATCAGTTGGCACCACTTAGCGGCCCTATCCATCTTGGCGCTGACAAAATCATGGTTATTAACCTTGAGAGCCCGCATAAGGTTAAAGCCAAAGAATTAGAACATCACCCAAAAACTGCAACCATTGCAGGCCACCTTCTCGACACCATATTTTCTGACACCTTAAATAGCGACTTAGAAAGGTTGGAGCGTATCAACAACACATTAGAGTTGATCCCTGAACAAAGCCGTAAAGGCTTACCTTTGAAGAATATAGAGACCTTAGTGATTAAGCCAAGCGAGGATTTAAGTGCAATGGCGTCTCGTTACTTTGAAGATATGCCTTTCGCCATCAAAATGATGCTTAGAGCACTTGGCATCAATCAGCACTCAGACTCGAGTATCGTTTCTTACCTGCTGTTTGAGCAAGGCTACTGCAGTGCATTAATCGAACTGGGATATGAAGATGCGATGTGTCAGATTGACGATATTAAACAGTTTTTCGATATTCGTTAAGATTTTATTTAACGAGGTCAAACAAGTAATAGCGCTTTAATTCAAGCTCTTAATAATCACCTCTGCTGCGCTTTTTCCCCAGTCTTGATATATGGCTTGTCCCGGATGAAAGCCATCTTTTGCCATAGCGCTGGCATCAAGTTGATGGCCAAAATCAAGCAAGGTAAAGCAGCTATTTTCTGCAGCTAACTTTTCTAGATAACGATTAAACTCATTGCTTCGCTTACCTAAAAACCAGCGCAGTGGCTGTGGTAAAACCGGAAAATCTCCCATAGGCGGGACACGTGTTAACACTAACCTTTGACAGTTTGCTTTAGTTGCAATCAATTCAATCAATACTTTTTGCTGCTTAATCCAGCGCTTTACGGACAAAGGACTTAATACATCATTAACGCCAAGCGAAACTATCACTACATCAAACCGCAATGACGGGGTTACGCTCAGTAACTGATCCAACATGCACGTTACTTTTTCAGTGTTGCTACCAGATTTAGCCAACAACTGCCAATTTACTTGGTATTGGCGAGCAAGCTCTTTGACCACAACGCCTGTAAGTGCCTCTGATTGTTGAGCCACTCCGACACCTGCTGCGGCTGAATCACCTAAAACCAAAACTGATAATGCACTGCCATCACCTGAAACACCGATACGCTCGCCAGCGGCCTCTGGTAGTCTTGGGGTATTTTGTTTGACTCTTTTGCCCTGTAAAAACAGCCAAGGCGCCAAAATGATAAAAACCAAATAATGCATTCTCTCTCCTTGAGCATTTTAGACAGACAAGATCTATCCTTGCAGTAAAAAGATCTCAGCCTTTTCTATGCGTCTAGGCTTACCCAACAATATTAAAATATCACCGGACTTAATCTGCCAATCAAACTCTGGGCTTTCGACCTCTGCCCCAGCCCTTCTAACGGCTCTTAACTCAACTCGTAGTTTTTCCCAAGGAATATCAGCCAATGTAAGCCCAACGGCATTAGCTCCCTTAGGTAAAGCTACAGCGTGCAATAACTCAAGGGTAAAGTCAGTCTCTGCCCCAGAAAAGAAGCCATGTAAGTATTGATAGTGATTACGACGTTCTATCTCAAGCCGCTTTAATATTCGTGCTAACGGCACGCCACATTGATACAAAACTTGGGAAACTAACATCAAGCTACCTTCCAAGGTTTCTGGAATAACCTGGCTTGCCCCAGCCTCCTCTAGTGCCTCCATGCCGGAATCATCACGGGTACGTACTAAAATTTTTGCCTCTGGTGCTAGCTGTCGGCAAAGCGGCAGAACCTCCTCTAAGATCCGTTCACTACTAAAGGTAATGACAATCAACTTAGCATCGCGTACTTTAGCCTGCTTTAGAATGCTTCTTTTACATACATCGCCAAAGTAAACCGGCTCACCTGCAGTTCTCGCTTCAGACACCCTTGTTGGATCAAGATCCAGCACCAAATAAGGAATAGCCTCTGTTTTCATAAAGCGTGCAATCGTTTGCCCAACGCGGCCATAGCCTAAAATAAGCACGAGATCGTCTTTAGCGTCCACCGTCACATTCAAAGGCTCACTGGTACCTTTTTTAGGTTTGAGACCTTGCAGCCTTCTGGCAATATCCACACTATGACGAACTAACCAAGGTGCAAGTGCCATCGAGAGCACTGCTACCATGACTAAAGTTGTACTGGTTTTGCTATCCAGCAACTGATAGTTAACTGCCAAAGCCAACACAACAAAACTAAATTCACCGACCTGGGCTAAACTCAGCGCCGTGGCGACAGAAGAGCGAAATGACTCTTTAACAATCTTCAGCAAAGAGAAAATAACCAGTGCTTTACCTAGAATGACAGCAATAAGAATAAAGATGATCTGCCACCAGTACTGCGCAACCAACTCAAAGTCGAGCAACATACCAATAGAGATAAAGAAGAGGCCCATCAACAAGTCTCTAAAAGGCCTAATATCAGCCTCAAGTTGACGCCGGTACTGGCTTTCACCTAATAGCATACCCGCCATAAACGCACCTAACGCCATAGACAAACCTAACCATTGAGTAATCGCGCCAGTGACTAAAGCCACAACTAATGTGGATAGTACAAACAGTTCATTGGAACGAGAGCGCGCCACTTCATCGAACAATTTGGGCAAGGCCCATTTACCAAATGCCATTAGCGCGATAAAAGCTAATACCCCTTTGAGCAAGGCGTAAACTACATCATTCCACAACAACGCTTCGCCATCACTGGCAAGTAAGGGGAGTAAGATTAATAACGGTACGACTGCGATATCTTGAAATAACAGCACACTAACTGATAGTTCGCCGTGTCTGCGCCTTAACCAGCCTTGTTCATTAAGGAGTTTAAGCACAATGGCTGTAGAGGACAAAGCAATTGCAGAGCCCACTACGACGGATTCTGTAACCGTAAGATTACATAACAATGCAATCCCCATACTCAGCAATGTGGTTACCACAACTTGTGCACTACCTAAGCCAAATACAGTGCGACGCATTGCCCATAATCGAGGCAAAGAAAACTCAAGGCCTAAGCTAAACATTAATAGTACGACGCCAAGCTCGGCAACCGATTGCATCTGATGTTGAGTAAACCAATGAAAACCGCTAGGGCCACTTATCACACCCGTCACCAAGTAAGCCAAAATTGCGGGTAACCCCGCACGCCTTAAGATCGCAATCGACACGATAGCGATCACCAGCATCAGCAAAATTTGAATGAGAAAGCTGTGTTCCATGGCGACTTGATACTCCTTAATCAAAGGCATTAGTCAAAATGCCGACACTGTTTTATTTCACCGATTTAACTAGAGAGTAACCTAATGACAAATAAAGACAAATATTATTACCTCTTATAAAGGCACGCTTCTTGCTTGATATTTTTATAAGAAAGTTAAAACACGGTTAAATGCCGCCGTTAAACACTGGGAGTAACTTAGCAATGGAATTTGGTCTTGCTACCGAATCTTTTCCTATTGAATATCGCAAGCCGATGGGAGTCTGTGCACCAGCACCGCAGGAGATTGACCTAGTCAATATTATCCAGCAGCTACACCAACATCTTGATCCGCGGACAGTGTTTGCCTGTTTTGGAAAAATAATGGGGCAACACTTGCCGCTTTATGGTGTCCGTTTAGATTATAAAGATTACCACTTTCATTGGGGGAGCCAAAAAGGGTATGCCATAGAGCAACACTTAACGATTGCCGACAGTCAGTTCACTGTTAACTATAATCTAAAAGCCCCTTTGGTGCCCTCTCAAACCCAGAAGCTCAACCAATTACAATCGCTTGTGCTACAACCACTATTTAACGCCATTCAATACAGAGAAATGTCACTGCAAGCCATGTATGACGCGCTAACTCAGCTTGGAAATCGTCATTATTACCAAGAAAGCTTGAAAAAAGAGATCGCTCGCGCTCAACGCCATAACAGCGATTTATCATTAATTGCATTAGACTTAGATAATTTTAAGCAATTGAATGATGACCATGGTCATCCGCTTGGCGACAAGGCTTTGATTGAATTTGCCAGAATGCTCAATTCAACAATTAGAGATACAGATCAGGCTTTTAGAATAGGAGGAGATGAGTTTACACTGCTTATTCAAGCAAATGCTGAAGATGCTACAATATTGTGCCAGCGCGTGCTCGATGCAGTTGCCACTCACCAATATTTAGATAATTATCAGGTGCGCACCAGTATGGGGATCAGCCAATGGCGTGCTAATGACTCAGAACAAACATTTTATCAACGTGCAGATAATGCGCTCTACCTGGCTAAAGCTGCAGGTGGACAATGTTATCGAATACACAGTGGCTTATCGGGTTAATAGCACTCTAAACAGTAAATAGTATTCTGATGAATTAAAGGCAGTTTATTGAGTTAATAGTGTTTTAGTGAATGAGGCCAACTCATTAAACCTGTTACAGAACAGGCTATCGACTCTGAATAAACACTGCTCATCAACAGATCCCTGCCAAAATTAAGCTTTGAGCGTTAACCAGTAATATTGCTCAATTATAGATAGCTCAAACAAAAGCACATTTAAGTGTTACTTAAACTCAGTGCTAAGCCAGTCTCACCTGATGTAGCTATGGCAGACTTTTCAATCCAAAACCCGATAGCGGCAACCAGCTTACCGTTATAACACAGCAGTGGTACGTGTCCTCGTTTCCATGGAGGTAATTCTAGCTCTTGCCAGATTTTTTTTAGCTCTCGACCCTTACTGCGAAAATGTGGGTGACTACGAGTACTTCCCGGCAAAGCGTATACAATGGACACCAGCTCTGTTGGCAATGGTAATCTCAACAATGGCTCTAAATCAGCTGCTATATACTTGCCTAATAAGCGTTGACCAGAAGGCAAGTCAATTCCATTATGTATCACCTCATCCAGCTTTATCTCTTCAAGCATTTCAACTTTATGTAAAGGTTTAAGTGAGTGAATACTCTTTGCTAAAAAATAGGCGTTATTTTTAAAACGCCGAATAACCACATCGGCTAAACGCACCTCTATATTGGCGTCCTCTTTGGCATCCAATAGTTGAGATAAAATTTGCTCGCCCTGTATTTTTGATGGTGGTGCAAAACCAAGTTGCTCCATGTGCCCACGCAATAGTAGCGATTGCCAAGCATTAGAGAAAGTCGCTAACTTAATGACTTCAAGGACGTTATCCACACCTATTAACTTTTGTACTTGCGGTAAACGTTTTACAGTTTCTTCTTCAAGTACTGATTGTTGCAATGCACATAGTTCGGCGCTGCGGCTGGCAGTAGCAGCTATGGCACTCCAACGTTGCTTAAGTTTGGGGATGATATCTAAACGCAGAAAATTTCTATCGTACTTACCATCAAAGTTACTTTCATCTTGGATATGCCCAATATTACGCTGTGCTGCATAGCCTTCGATTTGATCTTTACTGCAGTCAAGCAAAGGCCTTACCAACCATTGCTGTTGATTGACACGCTGCACCTTGCCCATAGCAGACAAGCCTTTTGGACCTAGACCGCGCTTAAGGGCCAGTAATACAGTTTCAAGCTGATCATCTTGATGATGCGCAGTCATTAGAATATCGTTCACTGAAAGCTCGGCTAATAAAGCCTGATAGCGTACATTTCTGGCTTCAGCTTCAATGCTGGTTCTAGGCGCGAGATTAACTTGCACGTACTTAATCACGCATGGCAAGTTGTAGCTTTTAGCTTGTAATAAGCAGTGGTCAACCCAGCTATTTGCATTAGTACTTAGGCCGTGATGGACATGTACCAACAGACACTCGTAAGCCGAGTTTATTTGGGCAAACTGACCTAAACCATACGCGAGGATCTCAGAATCGACTCCCCCACTATAGGCCAATACCAATTTACGTTTAGGCTGCTTACCAATCGCAACAGACTCAGTCGAACTCACATTTGGGGCCGGCAGCAGTGCTAAGCAATTTTGGATAAGTGAAGTTATATTCATCTTAAAAAGCCATTTACTTAAAAAACAATCTTGACCTGACCAGAACCCGTTAACGACTCAAGTGCTAACATAAGCTCGTCTGTCGGGTTGACTCGCCACTCATCCCCCAGAGTAAACTGAGCTTTTGATTGTGGTTGAGCATAGTTAATCAATACCGGCACGGCACCTGCTTTCCAGGGCTCTACCGCAGATTTGAATTCATTTAGCCATTGCTCATTGACCTTGTCTGACTGCAGTTCAATCTCAACGGCATTGGCAAAATGGCTACGCGCCTCCCCCATATCAATAATGTTACGTGCGGTCATTCGATTACCACCAGAAAAGTCGTCAAAGCTGACTTCGCCTTCGATAATCAAAATACGGTCTTTTTCGAGCAAGTGATTAAATTTCTCGAATGCTTCAGTAAATAACATGATCTCTAAACGTGCACTCTTGTCATCAAGCGTCACAAGCCCCATTTTTGAGCCACGTTTTGTCATCATCACACGTGTCGCAACCACTAGACCTGCGGCTTTCATGGTCTTGCCGCGATCTGTCGGATGTACATCTTTCAATCGACCAGATGTATAATGTTTTAGCTCTTTCAAATACTGATTAATGGGGTGACCCGTGAGGTATAAACCTAGGGTATCTCGCTCACCTTCAAGCCACACTTTATCTGGCCAAGGTGTGCATTCAACAAACTGCTGTTTACTATCTTCTGGCTCACTATTGAGCAAACCAAACATATCGTGCTGACCGATAGCTTCGGCTTTAGCATGTTGATCTGCTGCGCGAATGGCCTCTGGCAAGGTCGCCATCATGGCTGCGCGGTGGGGACCTAAGTTATCCAGCGCACCAGCGCAAATCAGCTTCTCAATCACTCTGCGATTAAGCTTTTTAAGATCGATTCGAGCACAGAAATCAAATAGATCTATAAATGGCCCGTTTTCACGTGCTTTAAGAATAGAATCAACCGGGCCTTCACCCACGCCTTTAACCGCACCAATTCCGTAAACAATATTTAAGTCGTCATCGACGGTAAATCTAAATAAGCCCTTGTTCACATCAGGTGGTAGCAACGGCATTCCCATGCGCTCACATTCATCCACCAAGGTGACAATCTTATCCGTGTTATCCATATCGGCTGACATTACCGCTGCCATAAACTGGGCAGGATAGTGAGTTTTTAGCCAAAGCGTTTGATAGGAAACTAACGCATAAGCAGCTGAGTGAGATTTGTTAAAACCGTAACCCGCGAATTTTTCCACCAAGTCGAAAATCTTCATCGACAGTGGACCATCTACGCCGTTTTCAATCGCGCCAGCTTCAAACGTACCGCGCTGCTTAGCCATCTCTTCTGGCTTTTTCTTACCCATAGCACGACGAAGCATATCCGCGCCGCCCAAGGTGTAACCAGCAAGTACCTGAGCAATCTGCATCACCTGCTCTTGATACAAGATAATGCCGTAAGTCGGTGACAGTAGCTCTTTTAACGATTCATGCTGATATTCAGCATCTGGATACGATACTTCCTCACGACCGTGCTTACGCTCGATAAAGTTATCTACCATGCCCGATTGCAGTGGACCGGGTCTAAACAGTGCCACTAGTGCAATCATGTCTTCGAAGCAGTCTGGCTGAAGACGCTTAATCAGGTCTTTCATACCGCGAGATTCCAGCTGGAATACCGCAGTTGTTTCATATCGTTGAAGTAACTTAAAGCATTTAGGATCCGTAAGCGAAATAGATTCTATGCGAACCCGCTCTTCTCCATTTTTATCTTTAACGCTATTCACCATCTGTAGCGCCCAGTCAATAATGGTGAGCGTTCGTAGACCCAAGAAATCGAACTTAACCAGGCCTGCGGTTTCAACGTCGTTCTTATCGAACTGAGTGACAGGGTTTAAACCTTCGGTATCACAATAAATTGGCGAAAAGTCTGTGATTTTGGTTGGTGCGATAACCACACCACCGGCGTGCTTACCGGCGTTACGGGTCACACCTTCCAAGATTCGGCACATGTCGATAAGATCTTTTACTTCTTCATCGCCATCGTAAGATTCTTGCAGCCCCGGCTCAACTTCAAACGCCTTAGCCAGAGTCATACCTGGCTCGGCTGGGATCATCTTCGAAATACGGTCAACAAAACCGTATGGATGGCCTAGTACACGACCCACGTCTCGAATTACCGCTTTAGCCGCCATAGTACCGAACGTAATGATCTGTGATACCGCGTCACGGCCGTAAAGCTCTGCTACGTGATCGATCACTTCATCGCGTCTATCCATACAGAAGTCGACGTCGAAGTCGGGCATAGATACACGTTCCGGGTTCAAGAATCGCTCGAACAGTAAGTCATATTCGAGTGGATCCAAATCGGTAATTTTAAGGGCGTAAGCCACCAAGGAACCCGCACCAGAACCACGACCAGGTCCAATTGGGATATCGTTGTCCTTACCCCACTGGATAAACTCCATTACGATGAGGAAGTAACCTGGAAATCCCATTTGGTTGATAACTTTGAGCTCTACATCAAGACGCTCATCATATTCGGGGCGCTTTTCTGCGCGCTCTGCAGGATCTGGGAACAGAAACTCTAAGCGCTCTTCTAGGCCTTTTTCAGACACATCAACCAAGAAGTCTTCAATGGTCAAATCACCTGTCGGAAAGTTAGGTAAGAAGTATTCATGCAAGCGCACAGTTACGTTACAACGCTTAGCAATCTCAACCGTGTTTTGAATGGCTTCAGGAATGTCTTCAAACAGTTCGCACATCTCTTCGCTGCTTTTAAAATATTGCTGGTCGCTATATTTTTTGGGACGACGTGGATCGGCAAGGGTAAAACCGTCGTAAATGGCAACACGAATTTCGTGAGCATCAAACTGCTCAGGCTTATTAAATACCACTTGGTTAGTCGCAACCACCGGGAGGCCTTTTTGCTCGGCAAGTTCAACGGCCATATGCAAATAGCGCTCTTCGTCAGGACGACCGGTGCGTAGCAGCTCTAAATAATATCTATCAGGAAAGTGGGTTTGATAAAACTCGATTAAATTATCAACTTGCGCTTTGTTTTCTTTTAATAGCGCGCGACCAACATCACCGTCTTTAGCACCAGACAGTAAAATCAAACCCTCGCTATATTTTGCTAGCCATTCATGATCGATAACCGCTTTGTCATTGATATTACCGCGTAAGTACGCGTCGCTGATCAATAACGTTAAATTCGAGTAACCAGTATTATCCATCGCAAGTGCGGTGATCGAGCAAAACTCATCAAACCCAGGCACTTGAACCCAAAAGTCAGTACCAATAATTGGCTTGATACCGTTGCCATGACAAGCCTCGTAAAACTTTACTAAACCGCACATATTCGTCTGATCTGTTAGGGCGACGGCAGGCATTCCAAGTTCGGCCACTTTTCCTAGAATAGGCTTAACCTTGGAGAGTCCATCAGACATGGAAAAGTCGCTATGAACGCGTAAATGCACAAAACGTGGATCAGACATAATATGGAGTATCTTTCTTTTTGATAGATGAAGACTGCTAGTCAATCTTACAGGGTAAAACATGGGCCAACAGCAAACAAGTTAAACTATTAGCCCAGATGAGAGATGTGTTAGTTTTCGCCCAAGTTAGCGATTAACTAAGCTAAGTACTAGGTCTTAACGACTAGCCGCCCTGCTTTGCTTCTAAAGCTTCACGAACAGGCCTAAAGCTCTTACGATGCTCTGATAACACGCCGTGCTGAGCAAGTGCTTCAAAGTGCGCTTTAGTTGGATAACCTTTATGCTTATCAAAGCCGTATGCTGGATATTGAGCAGCAAGAGCATCCATCTCACGATCGCGAACCACTTTTGCAATAATCGAAGCCGCACTTATCGCATCAATTAAGCCGTCGCCTTTGATGATAGCGTGACTTTCCACCCCAAAATCTGGCGTGCGATTGCCATCGACTAATACACTGCTAGGTTTAATAGTAAGTCCTGCTACTGCGCGCTGCATCGCCAGCATAGTCGCATGCAAAATATTAAGCTCATCAATCTCAACTGGGCTCGCAGAACCGACACTAACACTCAAGGCTTTTTGCTGAATTTGCTCGAACAATAGTTCGCGCTTTTTCTCCGACAATTTTTTAGAATCATTTAATCCTTCTATCGGATTATTCGGGTCTAAAATAACTGCTGCGGTAACTACATTGCCGATTAGTGGACCACGACCCACTTCATCGACGCCGGCATACTGACCAATACAGATCTCAGCAACCTGCTCAGGAGTAATTCCTTTAATTACAGCCATTACGCAGACTCCTCAATCAATTTAATTACAGCATCTGCCGCACGAGCACTGGCATCACAACGCAATGATTGATGCATTTGCATAAAGCGATCATAAGTCGGTGTGAAATCGTTATCGAGTTGAACACCAACTGCCATAGCAATTTTTTCTGGCGTGCAATCGGCTTGAATAAGCTCTTCAATCACATCGTCATTGGCGAGTAAGTTTGGCAATGAGTAACGCTTGGTCAGCATCATCCCTTTAGCAATCCGGTACGTTATTGGGCTAACGCGGTACGCCACAACCATAGGTCTTTTAACTAACATAGCTTCAAGTGTTGCAGTGCCGGAAGCTAGCAGTATGCAATCGGCTGCACTCATGACTTCACGAGACTGGCCTTCTACTAAGTGGATCTCTAGATCTGGAGCATGTTCACGTAATGCTTCCTCAAACTGTTCACGACGCTTTTGATTAACTAACGGCGTGACAAATTTGATATCCGGATAACGCTGCTTTATTAGGCTTGCAGCTTTAACAAAAGGTTCTGCAAGCTGTTTTAACTCCCCACCTCGAGATCCTGGTAAAATCGCCAAGTATTCTGCGCTTTGATCGAGTTCAAGTAGCTTTCGCGCTTGTACCTTATCATTCTCAAGTGGAATATCGTCTGCCAAGGTATGACCTACAAAGGTGCAAGGTACTTGGTGCTCATCATAAAACGCTTTTTCAAAAGGTAATAAAGACAATACCATATCAGTTGCTTTGGCAATTTTGAAAATACGCTTTGGTCGCCATGCCCACACTGACGGACTAACATAATGCACGGTTTTAATGCCGCGTTGCTTTAGTTTAAGCTCAAGGCCAATATTAAAATCTGGAGCATCGATACCAATAAAGCAATCGGGATTAATTTCAGTTAGCTTTACGATCAAAGTTTTGCGAACTTTTAGCAATCTAGGCAAACGAGAAAGCACTTCCACAATCCCCATTACCGCCAATTCTTCATATGAAAAAATAGATTCAAAACCTAGTGCTTCCATACGCGGGCCACCAATGCCAACAAACTTAGCATCAGGATAATTAACTTGCAGCGCTTTAATTAAGCCTGCCCCCAAGATATCGCCTGAGATCTCTCCGGCAACCATAGCAAAAATACGAGGATTGTTTGAACTCATAAAGTGACGTCTATCATTATTGGTAGGATGGAAATAAAGAACCCGCTTTGACACGGGTTCGATAACTTGCTTAGCGGATGATTCCTCGTTGAGAGGAAGCAACAAATTCAATTAACATTTGAACTTGTTCGTCATCAACTGCAGCCTCTTTAAGCTGCTCAATCGCTTCTGCAACGGTTAAGTTGCTACGGTATAGCGTCTTATAGGCTCTGCGGACTGAAAGCTGAGATTCTTTTGAGAATCCACGGCGCTTTAACCCTTCGATGTTTAATCCTCGAGGGATTGCTGGCGAACCAGACGCCATCACAAATGGTGGAACATCATTTAAGATTAGCGAACTACCCGCCGTAAAGGCGTGAGCACCAATGTGAACAAATTGGTGTACACCAGTCATACCGCCCAAAATAGCCCAGTCACCAACGTGCACGTGGCCCGCGATTGACGCGTTATTAGCCATAATCACGTTGCTACCTACAACACAGTCGTGTGCAATATGCACATACGCCATAAATAGGTTGTTTGAGCCAATACGCGTTTCCCACTCATCTTGAGTAGTACCGCGGTGAATGGTTACTGACTCACGAATAACGTTATTGTCACCAATAATTAATCGTGTCGCTTCACCAGCAAACTTCTTGTCTTGGCAATCTTCGCCAACTGAAGCAAATTGGTAAAACTTATTGCCTTTACCGATAACCGTTGGACCTTTCACAACAACGTGTGAGCTAAACCAACAGTCATCACCGATCTCAACATCGGCACCAATGTAAGTCCAAGGACCAATAGTAACATTGTTACCAATTTTGGCATCTGGGTGGATATAAGCTAATTTATCAATCACTTAGAAATCTCTCTACGTGCACACATGATTTCTGCTGAACAAACAATCTCGCCATCCACTTTTGCAACGCCAGTAAACACGCCAATCCCGCGGCGCTCTTTAATCATCTGTACTTCAAAATGAAGTTGGTCACCTGGCTCAACAACACGCTTAAAACGCGCTTTGTCGATACCAGCAAAATAATATAATGCGTCGTTAGACGGCTCATCACTCATTGTTTTAAAAGCAAGTAGACCTGTTGCTTGTGCCATTGCTTCTAAAATCAACACACCAGGCATCACAGGTTGAACCGGGAAATGTCCCTGGAAAAATGGCTCGTTAATTGTGACGTTCTTGATAGCGTGCAAAGTTTCACCCGGAGTGAAATCTAATACTCTATCGATCAATAAAAATGGATACCTGTGAGGTAAAAATTTTAGGATCTCTTTAATATCCATTGTATTTAATTGATTTGACACTAAACTTTCCTTTATCTGCTCAATGCAGTCATTTACTTTACGTTATTTTCTAGTGCTTTAACGCGCTGAAATAGCGTATCTAGCTGTCTAAAACGTACGGTGTTTTTACGCCACAGTTTATTATCCATTGCAGCTGTCGCCGATGAATAAACACCTTTCTCACGAATAATGCTGGTGACGTTGGTACTGCCTGTCACATGAACACCATCAGTAATACTCAAATGGCCTGAAATTGCACAGTTACCACCAATAATGCAATACTTACCAATAGTCACACTGCCTGCAACTACTGTGCTGCCCGCAATCGCGGTATTCGCACCAATGATATCGTTATGCGCAATCTGAACTTGATTATCTAAGATAACCCCGTCATGGATTTCAGTGTGATCAATAGCACCACGATCGACTGTTGTATTTGCACCGATTTCAACTCTATCACCAATGCGAACGCCACCAGTTTGTGGGATTTTAATCCATTGACCACGTTCATTGGCGTAACCGAAACCATCAGAACCTAAAATGGCACCAGAATGAATAATACAGTCTTGACCTAAATGCACGTCGTGATACACAGTTACATTTGCCCAAAGAAGTGTATTTGAACCAATCACACTGTCTTGGCCTACCACGCAACCAGCACCGATTTGGACGTCGTTACCTAAAATAACATTCTCGCCAATTACCGCATTAGCACCAATAGCCACGCCTTCACCTAGCATAGCAGAAGCCGCTATTTGTGCAGATGGGTGAATACTGTCAGCCGCCTTTGGCGTTGTATCAAGAAATTGTGCAATGCGTGCGAAACCCACGTATGGATCGTTTAATACGATCGCATTGCCTACAAAATCTTCAGCATCTTTTGGCGTCATTAAGATCGCCGACGCAGCTGAGCTAGCCAACTGCGAACGATACTTAGAATTTGCCAGAAAAGAGATTTGACCTGAACCTGCACCGTCCAAGGTGCCAACAGTTGAAATTTCAACTGTGTCATCACCTTGAACGTCTGCATTTAAATGGTCAGCCAATACTCTTAAAGTATAGCTTTTCATCTATTTACTTGCCTTTACCTAAAGCCTCAACCACCTTGTTACTAATGTCAGCGCTTGGCTTAACATAAATAACGGCACCGCGTTGAAGTACCATGTCATACTGCTCTTTTTCAGCAATAGTGTTAATTGTCTTTTGAACTTCTAACAATAGTTTGTTCTGCTCTTCACCGTTACGACGACGCATGTCTTCATCTAATGCTTTGCCTTTCAATTGTAGCTCAGCTTTCATAGATTCCATTTTACGCATCATTTCAGTCTTCTGAGCTTCGCTCATCAATGCAGCATCACGTTGTTGCTTTTCTAGCAAGCCACGAAGTTCTTCTTGCATCTTTTGCACTGCAGCAACACGATCACCGAACTCAGCTTTTAATGTTTCGTTCACTTGCTCACGCTGTGGCAACTGCTCAAATACAGCTTGCATATCAACTACTGCGATCTTTTCAGCGTGCGCCGCTAACGGTGCGCCTAAAAGAACCAAAACCATCATTGCGCGATTCAACATCTTATTCAAAACAAACTCCTTTATTTCAGCAAAACTTGCCGACTTTTTTCAAATTGATTTTAGAAAGTTTTACCAATATTAAACGAGAAGATTTCGGTTTCATCATCCTCGTATTCCTTGATTGGCCATGCAAGGCTAAATACCATTGGACCCATTGGCGATAACCACTGCACACTCATACCCCAAGAGGCACGAATACGGCTCGGATCGCTATAATCTTCTAGTTTATCAAACTCTTCAACAGGAAGGTAACGATACGAATCATAGTCAAACTCAGTATCCCATACGTTACCGGCATCGACGAAGAAGCTGGTACGAACAGAATTTGTATAGGCCTCATCCAAGAATGGCGTTGGCACAATAAGCTCTAAACTTGCTGTTGCAATGGCATTACCACCGATTGAACGACCAGAGCTTACCTGAATTTGGTTAGGATCACCCGGCAAGCTACAACCTTCACCCGATGGATCAGGCGAGCAAGGCTCACTACCACGGTATAAGTAGAATGAACGCGGACCTACAGAGTTCGACTTAAAGCCACGTAGTGAACTACTACCACCTGAGTAATAGTTTTCCCAGAACGGTAAGATTTGGTCGTTATCATTAAATTGACCATAACCATTACCATACCCTAAACGTCCACGAGCCAATACGACGAAGCTATGCTTACGATCGATAGGGAAGTAGAAGTTAGTGTCGAAGTCTGCTTTAAAATACTGTAGATCAGAACCCGGTACCGTCATCTTACCGTTCAGACGTTGTGACGAACCATCTGATGGGAAAGTACCACGGTTTAAGTTACTGCGAGACCAACCTAAACTCAACTCGAAGTTATCAAAACTTAAGCCTGCGTTCGGATCATCACTGTCGCGATAAATATCATAAAAACGAATTGCCTGCTCATAAGCCGAAATTTCAGAAATTTCGTTATGACGGTAACCAATACCACCATTAATACGGTTATATTCGTTGATCGGGAAACCTGAATTTAATGCGATACCATAAGAACTATTCTTATAAGCTTCAAGGTTTGCCTCGTCAGCATCAAACTCACTCCAATAGATGCTACCACCTAGACTAACGCCATCTTTAGTAAAGTACGGGTCGGTATAGTTAATATTGATATTCTTAGAGTATTTGTTGGTGTTTAAATTAACACCCGCCTGGTTACCCGTACCTAAGAAGTTACTTTGTTGAACACCAAACTGTAAACTTAAGCCTGATTCTGTACCGTAACCCACGCCCGCGTTGAACGAACCTGATGGCTGCTCTTTAACGTTAAAAGCCACATCAACTAAATCATCAGTGCCAGGAACCTGTACCGTTTCAGTATCAACCGTTTCAAAGTAACCAAGGCGGTTAAGATTTGACTTAGACAACTCAACTTGCGCAGAGTTAAGCCATGCACCTTCCATCTGACGCAACTGGCGACGCATCACTTCATCTTTAGTCACTGTGTTACCAGTGAAGTTGATATTACGCACGTATACGCGCTTGCCTGGCTTGATGTTGATATTAAGATTAACTTCTTTAGTCTCATCATCAATTTCAGGGTAAGTCTTAACTTCTGGGTATGCGTAACCGAATCGACCTAGATACTTACCGTACATTTCTTCAGTAAAGGTAACATCACCACCGTTATACATATCGCCCGATTTTAATGGCAAGATGGCTTCTAACACCTCTTCTTTACCCATTAAATCGCCCGTTAGGTTAACGTCTTTAACTTTGTACTGCTCACCTTCATCAACGTTAATCGTGATGTAAAGGCCTTTACGGTCAGGTGTCATAGCAACCTGAGTAGACGTCACATCAAAACGAATATAACCGCGATTCTGATAGTAGGTCTTGATAGTTTCGAGGTCAGCCTGCAGCTTTTGCTTTTGGTAGCGACGCTCACCAAACAGATCCCACCAAGCAACATAGTCTTTAAGTTCTAGCATGCCAATCAATTCAGCATCGCTAAACTCGGTATTACCCACTACGTTAATTTGACGAATTTCAGCCGCTAAACCTTCAGTAAAGGTGAATTTAAGCTCAACTCGGTTTCGAGGTAAGTTAATAATTTCAGCTTTAACTTTAGCGCCGTATTTACCTACACCATAATAAAAATCTTGTAGACCTTTTTCGATACCAGAAAGCATAGTACGGTCAAGAGACTCGCCGACTTTAACGCCAGAACCATCAAGACTCTCTTGTAACTGCTCATCTTTAATATCTTTGTTACCTTCAAAAGTAACAGAGCTAATAGTTGGTCTTTCAGTCACTTTCACTACCAGAACATTGCCGTCCCGTAGCACTTCGATCTTTTCGAAGTTAGTCGATGCATACAAGCTTTTAATCGCTTGCTGCAATTTTAATTGATCAACGGTATCCCCTACCTTCACAGGTAAGTTAAGCAAAGCCGCACCGAGTGCCACTCGCTGTAAACCTTCAACTTGGATATCAGCTACTTCAAAGGGTTGGAATGTTTCTGCCCAACCGTTCCCTGAAAAAGACGCTCCGACTAATAACATCGAGGCAAAAAGTTTATTCAATCTCATAGAGCACTTCTAATTATTTGTCTGTCCTTGCTCAGAGTCGGGAAAAGTCATTGAAGAGCGCAACACTCATCAACATCAGCAGCATTGCTGCCCCAATTCTGAATCCAATTTCCTGTACCTTCTCCGGTACAGGCCTGCCTGTAATTACCTCAACGAAGTAATACAAAAGGTGTCCTCCATCTAGCACTGGCAAAGGCAATAAATTAATAATACCTAAGTTAACGCTAATCAATGCAAGAAAACCTAAAAAATATACCAGTCCGACGTTAGCACTATTACCCGCACCTTGTGCAATAGAAATAGGGCCACTCAAATTTTTAACCGAAACGTCACCAGTAAATAACTTGCCAATCATCTTAATGCTGACAGAGACAAGTTGCCATGTTTTATCGACTGCAACAGGAAAAGATTCTAAAAATCCATATTCCAACTGCACTTTCATATTCTCTGGCCATGGCTCAGAAGTGGGTGCAACACCAATAACGCCCTCAAGTTTGCCGGCAGCATTCTCACGTGATTTTGGCGTAACATCTATTTTTAACTGTTCACCGTTACGACGTACGGTAATTGAAAGCGGCTTATTAGCTGAGTTTTGCACTATTTCAACAAATCGCGGCCAATCTTTATATTTCTCGCCATCAATCGCGACTAAGGTATCGCCCACTTTAATCCCTGCGATCCCAGCAGCACTGTCTTCGGTTACCATACCAAGTTCAGGCAAAATAGCAGGACGATACATCCCAAGACCAATCGCTGTGATTGGCAATTCTTTCTCAGGATTAAATTTCCAATCTTGCGTATTTAAAGAATAAGTTTTTTCATCGCCTGAAGCACCTTCTAAACGAGACAAAGGCGCAACAGTGACATCAACCTTGCTATCACCAATATGGCCGGCCAATGCAAGGTTCACTTCTTCCCAATCTCTGACCTTTTGGCCACCGACGGCAATGACTTGCATAGGTTCTTTAACGATAATTTGCGCCGCGGGAGTGTCGGCAATCGTTGAATCGATAACAGGCTTAACAGCGGGAACACCAATTAGATACATGGCATAAAGTGCGACTATTGCAAACAGGAAGTTAGCAATTGGTCCAGCACTAACAATCGCAATTCGCTGCCAAACGGTTTTGCGGTTAAAGGCTTGGTCTTTCAGCTCTTCAGGGACTTCATCAACACGCTCATCAAGCATTTTGACGTAACCACCCAATGGGATCATTGCCAACACATACTCGGTGCCGTCTTGCCCCGTCTTACGCCAAATAGCTTTGCCAAAGCCAATTGAAAAGCGTTCGACCTTCACACCACAGCGACGTGCAACCCAAAAGTGCCCATATTCATGGGCAGCAATTAAAATCCCTAAAGCAACAATAAAGGAACCAAGGTTCCATAAAAAATCGATCATTCCTTTCCTCTGAACTAATTCAGCTTATTGATGGCATCTAACGTATATCGACGGCTTTGTGCATCAAGCGCCAAGATATCGTCAATGTTATTTAATGGATGCGTTGCCGTATTCATTAAGCTCTGTTCGTTTATTTTTGCTATATCGGTAAAACGTATTTTGCCGTCTAAAAATGCTTGCACCGAAATCTCATTGGCAGCATTTAATACGGTTGTCGCTTCTTGGCCCTGTTTACATGCTTCAATGGCTAATGCTAAACAAGGAAAACGATTAAAGTCAGGTTCTAAGAAGCTTAACTGTCCGACTTTGAAAAAGTCTAAAGGTTCAACTCCTGATGTAATTCTCTGTGGAAAAGACATGCAATGCGCAATAGGTGTACGCATATCGGGGTTACCTAATTGCGCCAACACAGAACCATCGCGATATTGCACCATCGAATGAATCACGCTTTGCGGATGAATAACCACCTTTAATTGCTCCGAGCTCGCGTTAAACAACCAGCGGGCTTCAATGTATTCTAGGCCTTTGTTCATCATCGTAGCCGAGTCAACGGAGATTTTACGCCCCATAGACCAGTTAGGATGCTTACAAGCTTGATCAGGCGTCATGCCTGACAATGTCGATAGCTCAGATTTTAAAAATGGCCCGCCAGAGCCAGTAAGCAAAATATGCGATACGCCAGCAGCGGTTAAATCACAGCGGCCAATCTCTAATTGTGAACGCTCGGACAAACACTGAAAAATAGCATTGTGTTCACTATCAACAGGTAATACTTGTGCGCCAGACTTTTGCATTGCTTCGATAAACAGTTGGCCAGACATCACCAACGACTCTTTATTAGCCAGCAATACACGCTTACCCGCATTAACCGCAGCTAACGTTGAAGGAAGCCCCGCAGCGCCAACAATAGCAGCCATCACGGTATCGACTTCACTGCTGGCGACCAGTGACAATAACTCATCTTCACCAGTGGTGACCTCGATACCTAAATGAGCTGGCAGCTGTGCTTTTAATGCTCTCGCTGCATTAACATCGACCATATGAACAATTTTAGGTTGATGCAAATTACAAATCTCTAGCATCTTTGCGACATTGGTATTTGCCACTAAAGCAAACACCTTGTATTGCTCTGGATTACGCGCAACAACACTTAAAGTGCTTGCCCCGATAGAGCCTGTCGCGCCTAAAATCACCATGTTTTGCATTTAGTTACATCCAAAAAGCTATATAGATTAGTGTGAATACAGGTAAGGCAGCTGTTAAGCTGTCGATTCTATCTAATACGCCACCATGACCCGGTAGGATCGTGCCAGAGTCTTTAATCTTTGCCACTCGCTTAAACATACTTTCAGATAAATCACCTACTGCTGAAGCTAGTGCAGTAAATAAAGTCACTGCAATCAACAGGCCCATCTCTTGTTCCGGTGAAAAATACATCACACCAGCAACCACAAGCATGGTCGTTAGTAACCCCCCTAATAATCCCTCGATAGTTTTAGCTGGGCTAACATTTGGCATCAGCTTACGCTTACCAAAACGCTTTCCGGCAAAATAAGCACCTGAGTCGGTAGCCCAAACAACCAGCATAACCAAGAATACTAAGGTTGCTCCGTAATATGGAGATGATGGTGTGCTAAGCGCTTTTAGTGACAACAGAGAAACGAAGCAAGGGATAAGAGTTACCTGACCAAACATGGACTTAAGCATGTGGCTGTTCTCCCAAAAGCGAGCGCTTTTAGGGAAAGATAACACCATAATAAAAGAAATGAACCACCAGAAACCGCCAATCAAAATCACCCCAAGAAAAATCGGGTGTAACATGCCACGCAACCAAATTTCATCGGCTGGCACCATAATATTTAAAGCGGTTAGTAACACACCAATAGTGACAGTAAAACTCCACTGCGTCATGTTGCAGCGGCTATCGATGATACGCCCCCACTCCTTGGCGGCAATTAAAAAGACTCCCAATAGTGCCCAAGAAAAATACTCAGTAGGTAAACCGAAGATGGCACCAAAAACTAAGGGGATTAACCATATTGCTGTTATTATTCGTTGTTTTAGCAAAAAACTTCCCTCACAAATTATTACAAAGAGCGGATGGTGTCGATTTGAGTTCCTGTCAAACCGAATCGACGTTGGCGATTTGCAAAAATAGCAATCGCATCTTTAAACGCATCCTCATCAAAATCTGGCCACAAGGTGTCAGTAAAAACTAATTCAGCGTAAGCCGCTTGCCACAGCACAAAATTACTGATGCGGTAGTCACCACCTGTGCGGATCATTAAGTCAACTTCGGCTTGATTTTGCATGCATAAATGTTCGCTTATAGCCTCTTCAGTAAACTGAGCGCTGCTCAATTCACCTGACTCGACTTTAGCAGCAAGCTTTTGCGCAGCTTGCATGATGTCCCAGCGACCACCATAGTTTGCTGCAACATTCAGCACTAAATCATGATTATCAGCTGTTTTCTCTTCTGCCGCTGCAATCTGTTTTTGCAAGCGTGGAGAAAATCGACTTATATCACCGATAATGTTGAGGCGAACCCCATTGTTATGTAACAGCTTAAGCTCACGCTGCAACACAGTAAAAAATAACTCCATTAACAAGCTAACTTCTTTGTCAGGTCTGCGCCAGTTTTCACTTGAGAACGCAAACAATGTTAATGATTCAACACCTAAATTACGCGCAGTACTTACCGCTCGTCTAACTGCCTTCACACCGGCCTTATGACCAATGACTCGAGGCTTTCCCTGAGCCTGTGCCCAACGGCCGTTACCATCCATAATGATAGCGACATGTTTAGGGATCGACTGTTTTACCAAGGAAGAAATCTCACTTGGTAAGGCCTGTACCACTTCAGTATCAGACTGGGAATCGATTGACATCTATTACAACCCTTAAAAATAGACAAACGCCGTGTAGTATAACTCTACACGGCGTCTGAACTCTAGGGCATGTTGTCCAATCAAGTTTAATTTTTGTTCGAGCTCTTCGCTTTTATTTCAAGGCGTGAGCTATGAAGCGTTATTAGTTAGACAAAAAGCCTGTTATCACTCACTAAGAAAGTGAAAAAAACCAATAGTGCCTTTATACAAAAAATCTAAATGACCAACACTCCCTACACTGAGGAGGACTATTTAGAACTCCATCAGCTCCTTTTCTTTCGCAACTAGGATTTCATCAACTAGTTTGATGTGTGCGTCAGTTAACTTCTGCACATCATCTTCACTGCGACGAACATCATCCTCGGTACACTCTTTTTCTTTCTCTAACTCTTTAACACTTGAGTTTGCATCACGACGTACATTTCGAATAGCAATACGGCCGTTTTCAGCTTCTGCACGTACAACCTTGATTAGATCTTTACGACGCTCTTCTGTCAGTGCTGGCAACGGAATACGGATAGTTGCACCTGCAGACATTGGGTTCAAACCAAGATCTGAACTCATGATAGCTTTTTCAACAGCGGCAATCATAGTACGGTCGAATACAGATACAGTCAGTGTACGCGCATCACCAATAGATACACTTGCAACTTGCTTAAGCGGAGTCAGCGAACCGTAGTAAGGTACTTGGATGGTGTCCAATAAGCTTGGGTGTGCGCGGCCAGTACGAACTTTTGCCATTTGAGTTTTTGTCGACTCAACACACTTGTCCATGCGAGTTTGCGCATCGCTCTTAATTTCGTTTATCACGTTATATGTCCTTTTCAGTCACTAAATATAGCTTAATCAGCTTTAATCATTGTGCCTTCTTGCTCGCCCATGATTACACGGCGCAGTGCACCGGGCTTATTCATGTTAAATACTAGCAATGGCATATTATGGTCTCTGGCCATAGTGAATGCAGCCAAATCCATTACTTTCAATTCTTTGTCGAGTACTTCATTGTACCCCATAACATCATACTTGACGGCATCTGGGTTTTTAACCGGATCATCTGAATATACGCCGTCAACTTTTGTGCCTTTAATCACAACTTCTGCTTCAATCTCAATACCACGTAAACACGCAGCAGAGTCAGTCGTACAGAACGGGTTACCTGTACCAGCAGCAAAAATAACAACACGGCCTGATTTTAGCAAACTAATTGCTTCTGCCCAGTTGTAGTCATCACACACGCCTTTTAGCGGAATGGCTGACATTAAACGTGCATTTACGTATGCACGGTGCAATGAATCACGCATTGCTAAACCGTTCATCACTGTTGCTAACATGCCCATGTGGTCACCCACTACGCGGTTCATACCCGCTGCAGCTAGACCTTCACCACGGAACAAGTTACCACCGCCAATGACAACACCCACTTGAATACCTAGCTCAACTAGCTCTTTGATCTCCTGTCCCATACGATCAAGTACTTTAGGATCAATGCCGAAGCCTTCTTCGCCCATCAGGGCTTCACCACTTAATTTTAAAAGAACACGACGAAAAGCAGGTTTAGGATTGGTACTCATATTTATTAGTCCTGATTATGGCGATAGGGAGTAGTACACTTAACAAGTTTGTTCGAGCTCAATCTAGTCAAACAAAAACCTGTTGAGTAAATACGATAAGACCGCAGCAATTGCTACGGTCTTATGTTTGCTAAGATAAGGAGATTAACCCTTATTAGTAGCAGCGATTTGTGCAGCTACTTCAGCAGCAAAATCTTCTTCTTTTCTTTCGATACCTTCACCAACTTCTAAACGAATGAAGTTAGTTACTGAAGCGCCTTTCTCTTTAAGAATTTCGCCAACAGTTTTCTTTGGTTCCATGATGAAAGCTTGACCAGTAAGAGAAACCTCACCAGTGAACTTCTTCATACGACCGATAACCATCTTCTCAGCGATTTCAGCAGGCTTGCCTTCGTTCATAGCGATTTCGATTTGTAGAGCTTTTTCTTTCTCTACAACTTCAGCAGGAACGTCAGAAGGGTTAACATACTCTGGCTTAGAAGCAGCAACGTGCATAGCAACGTGCTTTAGAGTCTCTTCGTCAGCTTCACCAGCAACAACAACACCGATACGCTCGCCGTGACGGTATTCAGCTAGGTTAGCGCCATCGATGTACTCAACGCGACGTACATTGATGTTTTCACCGATTTTAGCAACTAGAGCAACACGAGTTTCTTCAAACTGCTCTTTAAGTGCTTCGATAGTAACTTTTGATGCAGCAGCAACGTCTAGAACTTCGTTAGCGAAAGCTAGGAAGTTAGAATCTTTTGCTACGAAGTCAGTTTGGCAGTTAACTTCTAATAGAGCAGCGTAACCTTCGCCTTTCTTGATTAGAATTGTGCCTTCTGCTGCGATGTTACCTGCTTTTTTAGCAGCCTTAGCAGCACCGCTCTTACGCATGTTATCAATCGCTAGCTCGATGTCACCGTTAGTTTCAGTCAGTGCTTTTTTACAGTCCATCATGCCAGCGCCAGTGCGGTCACGAAGTTCTTTAACTTGGGCAGCAGTAATTGCCATTGCTAAATCCTCTACAGATAATTCTTCAAATTCAATAGATATAGAACAGGGGGCCATCACACTAAGTAAAAGCACCCCTGTTCACCAATCATGTATCTTAGTTAATAAGGGTGATGATAATCATCAACCGATATTATTCAGCTTCTACGAAACCGTCTTGCTCAGCTTGTACAGCTAGGTCTTGACCACGGCCAGCTTTTGCAGCAGCAGCAACAGACTGAGTGTAAAGACGGATAGAACGCATAGCATCATCATTACCAGGAATGATGTAGTTGATACCGTCTGGAGAAGAGTTTGTATCAACAACAGCAACAACAGGAATACCTAGGTTGTTAGCTTCTTTAATAGCGATATGCTCGTGGTCAGCACCAATAACGAAAATTACGTCTGGTAGGCCAGCCATGTTCTTGATACCACCTAGAGACTTCTCTAGCTTCTCAAGTTCACGAGTACGCATTAGCGCTTCTTTCTTAGTCAGCTTGTCGAAAGTACCGTCTACAGACTGGCTTTCAAGGTCTTTAAGACGCTTGATTGATTGACGAACTGTTTTCCAGTTAGTCAACATACCACCTAACCAACGGTGATCAACGTAGTACTGATCACAAGAAACAGCAGCTTCTTTGATAGCTTCGCTTGCAGCACGCTTAGTACCAACAAAAAGAACTTTACCTTTCTTAGAGGCAACGTTGCTGATGAAAGCAAGTGCTTCGTTGAACATTGGTACAGTGTGCTCTAGGTTGATGATGTGTACACCGTTACGAGCGCCGAAGATGAATGGCTTCATCTTTGGGTTCCAGTAACGTGTCTGGTGACCGAAGTGAACACCGGCTTGTAGCATGTCGCGCATTGAAACTGTAGTCATTTTATTTACCTTAAAAATGGGGGGTTAGACCTCCACATATCCCATATCTTCGACCCGATTATGGGCACCCCGAAGAACGTGTCGATATGTGTGTGATTTAGTATTTATCAATAGCCATGTATAATGGCCGCCATCTTAACTCGGGCGAATCACTCAAAGTGATAACGACAAGAGTCAAACATAACGGCGCGCTTTATACCATAATATGAAAAAAAGCACAAATATTTACGTCGTTTTTCGTGCATAATCGTCATATTGAAAGACGACAAATTAAAGACAAAAGAGACATCAGAAATGAGTATAGTAATTAAGACAGCTGAAGAGATTGAAAAAATGCGTGTTGCGGGCAAACTAGCCGCTCAAGTACTCGAGATGATTGCTCCGCATGTAAAGGCGGGTGCGACAACAAACGAATTAAACGATATTTGCGCTAAGTTTACTGAAGAAAATGGCGCGATTTCTGCTCCACTTGATTACCATGGTTTTCCAAAATCAATCTGTACTTCAATCAACGATGTAATTTGTCACGGCATTCCAAGTGATCGCGCGCTCGTTGATGGTGATATTGTTAATATCGATATTACCGTGATTGTTGATGGGTACCACGGTGACACTTCTAAAATGTTCCTTATCGGTGATGTCAGTCCTAAAAACGTTCGCTTGTGTCGCATCGCTCAAGAAGCTTTGTATGTAAGCGTTAAGAAAGTCCGCCCAGGCATGAAACTCGGTGAAATCGGCACATTGATTGAAAAATTCATCAAGTCAAAGAAAACCGGCCTAGAAAAATACAGCATCGTAACCGACTACTGTGGCCATGGCATTGGTGCAGGCTTCCACGAAGAGCCACAAGTTATGCATTATAAAAATAATGACAAAACCGTATTACGCCCAGGTATGTGTTTTACTATCGAACCAATGATCAACGCTGGTCGTCATACTAGTGTTTTAGACAAAAAAGATAACTGGACGGTAACGACTTCTGACGGCAAAAACTCTGCTCAGTGGGAACACACCTTATTGGTTACCCAAACAGGTGTAGAAGTGCTAACTTTGCGCGAAGAAGAAAAAGAATTATCACGAGTCATCAGTCACTAATTTTTTTCGAGCAAATCAAAAAAGGCGTACTTAATGACGCCTTTTTTATTCGCTGTAAATTACCGCTCAAATAGCCAACAAACACCTGCACCAAAATAGAACAACTTACGTTATTCATCGCTTACTCATCATTAATCACCATAAAGCCCTTTAAATTAGCGATTTTTGCATAGATAATCGTTGCCAACGGATCCGTTCTCGGAAAAGAGATTTGATGAATAGTGCTCAAACAGCCAAACAAGCTTTAATCGAATTAAACCAAACGATACTGGAAAGCTTTAATGCTAAATCAGATGTTCGTTCGATAGTGAGTACTCGCTGCAAACATGTGGACCGATTGCTGCAACAGCAATGGCAAGCGCATCATCTTGATAATTTTCCAATCGCCCTACTTGCTGTTGGCGGATATGGCCGTGGCGAACTACATCCACAGTCCGATGTCGACCTGCTTTTTCTTACAGAAAAAGAGCTATCGGTTGAGGCCGAGCAAGCCCTAAGTGCATTTATCGCATTCATCTGGGATGCTGGGCTAGAGGTGGGACATAGCGTACGCAGTATTGAACAAACTTTAGAGCAAGGTCGCGCCGATATTACCGTTGCCACCAATCTACTCGAGTCTCGTTTACTTTGTGGCCCACAAGCATTATTTACTCTACTCTATCGTAATATTCGTCAAGCTGACTTTTGGCCTAGTAGCGAGTTTTACGTTGCAAAACGCGATGAGCAAATTGCCCGACATAGCCGAGCTAGCGCCTTTGATTTAGAGCCTAACCTTAAGAGCTGCCCCGGTGGCCTTAGAGATATTCAGACAGTGGCTTGGGTAGCCATGCGTCATTTCAATGCTGAAAAATTTGAAGAGCTTATCCAACATGGATTTTTAGAGCCAATAGAGCTCGATGAATTGTTAGAAGCGCAAGATTTTTTATGGCAATTACGCTGCTCGTTACACTTAATTTCTGGCCGCGATGAAAACCGTTTATTGTTTGACCTTCAGCCTCAAGTTGCCAAGTTAATGGGCTATGAAGATGGTACCCAACTTGCTGTTGAGCAGATGATGAAGAACTATTACCGCACAGTAAGACGGGTAATGGAACTCAATCAGATGCTATTGCAACTATTCAAGCGCGCGACCCTAGGCCATATAAAAGCACTTGAAGTCGTTCCAATTGACGACAACTTTCAGCGCCGCGGTATATTTATTGAAAGCTTACATAGTGATCTATTTGATAATCCAGAAAATATTTTGCAGCTGTTTTTATGTGTGGCTAAAAACTCCAACATACAAGCAATCTATGCGGTGACACTTCGTAGCCTACGCCGCGCAAGACGTGCTCAACTTCAAGCTTTAATGTATCACGAGTCGTGCCGCAATCTGTTTATGCAAATTTTAAGACACCCACGCGGCATAGTAGCGTTATCGCTCATGCACAAACACGGGGTGTTATCTGCGTATTTACCGGCATGGCGCGCCATTGAAGGACAAATGCAATTTGACCTTTTTCACGCATACACCGTTGATGAGCACACTCATAGATTACTGCTCAATATCGAGCGTTTTTCACAGCCAGAGCAAAAAGAAGAGTTTCCTTTAGGCTCGGTATTGATTAATCAATTACCTAAAAAAGGTTTATTGGTTCTTGCTGCGATTTTCCACGATATTGCTAAAGGTCGCGGCGGCGACCATAGCAAACTCGGCGCTACCGATGCACTCGAATTTTGTAAATTACACGGCATGAATGACCATGATGGCCGCTTAGTGAGTTGGTTAGTTGAAAACCATTTGGTAATGTCGGTAACCGCTCAACGCCGTGATATTTCCGATCCTGATGTTGTTGCTGATTTTGCAGAGCGTGTTCGTGATGCGGTCCACCTGAGCTACCTCTATTGCCTTACCGTTGCCGATATCTGCGCCACCAATGAGCGTACCTGGAACAATTGGAAAGGATCACTGCTCAGGGATCTCTATTTTTCAACCCAGCGCGTGTTAGCTCGTGGCAAAGAAAAGCCCGTTGATATTCGCGCTCGAGTTCGAGAACACCAAGCTAAAGCAAAGAAAGAGTTACTGCGTCGTGGTATTAAGGAAAAAGATATTGATAACCTTTGGCAGCGTTTCAAGGCCGATTACTTTCTGCGCAACCAACCTAATCAAATAGCTTGGCATGCTGAAGCCATTATCAAGCATAAACAAGATGAAACCTTAGTGTTGATCTCTAAGCATGCTACGCGAGGTGGAACTGAACTGTTTGTTTACGGCAAAGACAAGCCCAAACTCTTTGCCACCGTAATGGCAATTCTAGATAACAAAAACATTACGGTGCATGATGCCAGCATCATGACCTCAAAAGACCAGTATGCACTGGACTCTTTTGTTATTTTGGAACAAGATGGCCAACCGGTTAGCCAGCTTTCACGGATCCAAGGGATTAAGAAAACGTTAATCAAAGCCTTGAGTAATGAAACGCCTAAGTTGCCAAAGTTTAGAAATCTTTCAAGAAAGATGAAACCTTTTAAAGTTGCCACTCAAGTCAGTTTCCCTGAGACCCGAAGCCATGGTAAAAGTATGATGGAACTCATCGCACTTGACTCCCCTGGATTACTCGCCAGAGTTGGCGAAGTCTTGTATCGCTGCGAAGTTATTTTACTGGCAGCGAAAATCACCACCATTGGTGAACGGGCAGAAGATTTCTTTTTGCTGCAGACAGTCGATGGTCAGCAGCTAAATGACATTCAACAGAATAAATTACGTGACGCACTAACCAGTGCTTTATAGATTTACATTAAACAAAAATATTGGGAGAAGTTAATGGAGGCTTTACGCCAACGTATTGAGGCGGCTTTTGAAGCGCGCGCAGAAATCACTCCAGCAACAGTTGACGCTAGTGTTCGTGCTGATGTTGAGAAAGCCATTGCAATGCTAGACACTGGTGAAGCCAGAGTTGCTGAAAAAATTGATGGTGAGTGGCATGTGCACCAATGGCTAAAGAAAGCAGTTCTGCTTTCATTCCGCATTTTCGATAACCAAGTCATCGACGGCGCAGAAACCAAATACTTCGACAAAGTACCAATGAAATTTGCTGACTACGATGAAGCACGTTTCCGTGAAGAAGCTATCCGTGTTGTACCACCAGCAGCGGTACGTAAAGGCTCATTCATTGGTAAGAACACCGTATTAATGCCATCTTATGTTAATCTTGGAGCCTACGTAGACGAAGGCTCTATGGTTGATACATGGGCTACCGTAGGCTCTTGTGCACAAATTGGTAAGAACGTTCACTTGTCTGGTGGTGTCGGTATCGGTGGTGTTTTAGAGCCATTACAAGCAGGTCCAACAATCATTGAAGACAACTGTTTCATTGGCGCTCGCTCAGAAATCGTTGAAGGCGTTATCGTGGAAGAAGGTTCAGTGATCTCAATGGGTGTTTACATCGGCCAAAGCACACGTATTTTTGACCGTGAGACAGGTGAAGTACATTACGGCCGTGTTCCTGCAGGTTCAGTTGTTGTTGCCGGTAACCTACCATCTAAGTGCGGCACTTACAGCCTATACGCGGCTATCATCGTTAAGAAAGTTGATGAGAAGACCCGTGGTAAAGTAGGTATTAACGAGCTACTGCGCATCGTTGACTAATTTATTTACCAGTACTTAGCTAAATTTAAAAGCCTGCATTAACGCGGGCTTTTTGTTCTTATTTTTTCACAATTGACACACTTTGAAACCTACAGCAACACTCTGCATCTGACTCAATATTTTGATACAACTTAGATAGCTTTATGACGCTACAACCTGCTTAGTAGACTTTAATAAGTGTTGAACCCCAATATTGAGTGTTAGGAGCAAGACATGATTAAATCATTCGCGTTAGCAGGTGCTGCACTAGCCATGTCATTTAGTGTTAGTGCTGCAATGTCACCACAACTAGAGCATACCCTCGTCCAAGTGTGTAAAGCGGGTCTCAGCAATAACCTAATAACGTTTAACCGTACAATGAAAGATTATCGCATCAATAAAAATCGCGTATTTCCGCGATTAGTGTGTAACGGAGAAAGCTTTTACAATTTTACTGTTAATGCCGGTGCAGATAAGACCGCGAGAAAAATCGCCCCATATAACATTGGCTCTGTCACGATTAAAGATCTCGCAATGACAAACAATAATAGTCAATTATATGTGGTCAACTTCTAATGATAGTTGTACAAAAAAAGAGGCTTCAGCCTCTTTTTTAATAGCTAATTCCAGCACACGATTAAAACACCACCGTTTTATTACCGTAAACAATCACATCTTCGTTCACTACTAAGTGAAGCGCCTTACTTAATACGCTTTTTTCGACATCACGACCACAACGCGCTAGCTCTTCAGCACTAAAACTATGATCAACAGGAATAACATCTTGCTTAATAATCGGGCCTTCATCCAAAGAGTCTGTGACGAAATGCGCCGTTGCACCAATAATTTTTACTCCGCGCTCCCAGGCTTGCTTATATGGCGACGCGCCAATAAACGCAGGTAAAAAAGAATGGTGAATATTAATGATTTGGCTCGGATACTGGCAAACAAACTCGGGGGTCAACACCCGCATAAACTTTGCTAGAACAATATAATCGGGGCTGTAATTTGTTATCACTTTTAGCATCATTTCTTCATGCTCAAGACGATTTAAATCTTGATGGCAGATATGGTGAAAAGGAATGTCAAACTTTTCAACTAAAGGTTGTAATACTTGGTGGTTACCTATAACCGCAGCAATTTCAACATCAAGGGCCCCAGAGTATGACTTAATTAATATGTCTCCCAAGCAGTGCGCTTCTTTAGTAACCATGACCACAATGCGCTTTTTACCAGCATCGACTAGCCGAGTGTGATTTCGTTCAGGTAGCACGGCCTGCAATTCGCTTAATAATGAAGGGGAAAAACACTCTCCTTCAAGCTCTGTACGCATAAAAAAACGGCCTTGAGCATTATCAACAAATTCACTATTTTTAATGATGTTTAAACCATGAGCAAAACATACGCCGGTAATTTTGGTGATAAGTCCTGGTGCATCTGCACAATCAATAATTAATACTTTCCGTTCCATATGCCCTCTACCATCACTAAAGTCGCTTACTATTCATCAAGCTACCTCGCAAAAAAGCGACATACAATCATGCAAGTTAAATTATTGTTATTTTGGCTTTTTAATTATAAAACCTGTACTTTTTAAGCAGAGATTTTAAAGATACTGTAAAAAAACAGCGGGATTGAGTCCTAGCTTCACAATAAAAGTAAGCCAAAAGAGAGACACAAAAAAGCGCGTTAACGATACGCGCTTTTTAAATAAGAACTCGATTGCTGCAACTAAGCAGCAAGCTCTTTATCAACCAACTCATTCCAACTTGGCAACCAAGTGAGCGCCTCAACCTCTGGCTCCATCGTCTCACCTGCATCAATCTTTAAAAAATCGCCAAGACGCTTTGCGCCTAACTCCTCGAATAACGAAAGAAACTGCTCACCAGCCCCGCAGAAGGTTTCGTAACTTGAATCGCCCAAGGCTATCAGGCCAAACTTCAATTCGGGTAAATAAGGCGCTTTTGATTGCATTTCATAGAACCAAGGCTGAATGTCATCAGGAATATCACCTTGCCCTGTCGTCGAGCAAATAATTAACAACAATTCGTTTTCAGGCGGAATAAAGCCACCGAGTTGATCTGGTTGGTAAAGTACTGCATCGCGGCCAGCATCAATTAATGCTTGCTGTAAGGTCTCTGCCACAAACTGCGCGCCACCATAAACTGTTCCAAAAACTAGATTCACTTTTTTCATGTTTTACTTCGCCTAAAAGCCATTTAGTTATATCCTTAACATACTGTATCAGTGAACATTGCTGCAAGCTTTGTGGCGATAATAAAGTGACCTCAAGAAGGACAGACTCAATGAAGCATTCTTGTAGACAAAGGCACCGTAAACACCTTCAACGCAGTGCTCATATCCGAAGAATGTGTTACTTCAACACAGTACAATGCTTTAAAACCAGTCACAGTCCCCTAAACACAAATACTGCCAACAAGAGCGAACTCACCAATTTCAGCACAGTGTCCACTACAGCTAAACAAATTAAGTCATAATGTATTGAAACTTATCCTTGGCCGACCACAAATAAAAAAGCCGCGGCATAATCAATGCTACGGCTTTTTCTAAGCGTTAAAAATACGCAAAAATTTATGCGATATCTATAGAGACTTTTTCCGTCGCCAATTGTTCATCGTGCCATCCAAGCCCGGTAAATAAATCCAGCCACTCTTGCTCAAGCTCTGTTTCAACACTCATTCGTTCACCGGTTCTTGGGTGATTAAACGTTAGCTTTTTAGCTATTAACCATAAACGATTAACTCCAAAATGAGTTCGGAAAAACTTATTTTGCTTACCATCGCCATGAGTCGTATCGCCAAGAATTGGGTGGCGTAAATGCGCCATATGTCGCCTTAGCTGGTGCTTGCGCCCAGTATGAGGTGACAATTGTACCAAACCATAACGGCTTGTTGCATAGCGCCCTGACGAAAATGGAATTTCACTGTTTAATAATGGTTTGTAGGAAGTAACCGCATCTTGAGCCGCTTTGTTAGGATCGACATCTTTATCACCTAAATCGTCGAGCTCTTCTTTAAGTGGGTAATCGAGTGTGGCAGCTTCATGCATATTACCGCGAACAAGCGCTAAATACTCTTTATCAACGGTATGAGCAGCAAACTGTTCACATAGAGCATTAGCCATCTCACTGCTCTTAGCAAACAATAAAATCCCCGATGTAGGCCTATCTAGGCGATGTACAGGAAATACATGACAGCCAACGAGATCACGGGTTAATTGCATAGCAAAAAAACGTTCACGGCGAGCAAGATAGCTACGATGAACGAGAAGGCCTGCAGGTTTGTGAATAACAACAATATCGTCATCTTCAAACAACACCTCAATGTGCGGTGCAACCTCTTGTTCTTCATTGTCAACGGGCGCTTGTTCTGTAAAAGCCTGTTCAAGCAATGCTTTGTCAGCCAGTCCGCTTTGCGCTGTCTCTGTTATTTTATCACTCATTATAAAAGCTCTCTTGTCACCCTGTTATGATACTGCGCCGACTAATGTATCTAACTCAGTTAGCAGTAAAATAATATTTTTATAACCCAATTTATCAGCCCATACATGCTCCGCCATCGGCGCAATTGACATTGCAGAAGGCAGCGGGATAGCGTTGTCTAGCATAAAGTGCATTTTTGGCAAAAATATAAACTGTAGCCACTGCTCAAATGGCATAACATCACACGCAAACGGCGTGGTGCTGGCAAGTGCCTGTTCACTCGGAGGTGTACGGGCTAACAAACCTTGCAGTTCGAGTTCTTCTGCTAATGCCAGTAACTTTCCCCTTACTTTTACGGCTGTCAAACTACCCTCTCTCACTGTTGGAAACTGTCGTTGTCACAAGCATTGGAAAATTAACGCGCGATGATACCATCTCAACAGAGTTATCCCTATAATATGCGCTAATTTACCTACACTCGATAACGATATGACACAAATAACGACTCTAAGTGAATTTTTAAAAACTGCTAACACTCAATTCCAAGTTTATGACATGGGCCGTCGAGTACAACATATCGATATGATGGCATTTCATCAGATAGAAGAACTGCATTCTCCTTATCCATCACCTATCCAAGGTCATGCGCAGTTTGCGATTGTCTTTTGGGACGCTAGCCAACAACATTATATTTGGTTTATTAAACTTCCCCTTGATGAACGAGGATTATTGTCTTCTGCGCCAAGGATACAGTTTATCAAGATGATAATTGAAGCGCTTGGTCGCGATCCGACTCAGCCGCTCACCGAGCAACAACAAGAGCAAATGGCTAACCACCCATTTAACTTCAAACCGACTCAAGAAAAGCTTGCTGTCTTTAATGCCTTGGTTAGAAAGCAGCTCAGCCAGAAAGCCTCTCCACAATATGAATTTGCCTATCAGTATTTGTCAGGGCAACACCCAAGTGAACAATGGCAAAACATTGGCCTTCAGGGGATTGCCGATGTATGTATCAGGAACAATGAACTAGACCATCACAATATCTTAGTTGATGGCTTTGACAGCTGGGCCTTAGAAGTGCAAGTCGCTGTTTGCCAGTGTTTAGAACATTTAAATATTGATGAAGCTTTAGCACTGAAACTACAGGCTCAATTATCAATGGTCGATATTGCCCACAAACCCTATTTTCTCAGAGGATTAGCGTCGCAGCCTCAACTAACTCAACAAGCGATCGCTCATTTAGATGAAGCGGACCTATTGGCTGCGGATATGCTAATCTCGATTGCAGCCAGAAATTGGTCTGCCTTAAAAGATGAGCAAACTCTCACTATCTACTTAGAGGCCTTAGCAAAACAACAACAGCACTTCTTTAACCAGATTTTTGCTGATATTGTGGCTATACCATTAATTCGCACTCAGCTGCTTAGCCAACTGCGAAACCCTGATCGCAGTGCACAACTCGCAACTGCCATTGGTGGATTGTTCAAGGTAACAAAGGGATGATGACAGATTTTTTAATTATTGCCGCGGTCGTAATGATCGCCGCATTTTTTTGGCAATTAAGACAAATGGCTGAACTTAGCCGTGTATTCACCAACAAAGAATGTCAAAAGCAAAAAGTACAATTGCTCGCGATTGCACAAGAATCAGCGAAACCGAGTTTAGGTGGCACTAGCGGACTCACCTGGAAGGTGAAATATTTATTCGAATTTAGCACCGATGGCATCAATCAATATCGTGGTAGCTTGTGGATGCACGGGAAAAAAATACAAAAGATACAATGGCCTATCTTCCCGGAGCCTGAATGGCATGAAGCCCCTGAAGCTCGTGGTTCTGTTGGCGGCGGATGTGGCGGCCGTTCAAGAGGTAATTGTAGCTCTGGGGGCTGTAAATAAGTGTTAAGAGTGTGCCGGCAAAGGTCGGCATGCCAAGCTAAAATCAACCACTTAATACAACAAATAAAAGCTAAAGCTTTCAGATAGAAGCTCTTAAAGAAGTAAAGGCACGGCCCACAAGGGGTCGTGCCTTTTCTATCATTGTGTAAGCTCATCCTGCTATACGAGTGCTCCCTGCACCATCCATGCGTAACTTAGCTCCTGCTTCGTCCCTGTCCTTTGCTTCCTTGTATCTTACGATACGAATCCATTCTCTTGATTATCCATTTATCAAGCTTACTCAATCCTGAGTGTGTCCAATGTCTTCCTTGAGCGTCCTTTCTTTTACTATCCTTAGTATGTCACCTTCCTAGGTAACAAAATTTCCATCCTGGATTGTCTGGCCAGTCCTTGGTCGTAACTGCAATTAATCCATAATTGCCTCACTCCATGAGCCCTGTAATACACAAGCTTAAACAGTGCAAATCCTGACGCACTTACTTAAGCTTGCTAAACCATGCTTCCTAGCACAGTTAAATAGTAATCTAATATTGCGACTAAATAAGGCCTTAAACATTTATTTAACATGAACGTTTAAGTTTGAAATTCAACCAGAAACCCATAAGTCATTGAATTTAAGAAATATTAAGTATATTAACTAGCTGAACACTGCATATTTAAGTTTAATTTCTTACGAGCTTGTAAGAGATATCGCACAAACTTACAAGCGAATAATATAAAAACTCCAAAATAGAAGGGGCGCACCTATTGGTGCGCCCCGGGTACCACTTTATTTTAGCTTTCCCGCTATATATGCGCGATCCCTGCATCTTCCTTGGTTAACTTGCTTCCTGCTTCTTCCTTGTAAATCCATTTATATCCCTGTACTCAACGTACTGAATCCTTTCATTAGCTTATCCTAAGCTAAAATCCTCTTCCTAAGGTTGTCCTTATTGCATCCTGCAAAATTGTTTTCAGCTAAAAAATCACTTTATCCATAAAGCATTTAGCTCAATACAATCACAACTTTCTTTCTAAAAAGCGATTTCAGCTAAATCCTTTAAGCCGCGATCTCTTTCTGGTTCCCAGTTTACCTTTAGAGCCAACTCAAGATGGAGACTAATAACAACAACACAAGGAGGCAACATATAGGCAACAACACAAAGCCAGTATAACCTACTGATAAATAACAACTTAAGCATCAATAGTAAACAAAGGCTCTCTTTGTAATTATTGATATCCCACAACAAGGTGAGAGATCTCTTACAAAGAAACTATCTCAATATGAATTTATCATTAATTTCTGTTAGTTAACGCTCGAAATAACATGACCCAATCAGCCATAAAGCTATATAAAGGATACTCAAATGTTGCAGGCCGATTTTTTTCAAAAATATAATGTCCTATCCACGCAAATCCATAACCAATCACAGGTAATAGCAGCAACATGCCCCACTGCTGACTAAATAGAATATAGATAAAAGTAAGCACAACTAAACTACTACCAATGTAATGTAATATCCTGCATGTCCGATCTTGATGCTGCGATAAATAAAATGGATAAAACTCGGAAAAAGAGCGATAACGTTTATTCATTTACCACTCCTCGGTAAAACATAAGTTCGCCACTAACCTTGCCAACTTGTAACGGTTCAATCGCTTCAAACCCATGTTTAGCAAACAAGCTAATATGCGCTTCATGATTTGCAAAAACTCCCACCCCATCTAAATGAGGTTGCTCATCGCACCAACTAAGAACCGCGTTAACCAATTTTCCACCGTAGCCTTTGCCTTGTTCATTATTTGCTATCGCAATAAACTGCAAAATACCGCATTGATTACTGGGCAAGTTTTCTATAATTGTATTCTCTTTTTTGATAAGCGCTTGTGTTGATTGCCAGCCTGCACTTAATAACATCTTTAAACGCCAATGCCAGTAGCGAGCTTCTCCCAAAGGCACTTGTTGAGTCACGATACAGGCCACGCCAATTAGGCGTTCGCCAACAAATATACCGATTAAAGCTTGTTCTTGCTGCCACAGTTCATTGAGCTCTTCTCGAATAGCCCCACGAAGCTTTTGCTCATACTGTGCTTGATCACCAGTAAACAGTGTTTCTAGAAAGAAAGGATCATCATGATAGGCGTTATAGAGTATTGAGGCAGCAATGCGTAAATCTTCTGCAGTTAGATAAACCGCACGACAGTCTTCCATGGCTTGATTTTCCATTGTTGTTTTCCTTGAGCAAGATCACACAACACCAATGTAACAAGACTGTAAATAAGTGCAATTAATAATCAATGAACACTATCGCCGTACGCGTTCATTTTAATGAAAGGGTTAATCGCAGATAAGGATATTAGTCAGGAAAGCTGAGCATCGAAGTACAATGGTAAACGTTAACTTTTACCATAAACAATGAGCTTATCAACCATACTTAATACTAAACAATTGATATGGGATTGATTATGGATACCACGCCGCAAGATCTATCACACCTCTTCTTACAGCTAGGCTTAGCAGATGATCATTCAGCCATAGAGCAATTTATAAATGATCATCAACTAGCTAACGACATATTGCTCCATAAAGCTCCTTTCTGGACGGCTTCTCAAAAACACTTTTTGGAAGAATCATTTAATGAAGATGCCCAGTGGACCGAGGTCATCGATCACTTAGACACCTTATTAAGAAAAGCTAACTCTAACACCAGCAACAATTAGATTTTGCTATAGGCCATTTCGCCCCAACCAACTACAGCATTGTTGCTAATGACCACAGGAGTGCATTCATCTTTGGTCGTTTTACCGTCACCATGAGTACGCTGAGTTCGATAAAAAAGAACATGTACTTCTTTATCTTGTTGAACATAAGCCTCATTAAAATCAGCGGTTCCCATCAAGGTTGTGACTTGGTCTTTAGACATGCCCAAAGCGATCTTCGATAAATTGTCACGGTTTTTATTTTGTACCTTTTCCCACGAGCCATTGTTATCCCAATCAGATTCTCCATCACCAACATTGACCACGCAGCCCGTTAGCCCTAAGCTTGCAATCCCAAAAAATGCTAAACCTAATAATTTATTTTTCACTTTAACGTCCTGTATTAACATTGCTTTTTGTTTTGATTAAAAAGCAATTAACATACCAAGATTTAACCATATGTTTTTATTGATTTTATTAGTTATTAGATTATCTGCATTAACGACTAGAGTAATGAACATACTAATGAGTAAGGAATTTGACTAACCATGAGTCCATTAGACCAAGTGCTAGCCGCAGCCAAAAGGATCTGTGATGAAGGCAGAGATCCTAGTTTAGCGCTCATTAAAACAAAACTCGGTACTAGCATCCCAATGCGAGTCTTGATCCAAGGCTTACAACAGTTTAAATCCATGAGTGCTGAAGATAAGCAAGCCATTGCAAGCCATGCTGTTAACGCTGCGAAACAAGAGCAAAAGCCAGGTATTTTATCTCCAACAGAACAAGCTGATAAAATTACCCAACTTGAAAGCGACTTTAGTGAACTAAAAAGCGAATTCGCTTTGCTAAAACAAGAATTTAATCAACTAAAACAATCTCAAACCGCCACCAAAGAGCCTGACAATACATGCATGTAATTGAATTAAGATTTGAATGCTTTGATAACACGACAATTACTGCTGCAGAAAAGGCCATCAATGGCTTACTTGAAGCCTATCGAGCGAATGGTCAGGTATTGGGACGTGAGTTTGCGGTTGCTTTTAACGATGGCGAATTTAAAGCACGCATGCTAACACCGGAGAAAAGCAGCTTATCTAAGCGTTTCAATAGTCCTTGGGTTAATAGTGCGCTAGAAGAATTAACTGAAGCAAAATTGCTTGCTCCGCGAGAAAAGTATATTGGCCAAGACATAAATTCAGAAGTTTCAAGCCAAGAGACTCCCAGCTGGCAGTTGCTATATACCAGCTATGTACATATGTGCTCACCTTTAAGAAACGGTGATACTTTGCAGCCTATTCCACTTTACCAAATTCCTGCAACAGCCAACGGCGATCACAAACGTTTGATCCGTTGGCAAACAGAGTGGCAAGCCTGTGATGAATTGCAAATGGCTGCCGCAACTAAAGCAGAGTTTGCGGCACTTGAAGAATTGACCAGCCACCAAAGCGATCTATTTAGGCGCGGTTGGGATCTGCGCGGCAGAGTTGAATACTTAACTAAAATACCGACCTATTACTATTTATACCGCGTTGGCGGCGAAAGCTTGGCAGTTGAAAAGCAGCGTCCGTGCCCAAAGTGTGGCAGTAAAGAGTGGTTACTCGATGAACCTTTATTGGATATGTTCCATTTCCGCTGCGATACCTGTCGCATTGTGTCCAATATATCTTGGGATCACTTATAAAAAGTTATCAAAATGGCGCTGATACACTTTTACTAAAAGAAAAATATAAGCGCCATTTTTGCAATCTCTACTGATAGTTCAAGATTATTTACCGCGTAGGTTTGCCCACATCAGCTTCATTCTTTGCCAAATACCAGGATGATCAAGTTCGGGCATTGATTCTTCAATTTGCTTAATCGCTGGTGTTACTCGCGGCGTCAGCAGAGTTATAAATTCAGCTAGGCTATCAGCCAATTTTTGAGTTTGCACTTCACCAGGGATCTCAACCCAAACACTACCATCACTATTATTGACGGTTAGCATTTTATCTTCCCCCTCTAACACACCAATGAACCAGGTTGGTTCTTGCTTAAGCTTTTTCTTCATCATTAGATGACCAATAATATTTTGCTGCAGGTACTCAAAATCAGTTTGATTCCAAACTTGGATCAACTCGCCCATGCCCCACTGTGAATCAAAATATAACGGCGCAGCAAAGTGACTGCCAAAGAAAGCATTTATATCCGCTTGTAAACTTAACTCGAGAGCAGTTTCAACATTATCAAATTGACCAGCTTGTTGGCGTTTAACCGCTTGCCAAAAAACTGCGCCATCACTGTCTAACTCGCCAACAATACAGTCAGACTCTTGCCCTTCAGCATAATATCTAGGCTGTTCACCCAATTTATCCATGTAGGCTTGTTGATATTTAGATAAAAAAAGATCTAAAGCAGGTAAAGAAGACACTTAAGCCAGTTCCAAAATCAGTTATAATAGGGGTCTATTTTGACATGGAAACCGTATTGATGACACAACATCATGATCCCTATAGTAACGCGCCCGAACTTTCTGAACTAACACTTGGAAAGTCGACTGGTTATCAAGAGCAGTATGATGCATCTTTACTACAAGGCGTGCCGCGTAAATTAAACCGTGATGCCATTAGGCTGACAAATGAATTGCCATTTCATGGCTGTGATATTTGGACAGGTTATGAGTTATCTTGGCTAAATGCCAAAGGTAAACCAATGATTGCGATTGCCGACTTTAATCTTAGTTTTGATAGCAAAAACCTCATTGAGTCTAAATCGTTTAAGCTTTATTTAAATAGCTATAACCAAACTCGGTTCGACAGTCTACTCGATGTACAAGAGCGCTTACGTCAAGATCTAAGTCAGTGTGCAGAAGGTGAAGTAACGGTAAAAGTTATCGAACCTAAGCAATTTCATCACCTACGCGTAGTTGAAATGCCAGGCACTTGCATTGATGATTTAGACATTGAAGTCGATGACTATAGTTTTAATCCAGACTATTTAGTTGATAGCCTTGATAGCAAAGCCATAGTTGCTGAAACACTGACTTCAAACTTATTAAAATCAAACTGCCTTATCACCTCTCAGCCAGACTGGGGCACAGTGATGATCCGTTATCAAGGGCCTAAGATCGATCGTGAAAAGTTACTGAGATATTTGATTTCATTTAGGCAACACAATGAGTTTCACGAGCAATGTGTAGAGCGTATTTTCGTTGACCTAAAGCGCTTCTGCCAATGTGCAAAACTCACGGTTTATGCTCGCTATACTCGCCGCGGAGGTTTAGACATCAATCCATATCGCAGTGACTTTGAGCATCCTGCAGACAATCAACGTCTCGCTAGACAGTAAAGTCAGCATTAGTGATTAACACTAACACCTAAAAATAAAATGCCTATAAGCCTCAGCTTATAGGCATTTTTTATACCTATTCCCATTAAACCGTAACAGCTAGCCCTTTTAGTTTTATTGCTAAGTTCAACTGCTTTCTAAGCCAAATATTGGCAGGGTTCTGCTCAAGCTTGTGGCTCCAAACCATGTAATACTCAATGGGCTCAGCCGCAAAAGGTAAATCAAAAACTTGCAGACCAAAAAGGTCGGCATATTCGTCGGTATAAGCTTTTGATGCGATTGCTAATGCATCACTCTTAGACGCTACAGACATCATACTTAAAATCGATGATTGCTCGCTGTGCATCTGTCTGGCAGGTAAAACATGTTTGGTTAAGAGATCGGCAACACTTAAGTTGTAACGACGCATTTTAAAAATGATGTGCTTTTCATTAAAGTATTGCTCTGGCGTCAAAGTACCTTGGATCCTGGGGTGCGATTTTCTAGCGACACAAACTAATTTATCCTGCATTACCTTTTGACTCTTAAATGCAGCCGACTCCGGCAGCCAAATATCCAATGCTAAATCAACTTTTTCCAACTGCAGCTCCATCTGCAACTCTTCTTCTATTAACGGTGGCTCGCGAAATACGATATTGATAGCCAGATCTTTTAGCACATGCTCTACAGTGCCTTGCAACAATTGTATGGCAGACTCGCTCGCATACACATAAAAGGTGTGCTCACTTGAAGCAGCATCGAATGCCTCAAAACTCGCAGCAACTTGCTCAATCGTTGACATAGCCGGAGCAAGTTGTTGATACAGAGTCATTGCACTCGCAGTGGGCTTTACGCCCCGCCCTACTCGTATAAATAACTCCTGACCAACAGCTGTCTTTAATCTAGCAACCGCATTACTGACCGACGACTGAGTTAAATCCAACTCTTCCGCCGCCCGGCTAAAAGATGAAGTACGATAAACCGCGGTAAAGATTCGAAATAAATTCAAATCAAATGCTTTTTGCTGCGACATAAATATTACAGGCCCCGATGCCAAAACCAAGTGACTAAATTAAGTGAGTAAATCAAGCGAAAGCTACAGCTGTAATCTTGCAGCTATTGCCACTCAATATATTCATATTATAAATAGTGAACTCTAAGTTAGCCCTAATTATTAATCAATTCAAGTTACCTATACTGGCCTCAATTAAGCTGATGTCTCATTAGTGCCCTACAAACTAATTGCAACATTGAGACATAAGGCTTTGAACGAATTCAATCTTATAAGGGTGACTTATGAAAAAGACTCTACTTGCTATCTCAATCGTGTCAATTTTCTCGTTTAATGTAACTGCAGCTCAACATGAGCATGACCACATTACAGTGCATTACCAAGGTAAAGAGGCAACAGCGCATACTATTGCTCATAATAAGGCAGTAGCAGATACGCTTAACTTTGCCGATACCCGTGCATTTGAGCAATCCTCAAAAAACCTTGTTGCTAAATTTGATAAAGCGACCGCCGATATTCTACGCGCTGAATTTGCTTTTATCAGCGACAATACTCCAGATTCCGTCAACCCATCACTTTATCGCCAAGCGCAGCTTAATATGGTGCCCAATGGCTTATATAAAGTCAGCGATGGCATTTACCAGGTCCGCGGTACCGACTTATCTAACCTCACACTTATCCGCAGTGATAACGGTTGGATAGCTTACGATGTTTTGTTAACCAAAGAAGCAGCAAAAGCCTCACTACAATTTGCTTTGAAGAATCTACCTAAAGATGGCGATTTACCCGTTGTTGCGATGATTTACTCCCATAGCCATGCGGACCACTTTGGCGGTGCTCGCGGGATCCAAGAGATGTTCCCTGATGTCAAAGTCTACGGCTCTGATAACATCACTAAAGAAATTGTCGATGAGAACGTACTTGCCGGCAACGCCATGAGCCGCCGCGCAGCGTATCAATACGGGGCAACACTGGGTAAGCATAATCACGGTATTGTCGATGCTGCGTTAGGCAAAGGCCTATCAAAAGGTGAAATAACTTATGTCGCACCAGACTACACCCTAAACGGCGAAGGCAAATGGGAAACCTTAACCATTGATGGCCTAGAAATGGTGTTTATGGACGCATCAGGCACCGAAGCGGAATCAGAAATGATCACTTATATTCCGTCAAAGCAAGCGCTTTGGACCGGTGAACTAACTTATCAAGGTATGCATAATATCTATACGCTGCGCGGAGCAAAAGTACGTGATGCACTTAAGTGGTCAAAAGATATTAACGAAATGATTAATGCCTTTGGTCAAAATGTTGAAGTCCTGTTTGCCTCGCACTCAGCGCCGGTTTGGGGTAACCAAGAGATCAACGAGTTCTTACGCCTACAGCGTGATAACTACGGCCTAGTGCATAACCAAACCTTGAGGCTCGCCAACGACGGTGTCGGTATACAAGATATTGGCGATGCGATTGAAGACACGATTCCAGAGTCTATCTACAAGACATGGCATACCAATGGTTACCACGGCACTTATAGTCATAACGCTAAGGCGGTTTACAATAAGTACCTAGGTTACTTTGATATGAATCCTGCCAACCTTAATCCACTGCCAACCAAGCAAGAATCGGCCAAATTTGTCGAGTACATGGGCGGCGCCGATGCCGCAATTAAGCGTGCTAAAGATGATTACGCTCAAGGTGAATATCGCTTTGTTGCAACGGCATTAAATAAGGTGGTGATGGCCGAGCCAGAAAATGACTCCGCTCGTCAATTGCTAGCCGATACTTATGAGCAACTAGGCTATCAAGCAGAAGGTGCAGGCTGGAGAAACATTTACTTAACTGGCGCTCAAGAACTTCGCGTTGGTATTCAAGCGGGCGCACCTAAAACTGCATCGGCTGATGTGATAAGTGAAATGGACATGCCGACTCTATTTGACTTCCTTGCAGTTAAAATTGATAGTCAACTGGCGGCTAAGCACGGTTTAGTTAAGATGAATGTTATCACTCCCGATACCCAAGACATTCTCTATATAGAGCTAAGCAACGGCAACTTAAGCAATGCAGTGGTCGACAAGGAGCAAGCCGCAGATGCCAACCTTATCGTCAATAAAGCCGATGTAAACCGCATTTTACTTGGGCAAGTCACCCTAAAGGAGTTGCTAGTAAGTGGTGATGCCAAACTCACAGGTGATAAATCAGCCTTTAGCAAAATTGCCGATAGTATGGTGGAGTTTAATCCGGCCTTTGAGATTGTACCGACTCCAGTTAAATAAACTGTCTAAGCTTGCATAACTAAAAGTTAGAAATGAAAATGGGGCTATTCAAGCCCCATTTTTTATAGTTCAAAACCAGCAAGTAAGCTCCTAAGATCCACAGCAAACGCATTAACCCTGACTTTTTCACATGGGCCAATGCTCAATGCAAAACGATAACTTTCATCTAAGTGTCCCAGCCAGCAATGCCAATCCTTAGCGGTTATCATTGTACTTAAAGTATCTTGTTGTTCCGCAGCTTGCTCACCTGAGCCTTTGCTATCAATGATGCCTACTGCAACATCTTCATTTAACCTGCTTTGCAATGTCGCCAGACCGATATTTTGCAGCAATAATAACTCTTTTAAACCGACAGAGCTGTCGATGTTGTTATTCGCCCTGACATCAACACTATTAATGCTGTGATCACCTTGCCAAGAATTAACAGTAAGGCTAGCCTCAAGCGCTGGCGAGAAATCAAAAGCAAAAGACTTAAGTGATAATGCAAGGCCTAGCCCTTTGGCTTTAATATAAGATTCCTTAAGCGCCCAAAGATCAAAAAAGCGCTCTCGCTGTAATTCTGCCGGCAGTGCAAGTAACGCTGCTTTTTCAGGTTCAGAAAAGTAGTGACTCAGAATTGCATGAATATTGGTGCTGCTGCGGCAACGCTCAATGTCGACGCCAAATTCTACAGCATCTAGGTTAATACGCTTTTCAGCGTTAGGCACACAGATCCCAACCAATAGCCAATCGCCGCTGTGACTCAAATTAAAATGAATGCCAGTTTGCTTGAACTGGGTATCAGTTAATCTAGGCTTACCTTTTTCACCGTATTCAAAGCACCACTCATTGGGCAATAAATCACTGTGCTGCGACAGCAAGGCACGCAGATAACCTCTGACCAGCAAGCCTTGAATTTTAACCTCTTGTTTAATGTAGCGATCAACCTTAACTAACTCGTCTTCAGGTAACCACGACTTTAGTAATTCAGAGGCTTGGTCATCACACTCTTCTATGGTTAAAGGGCAAAAGTATAGCGAGATCGAATAAGATTCAGGCAAAGGAGACTCTATTACAGACTGGTATTGCCACTATTGTGGCTTGTTTACTTTGAAAAAACAGCCACCTAATACAGAAATGTTTTACAAATGCTCCGTGAACCCGCTCAAAAATGCTGCCAATTGAAACACAAGGCGTTAACTGATGGTTATTCATCAGTAGGTAAAGTGTAAATAAGCATTAATCAAACACCGTTCACACTTTTATTTTAGCGCTTGATTCAACTGCTAAAAACACCAGCTTAGCTTACAAGCGTTCTCTCAATCTGGTCGTATCTGTAATTATTCAGTCCCAGGTGATTGTATTGCCCCATCAGCTCAGGTAGTCTGCTGTGCCATTAGCTAAACAATATTGACTAGATAACGATAAAATGTGGCTTAGCGCTAAGTTCACCTTTACTTGCATCGTTATTAAGTCCCAACAGATTATTAACGGATATCCGCTAAACTGATGGCAAAAACAAATAGTGAACACTTAGAAGAAGCTAATATTAGTTCGAATAAGTGTACGCAAATAGAAAATGAAGCTAGGCATCGCAATGCCACGACTACACCCGAGATGCGTCGATTCATACAAGAGTCGGATCTCAGTGTCAGTCAACTTTCTAAAATATTAAATATCAGTGAAGCCACCGTACGTAAGTGGCGCAAACGCGACTCTGTCAAAAACTGCCCCAATACTCCGCATCACCTCAATACCACGTTAACCCCACTGCAAGAATATGTGGTGGTGGGTTTGCGTTACCAATTGAAGATGCCACTAGACACCCTATTAAAAGCAACCCAAAAATTTATTAATCCAAATGTTTCACGCTCCGGGTTAGCAAGGTGTTTAAAGCGTTACGGTGTATCTCGCGTCAGCGACATACAAAGCCCGAATGTGCCGATGCGTTACTTTAATCAAATCCCGGTGACCCAAGGCAGCGACGTGCAAACCTATACCTTGCACTATGAAACGCTGGCTAAAACCTTGGCACTGCCAAGTACCGACGGTAACAATGTGGTGCAAGTGGTATCACTGACTATTCCGCCACAATTGACCGAAGAAACACCCAGTTCAATTTTGCTCGGCATCGATCCTCACAGCGACTGGATCTATCTCGACATCTATCAAGATGGCAATACTCAAGCCACAAATCGATATATGACCTATGTACTTAAACATGGGCCATTCCATTTACGAAAGTTACTCGTACGTAACTATCACACCTTTTTGCAGCGCTTTCCTGGTGCGACGCCAAATCGCCACACCTCAGAAGAAACGCATACAACAAACAACAAGACGCCTGATACTCAGGCACCCAGCGGAGACTCATAATGAGCCAGACCTCTAAACCTACAAAATCAGCAAACGCGACTGAGCAAGCACAAGACTCACAAGCTGATTCACGCCTAAATAAACGCCTTAAAGATATGCCTATTGCTATCGTGGGCATGGCAAGCATCTTTGCCAACTCTCGCTACCTGAATAAGTTTTGGGACTTAATCAGCGAGAAAATCGATGCGATTACTGAATTACCATCGACTCACTGGCAACCAGAAGAGTATTACGACGCCGATAAAACCGTAGCCGATAAGAGCTACTGTAAGCGTGGTGGTTTCCTGCCAGATGTGGACTTCAACCCAATGGAATTTGGCCTGCCGCCAAACATTTTGGAGCTTACCGATTCATCACAGCTATTATCGCTGATCGTTGCTAAAGAAGTCTTGGCCGATGCCAACCTGCCTGAAGGTTACGACCGAGATAAAATCGGTATTACTTTAGGTGTCGGCGGTGGTCAAAAAATTAGCCACAGCCTAACAGCACGTCTGCAATACCCAGTATTAAAGAAAGTATTTTCAAACAGCGGCATTAGCGACACCGACAGCGAAATGCTGATCAAGAAATTCCAAGACCAATACGTACACTGGGAAGAAAACTCATTCCCGGGATCTTTAGGTAACGTGATTGCAGGTCGAATCGCTAACCGTTTCGACTTTGGCGGCATGAACTGTGTGGTCGATGCAGCCTGTGCAGGCTCGCTTGCCGCAATGCGCATGGCACTGACAGAGCTAACCGAAGGTCGATCTGAAATGATGATCACCGGTGGTGTGTGTACCGATAACTCACCGTCTATGTATATGAGTTTCTCAAAGACACCAGCCTTTACCACTAACGAAACCATTCAGCCATTTGATATCGACTCAAAAGGCATGATGATTGGTGAAGGTATTGGTATGGTAGCCCTTAAACGCCTTGAAGATGCTGAGCGCGATGGCGACCGCATTTACTCTGTGATTAAAGGTGTGGGTGCATCATCAGATGGTAAGTTTAAATCGATCTACGCCCCTCGACCATCGGGTCAAGCTAAAGCACTAAACCGCGCCTATGATGACGCTGGTTTTGCGCCGCACACATTGGGACTCATTGAAGCTCACGGAACAGGTACTGCAGCAGGTGACGCAGCAGAGTTCACCGGCCTTTGCTCAGTATTTGCTGATGGCAACGATAGCAAACAGCACATCGCACTTGGCTCTGTTAAATCACAAATTGGCCATACTAAATCAACAGCGGGTACCGCTGGTTTAATCAAAGCGGCCCTTGCACTGCATCACAAAGTGCTACCTGCAACGATTAACGTCAGTCAGCCAAGCCCTAAGCTTGATATTGAAAACTCACCGTTTTATCTAAACACTGAGACTCGCCCATGGCTGCCACGTGTTGATGGTACGCCGCGCCGCGCGGGTATTAGCTCATTTGGTTTTGGTGGCACTAACTTCCACTTTGTACTAGAAGAGTACAACCAAGAACACAGCCGTAGTGATAGCGAAAAAGCTAAGTATCGTCAACGCCAAGTCGCCCAAAGCTTCCTAATAAGCGCAAACGATAAAGCTGCGTTAATTAACGAGCTAAACACACTAGCAGCATCAGCGAACCAAGCAGAATTTATTCTTAAAGATGCAGCCGCAAACCACTCAGTCCGTGAGCTTGATAAAAATGCACCACGTATCGGTTTAGTTGCAAACACCGCTGAAGAGTTAACAGGCCTAATTCAGCAAGCTGTAGCAAAACTGTCTGCAAGCGATGATAACGCATGGCAACTACCAGGCGGCACAAGTTATCGCGCCGCAGCAATCGACGGTAAAGTTGCCGCACTGTTTGCAGGCCAAGGTTCACAATACCTAAATATGGGTCGCGACCTTGCTTGTTATTACCCAGAGATGCGTCAGCAATTTGTGATGGCTGATAAGGTATTTGCTGCAAACGATAAAACGCCGTTATCGCAAACCTTATATCCAAAGCCAGTATTTAATAAAGATGACTTAAAAGCCCAAGAAGCGATTTTGACCAATACCGCCAATGCCCAAAGTGCAATCGGTGCAATTTCAATGGGTCAATACGCCTTATTCAGCGCTGCAGGCTTTAATGCCGATATGGTAGCCGGTCATAGTTTTGGTGAATTAAGCGCACTGTGCGCTGCAGGTGTTATCAGCTCTGATGATTACTACAAACTAGCCTTTGCCCGTGGCGATGCTATGGCGACTAAAGCCCCGGCTAAAGACGGCGTTGAAGCTGACTCTTCACAGGATAATGGTAGCATGTTTGCAATCATAACCAAGAGTGCTGCAGACCTTGAAACCGTTGAAGCCACCATTGCTAAATTTGCTGGCGTTAAAGTCGCAAACTATAACGCGCCAACTCAATCTGTCATTGCAGGCCCAACAGCCACAACTGCAGATGCTGCTAAGGCGCTAAGTGAGCTTGGTTATAAAGCAATAAACCTACCAGTATCGGGTGCATTCCACACTGAATTGGTTGGTCATGCTCAAGCACCATTTGCTAAAGCGATTGACGCAGCTAAATTCAATAAAGCCAGCCGCGCACTTTATTCAAATGCCACTGGCGCGCTGTACGATGCTACCGCTGCAAAGATTAAAGCCTCGTTTAAGAAACATATGCTTCAATCAGTACGCTTTACTAGCCAACTAGAAGCTATGTATGACGCCGGTGCACGCGTATTTGTTGAGTTTGGTCCGAAGAACATCTTACAAAAGCTTGTTCAAGGCACGCTGGCCAATACTGAAAATGAAGTTTGCACAATCTCTATAAACCCTAATCCTAAAGGTGATAGTGATCTGCAGCTTAAGCAAGCAGCAATGCAACTGGCCGTTACCGGTGTTGTATTAAGCGAAATCGACCCATACCAAGCCGATATTGCCGCTCCAGCTAAAAAGTCACCTATGAGTATTTCGCTAAACGCTGCTAACCATATCAGCAAAGCGACTCGCGCTAAGATGGCCAAATCTTTAGAAACTGGCATCGTCACTTCACAAATCGAACATGTGATCGAAGAAAAAATCGTTGAAGTTGAGAAGTTGGTTGAAGTAGAGAAGCTCGTAGAAAAAATCGTAGAAGTCGAAAAGATTGTTGAAGTTGCAGCAGTTACATCAGGTAACGAGCAAGCCACTTATCATTCAACCAATGCAACCCCAGTTGAAGCCCATTCAGCTCAAGAGAATCAAGTAGTGTCTAAAAATAGTAAGCCAGCAGCGCATAATATTAGCAGCGATGCACTCAGCAACTTTTTTGCCGCCCAGCAGCAAACAGCCCAGCTACATCAGCAATTCTTAGCTATTCCACAGCAATATGGTGAGACGTTCACTACATTGATGACAGAGCAAGCTAAGCTGGCAGGTTCTGGTATTGCGATCCCAGAGAGCTTACAACGCTCAATGGAGCAGTTCCACCAGCTACAAGCGCAAACACTACAAAGCCACACGCAATTCCTTGAGATGCAAGCGGGCAGCAATATTGCCGCATTGAACCTGCTAAATGGCGGCCGAGCAACTTACGCTCCAGTCATTCACAATGAGGTAATTCAAAGCCAAGTTGTTGCTCAAGCTGCGATTGCAGCGCCAGTTAACGCTACGCCAGTGCAGCCTACTCAAGCCCCACAAGCCCAGCCTGCACCGGTAACAGCTCCAGCTCCTATTCAGGCTCCAGCTGTACAATCAGCTCCTGTTCAAACGGCTCCAGTACAAGTTGCTCGTCAAGCTGCGCCTGCTCAAGCGACTATCGTTCCGACCCATACAAGTGTTGCGACTACAACGCCTTCAGCCTTGAGCGCGCAAACAGCCTTGAGCACTGAATCAGCCCTGAGCGCTGCAAATGTTCAAGCCACTATGCTTGAAGTGGTTGCCGAAAAGACCGGTTACCCAACTGAAATGCTAGAGCTTGAAATGGATATGGAAGCTGACTTAGGCATCGATTCTATCAAGCGCGTTGAAATTCTTGGCACAGTACAAGATGAGCTACCGGGTCTACCTGAGCTTAGCCCTGAAGATTTAGCAGAGTGCCGCACACTGGGCGAAATCGTAGCGTACATGAACAGCAAACTTTCATCTGTTCCAGTTACTGCTTCTGCGACTATTGCACCAGCTGTAAACGGTTTGAGCGCTGAAACAGCACTGAGCGCAGCAAAAGTGCAAAGCACTATGATGTCAGTGGTTGCTGAAAAGACTGGCTACCCAACTGAAATGCTAGAGCTTGAAATGGATATGGAAGCCGATTTAGGCATCGATTCAATCAAGCGCGTTGAAATTCTTGGCACTGTACAAGATGAGCTACCGGGTTTACCTGAGCTTAGCCCTGAAGATCTAGCTGAGTGTCGTACGCTTGGTGAAATCGTTAGCTACATGAACTCTAAGCTGTCTACAAATGCCGCTGCGTCTCTTAATGTTGGTACCGCTGAAGACTCTACTGTTTCATCTACACCAGCTGCAAACGGTCTAAGTGCTGACAAAGTACAGGCTACTATGATGTCAGTAGTTGCCGAAAAGACTGGCTACCCAACTGAAATGCTAGAGCTTGAAATGGATATGGAAGCCGATTTAGGCATCGATTCAATCAAGCGCGTTGAAATTCTTGGCACAGTACAAGATGAGCTACCGGGTCTACCTGAGCTTAGCCCAGAAGATCTAGCCGAATGTCGTACTCTAGGCGAAATCGTTAGCTATATGAACTCTAAGCTTTCTACAAGTACCGCTGCGTCTCTTAATATTAGTGCTGCTGCAGCGCCTCAAGCAGCTGCTATTCCTGCAGCGAATGGTCTAAGTGCTGACAAGGTACAGGCGACTATGATGTCTGTGGTTGCCGAAAAGACTGGCTACCCAACTGAAATGCTTGAACTTGGCATGGATATGGAAGCCGATTTAGGTATCGACTCAATTAAACGCGTTGAAATTCTTGGCACAGTGCAGGATGAGTTACCAGGTTTACCTGAGCTTAACCCAGAAGATCTAGCTGAGTGTCGTACGCTAGGCGAAATCGTTACTTATATGGGCAGTAAACTGCCAGCTGAAGGCTCTATGAACTCTCAGCTTTCATCAGTTGCTGTTACAGCTTCTGCGACTGTTGCACCAGCTGAAAATGGTCTAAATGCAGAAACAACCTTGAGCGCACAAAAGGTACAGGCGACTATGATGTCTGTAGTTGCAGAAAAAACCGGTTACCCAACTGAAATGCTAGAGCTTGGCATGGATATGGAAGCCGATTTAGGCATCGACTCAATTAAGCGTGTTGAAATTCTTGGCACAGTACAAGATGAGCTACCGGGTTTACCTGAGCTTAACCCAGAAGATCTAGCTGAGTGTCGTACACTGGGCGAAATCGTTAGCTACATGAACTCGAAGCTTTCTACAAGTGCAGCTGAAGGCTCTCCTCTTTCATATGCTGCTATTGCACCAGCTACAAACGGTCTAAGCGCAGACAAGGTACAGGCGACTATGATGTCTGTAGTTGCAGAAAAAACCGGTTACCCAACTGAAATGCTTGAACTTGGCATGGATATGGAAGCCGATTTAGGTATCGACTCAATTAAACGCGTTGAAATTCTTGGTACAGTTCAAGATGAGTTACCGGGTTTACCAGAGCTTAATCCTGAAGATCTAGCAGAGTGTCGTACGCTGGGCGAAATCGTGGCTTATATGGGCAGTAAACTGCCAGCTGAAGGCTCTGCTAATACAAGTGCCGCTGCGTCTCTTAATGTTAGTGCCGCTGAAGGCTCTACTCTTTCATCTGCACCAGCAGCAATCTCGGCAGAACCAACCGTAGAGCTTCCTCCTCATAGCGAGGTAGCGCTAAAAAAGCTTAATGCGGCGGACAAGCTAGAAAATTGTTTCGCCGCAGACGCAAGTGTTGTGATCAACGATGATGGTCACAACGCAGGTGTTTTAGCTGAGAAACTAATTAAACAAGGTCTTAAAGTTGCCGTTGTGCGTTTACCTAAAGGTCAGCCTCAATCGCCACTTTCAAGTGACGTTGCCAGCTTTGAACTTACCTCAAGCGATGAGTCTGAGCTAGAGACAAGTATTGCTGCAGTTATCGCGCAGATTGAAACTGAGGTTGGCACTATTGGTGGCTTTATCCACTTGCAACCAGAAGCGAATACCGCAGAGCAAACAGCAGTTAACCTCGATGTGCAAAGCTTTACTCACGTGAGCAATGCGTTCTTGTGGGCAAAACTGTTGCAACCTAAGCTAGTTGTACAGTCACAACAGTCAGCAACAGACACTCGTCGCTGTTTTGTCACAGTAAGCCGTATCGACGGTGGCTTTGGTTACTTAAATACTGACGCCCTAAAAGGTGCAGAACTTAACCAAGCGGCATTAGCGGGGTTAACTAAAACCCTAAGCCATGAATGGCCACTGGTTTTCTGTCGTGCGCTCGATATTGCAACCGATGTTGATGCCACTCATTTAGCCGATGCGATCACTAGCGAACTATTTGATAGCAACGCTCAACTTCCTGAAGTGGGTATCTGTTTCGGTAAAAAAGATCAGCTAACTCGAGTGACCTTAGTTGCCGGAGAAGCTGCAGACAAAACAGCAAAAGCTGAGCTTAACAGTACAGATAAAATACTGGTGACCGGGGGTGCAAAAGGCGTAACCTTCGAATGTGCACTAGCACTGGCTAAACGTACTCAGTCACACTTTATCTTAGCAGGCCGTAGTGAATTACAAGCTTTGCCAAGCTGGGCTGCAGGTAAGCAAACCAGCGAGCTAAAGTCAGCGGCAATCGCTCATATTATCTCGACAGGTCAAAAGCCAACGCCAAAGCAAGTTGAAGCCGCGGTGTGGCCAGTACAGAGCAGCATTGAGATTAATGCTGCCCTAGCTGCCTTTAGCGAGGTTGGAGCATCAGCTGAATACGTGAGCATGGATGTAACCGACAGCGCAGCAATCACCGCAGCACTTAACGGTCGCTCAAATGAGATCACCGGTCTTATTCACGGCGCAGGCGTACTAGCAGATAAGCATATTCAAGATAAAACTCTTGCTGAGCTAGCTCGCGTTTACGGCACTAAAGTCAATGGCTTAAAAGCATTGCTCGCAGCACTTGAACCAAGCAAGATAAAATTACTTGCTATGTTCTCATCTGCAGCTGGTTTTTACGGTAATACCGGCCAAAGTGACTATGCGATGTCAAACGACATTCTTAACAAGGCAGCGTTGCAGTTCACTGCTCGCAATCCACAAGCTAAAGTCATGAGCTTTAACTGGGGTCCTTGGGATGGCGGCATGGTTAACCCTGCGCTTAAAAAGATGTTTACCGACCGTGGTGTATACGTCATTCCACTAAAAGCAGGCGCAGAACTATTTGCGACTCAGCTATTAGGTGAAACTGGCGTGCAGTTGCTAATTGGTACTTCAATGCAAGGCGGAAGCGACACAAAAGCAACTGAGACTGCTTCTGTAAAAAAGCTTAATGCGGGTGAGGTGCTAACGGCATCGCATCCGCGTGCTGACGCACAAAATTTACCTTTGCAAGCAGTCACTGTTACTCGAACATTAACCCCAAGTGCGATGGTCTTCATTGAAGATCACCGCATTGGCGGTAACAGCGTGCTGCCAACGGTATGTGCTATTGACTGGATGCGTGAAGCGGCGAGCGATATGCTCGGCTCTCAGGTAAAAGTCATAAATTACAAACTGCTAAAAGGTATTGTATTTGAAACCGATGCAGCTCAAGAGTTAACCCTTGAGCTAACGCCAACAGGTGAAGATGCAACACTGAATGCGTTGATCAGCAGTAATGGTCGCCCACAATATCAAGCAACACTTGTAGGTAACATCACCACTGAGTACGCTAGCAAGCAGTTTAACTTAAGCGCAGCTAAGGTTATCACCACAGCGAAGGAACTTTATAATAACGGCACCTTGTTCCATGGTCCGCGCTTACAAGGTATCGAGTCGGTAACGCATTTCGACGACCAAGGTCTAATCGCCAAGGTAGCCTTGCCTAAAGTTGAACTTAGCGATTGTGGTGAGTTTTTACCACAATCTCATGTCGGCGGCAGTCAGCCATTTGCTGAAGATCTATTGCTGCAAGCCATGCTGGTTTGGGCAAGACTTAAAACTGGCGCGGCGAGTTTGCCATCAAGCATTGGTGAGTTTATCTCAAACCAACCAATGGCCTTTGGTGAAACCGGTACCATTGAGCTTGAAGTGATTAAGCACAACAAACGCTCACTTGAAGCTAACGTTGCGCTATATCGTGACAGCGGCGAGTTAAGTGCCATGTTTAAGTCGGCTAAAATCACCATTAGCAAAAGCTTAAATCCCGCATTTTTACCTGCTGCGTTAGCAAATGACAGTGAGGCGAATTAGTGGAAGCAACGCCTAATTCAAGTGTGATGCCACTTCGCATCGCACTTATCTTACTGCCAACGCCGCAGTTTGATATTAACACTGTCGACCAGTCAGTTTTAGCGAGCTATCAAACCGTGCAGCCAGAGCTAAATGCCCTGCTTAACAGTGCACCGTTACCTGAAATGCCCAGCATCACTATCTCTGATGATAGCGATGCAAACAGCTTTGAGTCGCAGCTAAATGCTGCGACCAACGCAATTAACAATGGCTATATCGTCAAGCTTGCTACAGCAACTCACGCTTTGTTAATGCTGCCTGCATTAAAAGCGGCGCAAATGCGGATCCATCCTCATGCGCAGCTTGCGGCTATGCAACAAGCTGAAGTTACGCAAATTAGTCAAGCATCTGGTGATCTAAAGCCTGCCTCAAATGCGCTAAGCCTGTCTCTTTTACAAGCCAAACGTAGCTTAAGTGATGTCAGCGTGAATGAGTGTTTTGAGAATCTCAATAGTGAACAGCAGTTCACAGAGGTTTATTCGCTTATTCAACAGCTTGCTAGCCGCACCCATGTGAGAAAAGAGGTTAATCAAGGTGTGGAACTTGGCTCTAAACAGGCCAAAAGCCATTATTGGTTTAGCGAATTTCATCAAAACCGCGTTGCCGCCATCAACTTTGTTAATGGCCAACAAGCAACCAGCTATGTGCTAACCCAAGGCACAGGCTCATTAGCACCTAAGTCGATGCTAAGCGGCCAAAGATTAATGTTTATCTTGCCCGGCAATAGTGAGCAAGATATTGCAGCATCGATAGCTAAGCTAATGCAGCAATTAGCCAGCTTGCAGGTAACAGAGACTGGTGAGCTTTCTCTAGCGCATCAGCAAGTGCTGCTCAGCATAATGCATGACAATTTGGTTAACGCAGCGAGATTGTTTAATAGCCATAATAAGCGCGCTTATCAGGCTGTTATTCAAGCGAGCTCATTCGCCGCGGCTAAACAAGAGTTAAGTGCGCTGAACGATGCCTTGACCTCACTTTTTGCCGAACAAACAAACGCTAATTTAAGTAATGACTGCTTAATCCAATATAAAACCCCAGCAGGCAGTTATTTGACCCTAACGCCGCTAGGTAATAGCGATAACGACGCCCAAGCGGGTCTCGCTTTTGTTTATCCTGGTGTGGGTACGGTTTATGCCGATATGCTTAATGAATTGCATCAGTACTTCCCTGCTCTTTACGCCAAACTTGAGCGTGAAGGCGATTTAAAGTCGATGCTACAAGCTGAAGACATCTATCATCTTGACCCTAAACATGCTGCCAAGATGAGCTTAGGTGACTTAGCCATTGCTGGCGTGGGTAGCAGCTACTTGTTAACTCAGCTGCTAACCGATGAGTTTAATATTAAGCCTAATTTTGCTTTAGGTTACTCAATGGGTGAAGCATCGATGTGGGCAAGCTTAGGCGTATGGCAAAACCCGCATGCGCTAATTAGCAAAACCCAAACCGACCCACTTTTCACTTCGGCAATTTCCGGCAAACTAACCGCTGTTAGACAGGCTTGGCAGCTCGATGACACCGCCGCTGAGATCCAGTGGAATAGCTTTGTGGTTAGAAGTGAAGCCGCGCCAATTGAGGCGTTACTAAAAGATTATCCACACGCTTACCTCGCGATTATTCAAGGTGACACCTGCGTCATTGCGGGCTGTGAAACCCAGTGTAAAGCACTACTTGCAGCACTGGGTAAGCGCGGCATTGCTGCCAATCGCGTAACGGCCATGCATACCCAACCTGCGATGCAAGAGCATCAAAATGTGATGGATTTTTATCTGCAACCGTTAAAAGCTGAGCTTCCTAGTGAAATAGGCTTTATCAGCGCCGCAGATTTAACCGCTAAGCAAACGGTGAGTGAGCAAGCACTTAGCAGCCTAGTCGTTGCTCAGTCTATTGCCGACACCTTCTGCCAAACCTTGGACTTTACCGCGCTAGTACATCACGCCCAACATCAGGGCGCTAAGCTGTTTGTTGAAATCGGTGCTGATAGACAAAACTGCACCTTGATCGACAAAATTGCTAAACAAGATGGTGCCAGCAGTGCACAACATCAGCCTTGTTGCACTGTGCCAATGAACGCCAAAGGTAGCCAAGATATTACCAGCGTGATTAAGGCTATAGGCCAATTAATTAGCCATAACGTGCCGTTATCGCTGCAACCATTTATTGATGGACTCAAGCGCGAGCTAGCGCATTGCCAATTAATCGCCCACTCGGCGGCAAAGCAGTCAACTGCGATTGAGTCTAACCAAGACCATTTACTTCAAGGGGAAGTCTAATGTCATTACCAGACAATGCTTCTAACCCTCTTTCCCAAAGTGGAAAAGGCGCGACTAACGCAAGTAAAACCAGTAAACAAAGCAAAATCGCCATCGTCGGTTTAGCCACTCTATATCCAGATGCTAAAACCCCGCAAGAATTTTGGCAGAACCTGCTGGATAAACGTGACTCTCGCAGCACCTTAACTAACGAAAAGCTCGGTGCCAACAGCAGCGATTACCAAGGTGTGCAAGGTCAGTCTGACCGCTTTTATTGTAATAAAGGCGGCTATATTGAAAACTTTCAATTTAACCCTGCGGGCTACAAGCTGTCAGAGCAAAGCTTAACTGGTTTAGATGACAGCTTTCTTTGGGCGCTAGACACCAGCCGCAATGCGTTAACGGATGCCGGAATTGATATCAACGGCGCAGACTTAAGCCGCACAGGTGTAGTAATGGGCGCTTTATCGTTCCCAACTACCCGCTCCAACGATCTGTTTTTGCCGATTTATCACAGCGCGGTTGAGAAAGCCCTGCAGGATAAACTCGGCGCAAAAGCATTTAAGTTAAGCCCAACTAATGCCCATACAGCTCGAGCGGTAAATGAAAGCAACCTAAATGCTGCCAATGGCGCCATTGCCCATAACAGCTCAAAAGTGGTTGCCGATGCATTAGGTCTTGGCGGCGCACAGCTAAGCCTTGATGCCGCCTGTGCAAGTTCGGTTTACTCATTAAAGCTTGCTTGTGATTACTTAAGCACTGGCAAGGCCGATATCATGTTGGCTGGCGCAGTCTCTGGCGCGGATCCTTTCTTTATCAACATGGGATTCTCGATTTTTCACGCCTACCCAGATCACGGTATTTCAGTGCCGTTTGATGGCAGCAGTAAAGGCTTATTTGCCGGCGAAGGCGCTGGCGTATTAGTGCTTAAACGTCTTGAAGATGCAGAGCGCGACAATGACAAAATCTATGCGGTTGTCAGTGGCGTAGGTCTATCAAACGACGGTAAAGGCCAGTTTGTATTAAGCCCGAACCCTAAAGGTCAGGTAAAAGCCTTTGAACGTGCCTATGCCGCCAGTGATATTGAGCCAAAAGACATTGAAGTGATTGAGTGCCACGCAACGGGTACACCGCTGGGTGATAAGATTGAGCTCACTTCAATGGAAACCTTCTTTGAAAACAAGCTGCAAGGTTCTGATGCACCGTTAATTGGTTCAGCCAAGTCTAACTTAGGCCACCTATTAACCGCAGCCGGCATGCCGGGGATCATGAAAATGATCTTCGCCATGAAAGAAGGTTACCTGCCGCCAAGTATCAACATCAGTGATGCCATCTCTTCACCGAAAAAACTGTTTGGTAAACCCACTCTGCCTAGCATGGTTCAAGGCTGGCCAGATAAACCGTCTAACAATCATTTTGGTGTGAGAAGTCGTCACGCCGGCGTATCGGTTTTTGGTTTTGGTGGTTGTAATGCTCACCTTTTGCTTGAGTCATATAACGGCAAAGGCACTGTAAAGACAAAACCCACTCAAGCCGCGCGTCAAGCTGAGCCGCTAAAAGTGGTTGGCCTTGCCTCACACTTTGGTCCGCTTAGCAGTATCAATGCACTCAACAATGCTGTGACTCAAAACGGTAACGGTTTTATCGAACTGCCGAAAAAGCGCTGGAAAGGCCTTGAAAAGCACAGTGAATTACTGGCTGAATTTGGCTTATCAGCAGCGCCAAAAGGCGCCTATGTCGATAACTTCGAGCTAGACTTTTTACGCTTTAAACTGCCACCTAACGAAGATGACCGTTTGATCTCACAGCAGCTAATGCTAATGCGAGTGACAGACGAAGCGATTCGTGATGCCAAGCTAGAGCCGGGGCAGAAAGTGGCGGTACTAGTCGCAATGGAAACCGAGCTTGAACTGCATCAGTTCCGCGGCCGGGTTAACTTGCATACTCAGTTAGCACAAAGCCTTGCTGCCATGGGCGTCAGTTTATCAACGGATGAATACCAAGCGCTTGAAGCCATTGCCATGGACAGTGTGCTTGATGCTGCCAAGCTGAATCAGTACACCAGCTTTATTGGCAATATTATGGCGTCACGTGTGGCGTCACTATGGGACTTTAATGGCCCAGCCTTTACTATTTCAGCAGCTGAGCAATCAGTCAGCCGTTGTATCGATGTGGCGCAAAACCTCATCATGGAAGACAACCTTGATGCCGTAGTCATTGCTGCGGTTGATCTGTCAGGTAGCTTTGAGCAAGTTATCCTCAAAAACGCTATTTCACCAGTGGCAATCGAGCCAAATCTCGAAGCTAATAAGTGGAAGGTAGGTGAAGGTGCTGGTGCTATCGTATTAGTCAAAGATGAAGCGACATCTGGCTGCTCATACGGCCAAATTGATGCGCTTGGATTTGCTAAAACTGCCGAAACCGCTTCGGCAACCGACAAGTTACTGAGCCAAACTGCTACCGACTTTAATACCGTTAAAGTGATTGAAACCATGGCAGCACCTGCTAGCCAAATTCAATTAGCGCCAATAGCAGGCACTCAGATTATTCATACCGCTGCTGAGCAGCGTATTGGTCACTGCTTTGCCGCAGCGGGTATGGCAAGCCTATTACATGGCTTACTTAACTTAAATACTGTAGCCCAAACCAATAAAGCCAGTTGCGCGCTAATCAACAATATTAGTGAAAACCAATTATCACAGCTATTGGTTAGCCAAACAGCGAGCGAACAACAAGCATTAACTGCCCGCTTAAGCAGTGAGCTTAAATCGGATGCTAAGCACCAGTTGGTTAAGCAAGTCACCTTAGGTGGCCGCGATATCTACCAACATATTGTTGATACGCCGCTTGCAAGCCTTGACGTGATTACGCAAAAGATGGCGCAAGCGACAGCATCGACCGTGGTCAACCAAGTTAAACCGATTAAGGCCACTAGTTCAGTCGAAACGGCTAGCTCATTCGAAACGGAAAGCTCAGTAGAGCCACAAATAACAATTGCAGCACAACAGACTGCAAACATTGGCGTCACCGCTCAGGCACCCAAACGTGAATTAGGTACCCCACCAATGACAACAAATACCATTGCTAATACAGCAAATAATTTAGACAAGACTCTTGATACAGCTACTGGCGATCTTGCTAGTTTCCAACTCAATCAACAGCTCACTCAGCAAGCTCACTTAGCTTTTCTAGAGAGCCGCAATGCCGGTATGAAGGTGGCTGATGCTTTATTGAAGCAGCAGCTAGCGCAAGTAACAGGGCAAACTATCGATATTCAGGCCGGCGATATTCAAGCCGTCGATACTCAAACTATCGATGCCCAAACAAGCGAGAATGTGGCTATTGCTGAAAAATCGCCAGTTCAAGTGACTGCACCTGCTCAAAGCAGTATTGTCGAGTTAAAACCAGATCACGCTAATGTGCCACCTTACACGCCGCCAGTACCAGCGTTAAAGCCGTGTATCTGGAACTATGCCGATTTAGTCGAATACGCAGAGGGCGATATCGCCAAGGTATTTGGCAGTGATTATGCCATTATCGACAGCTACTCACGCCGCGTACGTCTACCAACCACCGACTATCTATTGGTATCGCGCGTCACCAAACTTGATGCGACCATCAATCAGTTTAAGCCATGCTCAATGACCACTGAGTACGACATCCCTGTTGATGCGCCTTATCTAGTTGATGGGCAAATTCCTTGGGCGGTAGCAGTAGAATCAGGCCAATGTGACTTGATGCTTATCAGCTACTTAGGTATCGATTTTGAGAACAAAGGCAATCGTGTTTATCGTTTACTTGATTGTACCCTCACCTTCTTAGGTGACTTGCCTCGTGGCGGCGACACGCTGCGCTATGACATTAAGATCAACAACTATGCTCGCAACGGCGACACCTTGTTGTTCTTCTTCTCGTATGAGTGTTTTGTTGGCGACAAAATGATCCTCAAGATGGATGGCGGTTGTGCTGGCTTCTTCACTGATGAAGAACTTGCCGACGGTAAAGGGGTTATTCGCACTGAAGAAGAGATTAAAGCTCGCAGCCTAGTGCAAAAGCAGCGCTTTAACCCACTACTTGATTGCCCTAAAACTCAGTTTAGCTATGCCGATATTCATAAGCTATTAACGGCTGATATTGCAGGTTGTTTTGGCCCAAGCCACAGTGGCGCCCACCAGCCGTCTCTTTGCTTCGCATCAGAAAAATTCTTGATGATTGAACAAGTTAGCAAGGTTGACCGCACCGGTGGTACTTGGGGGCTAGGTTTAATCGAAGGCCATAAGCAGCTTGAAGCAGACCACTGGTATTTCCCGTGTCACTTTAAGGGCGACCAAGTGATGGCTGGCTCATTAATGGCTGAAGGTTGTGGTCAATTACTGCAGTTCTATATGCTGCACCTTGGTATGCACACCCAAACTCAAAATGGTCGCTTCCAGCCACTTGAAAACGCATCACAGCAAGTACGCTGTCGCGGGCAAGTGCTACCACAATCTGGTGAGCTAACTTACCGTATGGAAGTGACTGAAATCGGTTTCAGCCCGCGCCCATATGCTAAAGCTAACATCGATATTTTGCTAAACGGCAAAGCGGTTGTGGATTTCCAAAACCTAGGGGTGATGATTAAAGAGGAAGGTGAGTGTACTCGTTATCCGCTTTTGACTGAATCAACAACGGCTAGCACTACACAAGTAAACGCTCAAACAAGTGCGAAAAAGGTATATAAGCCAGCATCTGTGAACGCACCATTAATGGCGCAAATCCCAGATCTAACCAAAGAGCCAAATAAGGGCGTTATTCCGATTTCCCACGTTGAAGCGCCAATTACGCCAGACTACCCGAACCGAGTACCAGATACTGTACCGTTTACGCCGTATCACATGTTTGAGTTTGCTACAGGTAATATCGAAAACTGTTTCGGCCCAGAGTTCTCAATCTATCGCGGCATGATCCCGCCACGCACACCATGTGGTGACCTGCAGGTGACCACTCGCGTTATCGAAGTCAACGGTAAGCGCGGCGACTTTAAAAAGCCATCATCGTGTATTGCTGAATATGAAGTACCTGCAGATGCTTGGTATTTCGATAAAAACAGCCACGGCGCAGTGATGCCGTATTCGATTTTGATGGAGATCTCACTGCAGCCTAACGGCTTTATCTCTGGTTACATGGGTACAACCCTCGGCTTCCCAGGCCTTGAGCTGTTCTTCCGTAACTTAGACGGTAGCGGTGAGTTACTACGTGATGTTGACCTACGCGGTAAAACTATTCGTAACGACTCACGTTTATTATCAACCGTTATGGCGGGTACTAATATCATCCAAAGCTTTAGCTTCGAGCTAAGCACTGATGGTGAGCCTTTCTATCGCGGTACCGCAGTATTTGGTTACTTTAAAGGTGACGCGCTTAAAGATCAGCTAGGTCTAGATAACGGTAAAGTCACGGAGCCATGGCATGTGGCTAATGGCGTAGCGGCAACCACTAAAGTAAACCTACTCGATAAGAGCTGCCGTCACTTTACTGCGCCAGCTAACCAGCCACACTACCGCCTAGCAGGTGGTCAGCTGAACTTTATCGACAGCGTTGAGATTGTTGATAATGGTGGCACCGAAGGTCTAGGTTACTTATATGCCGAGCGCACCATTGACCCAAGTGACTGGTTCTTCCAATTCCACTTCCACCAAGATCCGGTTATGCCAGGTTCACTCGGTGTTGAAGCGATTATTGAAACCATGCAGACTTACGCTATTAGTAAAGACTTAGGCGCTGGTTTCAAAAATCCTAAATTTGGTCAGATTTTATCGAACATTAAGTGGAAGTATCGCGGTCAAATTAATCCGCTGAACAAGCAGATGTCGATGGATGTGAGCATTACTTCAGTCAAAGATGAAGATGGTAAGAAAATCATCACAGGTAATGCCAGCCTAAGTAAAGATGGTCTGCGCATATACGAAGTATTTGATATAGCCATATCCATCGAAGAATCTCTTTAAATCGGAGTGAGTGACTGGCTATTTTACTCAATTTCTGTGTCAAAAGTGCTCACCTATATTCATAGGCTGCGCGCTTTTTTCTGGAAATTGAGCAAAAGTATCTACGTCCTAACTCGATTTATATAATGAATGATTTAATAGCAACTAGCTGCGATCTAAACCATTAAAAAGTGAATGAATTAGATTGAAAATTTAGTTAAAAGAACAGCTAAGAGCCACAAGCTCGATATAAATAATTAAGGGTCTTACAAATAATGAATCCTACAGCAACTAACGAAATGCTTTCTCCGTGGCCATGGGCTGTGACAGAGTCAAATATTAGCTTTGACGTACAAGTGATGGAGCAGCAACTTAAAGACTTCAGCCGTGCATGCTACGTGGTAAACCACAGTGAGCAAGGCTTTGGTATTGCGCAAACCGCTGATATCGTGACCGAACAAGCGGCTAACAGCACTGATCTTCCAGTCAGCGCCTTTACTCCGGCTTTAGGTACTGAAAGCCTAGGCGACAGCAATTTCCGCCGCGTTCACGGCGTCAAATACGCTTACTATGCTGGCGCAATGGCGAACGGCATTTCATCTGAAGAGCTAGTGATTGCTTTAGGCCAAGCAGGCATTTTGTGCTCATTTGGCGCAGCCGGTCTTATCCCTAGTCGCGTAGAAGCGGCGATTAACCGTATTCAAGCGGCGCTACCCAATGGCCCTTACATGTTCAACCTTATCCATAGCCCAAGCGAGCCAGCATTAGAGCGTGGCAGCGTTGAGCTATTTTTAAAGCACAAAGTGCGCACCGTTGAAGCCTCAGCTTTCTTAGGCCTAACGCCGCAAATCGTTTATTACCGCGCAGCAGGCTTAAGCCGCGATGCACAGGGTAAAGTCGTTGTAGGTAACAAGGTTATCGCTAAAGTTAGCCGCACCGAAGTGGCTGAAAAGTTTATGATGCCAGCGCCAGCTAAAATGCTACAAAAACTAGTGGATGACGGTTCTATCACCCCTGAGCAGATGGAGCTAGCGCAACTTGTGCCAATGGCGGATGACATCACCGCAGAAGCCGACTCTGGTGGACACACGGATAACCGCCCACTAGTGACACTGCTGCCAACAATTTTAGCGCTGAAAGAAGAAATTCAAGCTAAATACCAGTACGACACCCCTATTCGTGTCGGTTGTGGCGGCGGCGTTGGTACACCCGATGCAGCGCTGGCAACGTTTAACATGGGCGCAGCCTATATTGTTACCGGCTCTATCAACCAAGCTTGTGTTGAAGCCGGAGCCAGCGAGCACACTCGTAAACTACTTGCCACCACTGAAATGGCCGATGTGACTATGGCGCCAGCGGCAGATATGTTCGAGATGGGCGTAAAACTGCAAGTGGTTAAGCGCGGTACACTATTCCCAATGCGCGCTAACAAATTGTATGAGATCTACACCCGCTACGACTCAATTGAAGCAATTCCATTAGACGAGCGTGAAAAGCTTGAAAAACAAGTATTCCGTTCAAACCTAGATGAAATTTGGGCAGGTACAGTGGCGCACTTTAATGAGCGTGATCCTAAGCAAATTGAACGTGCAGAGGGCAACCCTAAGCGTAAAATGGCGCTGATTTTCCGTTGGTACCTAGGGCTTTCAAGCCGCTGGTCAAATTCTGGCGAAGTAGGCCGTGAAATGGATTATCAAATTTGGGCTGGTCCGGCTCTTGGTGCCTTTAACCAATGGGCAAAAGGCAGCTATTTAGATAACTACCAAGACCGTAATGCAGTCGATTTAGCCAAGCATTTAATGTATGGCGCAGCGTACTTAAATCGTATTAACTCTTTGACGGCCCAAGGCGTTAAAGTGCCTGCACAGCTACTGCGTTGGAAGCCAACTCAAAGAATGGCTTAATACGCCTTAAAAAGCATCAGTCTAGAAGGCCACTAATCTGATTAGTGGCTTTTTAAAAACCGAAAGTCACACTTTATGCGCTGTTCAGGTCGCCCTTAACCAATGCCCAAAAGGTAGCTACTTAGACAACTATTCAAAAAAAGCTATTCAAAAACAAGCAAGACCGTAATGCAGTCGATTTAGCCAAGAACTTAATGTACGGCGCTGCGTACTTGAATCGTATTAATTCTTTGACTGCTCAAGGCGTAAAAATACCAGCACAATTACTGCGCTGGAAGCCAACTCAAAGAATGGCTTAAAGTCAGCCTTGAGCGGCTTTTATAAAAAGGCAAATCTATCTAAAAGCCACTAATCTTGGTTAGTGGCTTTTTATATTACCGAAAGGCAATAAAAACTTTCAGCAACCTCATTAATAATGCTACTCATTTGCATTGATAAAGAATGAACAAGTTCCTCAGTAAAACAACAAGGTATCTGCTTTATCTAGGTCTAAAAATTGGCTAGAGATTAGTTATTGAGCTTTACTCATATTATGGGTCGGTTCTACCAAGGTTTCTCATTATCGTAAAAATAAAATCTCAAACCTTTAATCAATTACAACTTAGGATCTCTGCGGCCATTTTTATCCTATTTGCTGCAGCAATCTTTGCCTTTAGATATTGGGTACAACTGCCAGTTCTTGAAAGTTCGTTGCTCAAATTATCAGAACAAGAGCTAACATCACTAAATTACGCATTTCAGCAAATGAGTAAACCGCTACAAACCATTAATTACGACTACGCAGTGTGGGACAGAACCTACAGCTATATGAAGTCTAATTCTGCTACAGCAAAAAGGTATTATGAAAAACATGAATTTCCTAACGACACCTTCAAAAGTCTAAAGGTCGATGGGGTATTTATTTTTAATCGAAAAAACCAGCCTGTGTTTACCAAAGGCTTTAATCACCGCAGTGATACACCTCTTAGCTTTGACCTAATGGACTTTAATAAATACCCACAAAATATTGCTCTTTCACCACAAACCAAACAAACTTTTCCACCGAAAAACAGTCCTATCGACAACCCAGATAATGTACCGTCAACCGATGGCATAATCGCCACTCGCTATGGCCCAGCGATATACAGTTCTACCAGCATTCTAAAATCAGACCGCAGCGGTGCACAACTTGGATATTTGGTTTTCATTCGATTAATTGATAAATCTTTTATTAGCGAACTTTCACAATATACCGCAGCTGGAGTAGAAATAGCCGATATAGAGAGCACTGACACTTACCTGCCCACTCTCGGCTCTAATATTAAACTCGCTAAACTATCGCCAACATCCGAGCGATTGATTAAAAATGTCGATGGCAAACCGCTTTTCAAATTAGTGCTTTACCACACCAACACCCAAGCTCCCCCTCTATTAGCGCCAAATGTGTTTATTTTACTTGCAGAAATGTCGATGCTGTTAATTCTCGCTTATTCTCTATATTCATATTTTTTAGTCACCCCCGTTAGAAAGCTCGCGATTGATATTCAAGATATGGATCGAAGCCGTGAAATTAAGAAGCTGAGATACCATTACCCCATTACAGAACTCATCAAAGTCGCAACTCATTTCAATGCGCTAATGGGCACGATTCAAGAACAAACCAAACAACTTAACGAACAAGCTTATATTGATAAACTGACTAATATCCCAAACCGCCGCAGCTTTGAGCAAAGACTTGAAACCTATTGCCAATTATTAGCAAGACAACAGATAGGCTTTACCTTAATTATTGCCGATGTTGACCATTTCAAACAATACAACGATACCTTAGGACACTTAGCTGGCGACGCAGCCTTAATTAAAGTTGCCCAGACACTGACCCAACAGTTCTATCGTGCTGAAGACATGTGTGCTCGCTTTGGTGGAGAAGAATTTATAATGCTATTTAGAGACATTCCAGATGAACCTCTACAGGCTAAACTCGATGCGATGCTATTGTCATTCAAAGATTTAGCTTTGCCTCACCCAAGCTCAGATACCGCTCCCTATGTCACCATTAGCCTCGGTGCGTGCAAAGTTGACCCCATCGAAGATTACCAGTTTAAAAACAACTCTAATGTAATTGGCAGACAAGTTTCACTCCTCGCCGATAAAGCGCTTTATCAAGCCAAAGATGCTGGTCGGAATCAATATAGAAAAGTATCAATTAGGCTAGATAGGATTGAAGAGTGTGAATCCAGCAATCCAAGTGATCAGCCATAACTTAAACTTTATAATTAGCTTTAAGCAGCCTTCCAATCAGCAAGCTTGCCTTTCAGTTAAATGCCTCTAATTCCGAACATTATATTTATTGATTCAACACGCAATAAATTTCATTTTTAAACCTAGATCAAATAAATCATAGAAATGAAGGTGTAGACTGCTGCTCTAACTCTATGACTAGTATGAAAAAGTGATATAACAATGAAATCAGATGAAAAAGGATTTACATTAATTGAATTGGTAATCGTAATTATCATACTCGGTATATTAGCTGTCGTCGCAATACCTAAGTTTATTAACTTACAGGACGATGCCAGAAAATCAGCAATGGCAGGCCAATTTGCCGCCTTTGAAAGTGCAGTATCGCTTTATCATAGTGGTTGGGCCGCCGCAGGAAACTCCACAGCTGTAGAAAAACTCGCAGGGTTTGGCCAAGGCGATGTGGCGTCAAGCCCGACCGGATTTCCATATTCGACCTCTGGTACCAGCACTCACCCGTTTACAGCCTGTGAAGAGCTTTGGCATGGTATTACTACCACTGACTTTACAATTGCGGCGGTTACAGACTCCGACCTAATGACCGCAGATGTCGATATTGCTTACACGTATCGTGCAGATGAGTGTATTTATCGCGACCTGTATTTTATTCAGCGTGGTGAATCAACAAAAGTAATGGAATATAACTTTAAAACTGGCGCAATAGATATAATTGATGCGTTCTATAATGCTGATGGTTCATTACAACCATAAATACGACTTCATTTTTAAAGGGCTGTTATTACAGCCCTTTAAACTAGATCAACATTAACCTTTTCATACCACTGCTTTACTTACCACTCTGACTTAACTCAAGAATATGCGATGCAACAAACAAGTCTTGGATCGCAATACCTGAGCTATCAAAAATGCTCACCTCATCAGCACTTTGACGTCCTTTTGCGGACTCGTTTATCACTTGACCAATCTCAATTATCGGCGTATTTCTACTATGTTGAAACTCACCAATAAAAATAGATTGAGAAGCAAAGTCGCAAAACAAGCGAGCATGACTATATAGGTCAGTTGGCAACTCTTGCTTACCCACTTTATCAGCGCCCATTGCAGAAATATGCGTTCCTGGTTGTACCCACTGCGCTTCAAATAAAGGCGCTTGAGCCGTGGTTGCTGTGATAATTATATCTGCTTGTTCACAAGCAGCTTGTGCATCACAAGCTTCGGCATTAATGCCTTTTTCTAATAAACGCTTAACCAAGAATTCAGTTTTACTAACACTACGGCCCACTACCAATACCTTAGTCAATGAGCGAACCTTGCTCACAGCTAACACCTCATATTCAGCCTGATGCCCAGTACCAAAAATGGTTAGTACTGAGGCATCTTTTCTTGCCAAATAGTTAACAGCGACCGCATCTGCAGCACCAGTGCGGTAAGCATTAACGGTTGTGGCAGCAATCACCGCCTGCAACATACCGGTTAATGGGTCGAGTAGGAATACATTGGTGCCATGGCAAGGTAAGCCTTTATCTTGATTTTCTGGCCAGTAGCTACCCGTTTTCCAACCTACGAGTTCAGGTGTTGATGCCGACTTGAGTGAAAACATCTCATTAGGGTTAGCCCCTTCAGCATTAACCACAGGGAACAAGTTTGCTTTATCGTCTATGGCAGCGACAAACGCTTCTTTAACAGCGTTGTAAGCCAGCTCATGGGAGATAAGCTTTGATGTTTGCGCTTCAGATAAATAGATCATATTACCAACCTTGTACTCTATTCCAAACGTCATAACTGCCGCTGTTAGCATCAAAAACATGATACTTGGCGTGCATTGAAGCTGTTGCACAAGCATGATTAGGCAAAATATGCAGGCGACAGCCTACAGGGAACTGCGTCAAGTTAATCTCACTACCATCTACCGTAGCAATAATGCCATGCTCTTGGTTAACAGTAATCACTTGCAGCCCTGCTAATACCTCTCCATTGTCGTCACACACTAAACCGTAACCACAATCTTTAGGTTGCTCAGCGGTACCTCTGTCACCAGACAGAGCCATCCAACCAGCATCTATAAATATCCAATTTTTATCATGATTATGACCAATCACACTGGTCACTACAGTCGCGGCAATATCACTTAACTGACAAACATTTAATCCTGCCATGACTAAATCAAAGAAGGTGTACACACCCGCTCTAACCTCGGTGATCCCATCAAGGTTTTGATAGCTATGCGCTGTTGGTGTTGAACCAATACTGACGATGTCACATTGCATACCCGCAGCGCGAATGCGCTCAGCAGCTTGTACAGCCGCAGCAACTTCATTTTGCGCCGCATCAATTAATTGCTGTTTTTCAAAACACTGATAAGACTCACCAGCGTGAGTTAGCACACCGTGAAAACTCGCTGCACCAGACGTTAGCAACTGAGCAATTTCAATCAACTTAGCCGCTTCTGGTGGAATACCACCACGATGACCATCACAGTCGATTTCAATTAATGCTGGAATTTGGCATTGGTTAGTTTCACAAAATTGATTCAGCTGCTGAGCCTGCTCAACGCTATCAAGCAGCACTCGAGTATTAATGCCTTGACTAAGCATTTTAGCTATTCGAGGTAGCTTGCCATCTGCAATACCTACCGCATAGATAATGTTGCTATAGCCTTGTGCCGCTAAGGCCTCAGCTTCTTTTACCGTTGACACCGTAACTGGTGAGTCTTTAGTTGGTAATAAATACTGTGCCGCTTCTAATGATCTTAGGGTTTTAAAGTGTGGACGTAAACTTGAGCCAAGCCCCTCAATTTTTTGACGTAGTTGACTGAGGTTATTAATAAATACTGGCTTATTTACATATAAAAACGGTGTATCAATTGCTTGATACTGACTTTGCTGAATAGTGGAAAGTATTTGAGTAGATGGCATCTTTAATATCCTAGTTCACCAATCAATCTGACAAGTTTGATGCCTAGCCACAGTGGCTTGTATTCGTGAGGCTTTGGAAAGTGCTTATATTCAAAGTATTTGAAAGACATCAAACTTCTTGTTTAATGCTCAGTATCCACCAGCAGACATTTATTTTATATTAACTATTATCAAGATATAGATTAGGTTTAAACCAAATGATTAGCAGCGAAGATCTGCGCTTTATTGTCGTCATTGCCAGTCATCGCACTTTGGCTGATGCGGCGCGAACATTAAATATCACTCCGCCTTCAGTCACTTTAAGGTTGCAGCATATTGAAAAAAAACTATCGATTAGCCTTATTCAGCGGCCATCTCGCGTTGTCAGCTTAACTGAAGAAGGTCAACTGTTGCTCGATAAAAGCATTAATATTTTACAGAGTTTAGATGAGCTACAAGAGCTAATTGATCAACGTAAATCATTAGTCTCTGGCAAGTTAAGAGTACTCGCACCTCTAGGGTTCGGTAATGATTATATCGCTCCCCTGCTAGCTCAATACAAGCTTAGCCATCCACAACTAGATATAGAACTGGAGCTATCAGATAACCCTAATTGGTCAAGTCACCATAAATGGGACATCATCATTTATATTGGCGTACTAAACGATTCCTCACTAAAAATGATCACCTTAGCCACAAACCAACGGTTTATCTGTGCATCGCCACAATACCTTGAAAAAATGGGTTACCCGCAATCGCCGCAAGATCTACTTAAACATCATTGCATCGCATTAAGAGAAAATAATGAAGACGTGACCTTATGGCAATTTAGTCACAATAAACAACTCACGCACCAAGAAATAAGAATAAATCCAAGTCTTGCCAGCAATGAGGGACGAGTTATCAAAGACTGGGCACTGGCAGGGCTGGGGATTATTATGCGATCCGAGTGGGATGTACAGCCGCAAATCAACAGCGGAGAACTCGTACGCTTATTACCTGAATATAGCTTACCAAACGCCAACATTGTTGCCCTACTCAGTAGCCCTCTAAAAGAAAGATCTGCACGAATATCTGGTTTTGTTAATCTGTTAAAACAGCAGCTTGGACATGCTCCATGGCATACCAAGCTACAGCATACAACGCAGTAAATCGATCAGCGCTAGGATTAGCTATTGATTTACCGAGCTAACGCTACTGGGTAAGATCTGTAATTGATGCGTCATATCGCCAGGCAAAAGCGGCGTACTTTGCTGAGTCGCATACTCTTCAAACCCTGCTCGATAGAACGCTGATAATGGGTGGCCTGATTGCCCCCCTGGCACTGTCATGATGGCATTTATCTCATCACCGGCCTGTACAATAAAGCGCTGAGATGCACCAAATGATGCGCCTTGTACCGCAGGCATAAAGCTATCACCAAAACCTTCTACCACTGGCATATCAAGTAATTGGCTTAGTACTGGGATTTGTTTAGAAAATGGATGCTGGATCTTAAGCTGATTCACTTTACCCCAAGCTAGATCTGCTAAATGGCCTTGCTCACTGTATTTTGCCAGCAATGTGTCACGACTTTTAACATAGCTTGCCAACATCAACTCTGCCCACGTTTGGTACTCTGACGGTAACCAACTCTCTGGTTCATTTTCAATAAGTTGCCAAATCCCAGGTTCAAGATTACGCTTTATCGGCGCTAAACTTTGGTTGTAATTGGCAAGTTCTGTCTCAAGTGGAGCAAATGCACTGTCGATAAGTTGCGTTCTAAAATGGCGCACTAAAGTATATCCAACAGAATCAGCACAAGCGCAAGCCTGCCAGTTTTTGACATACTCAATATCTGCAGCATATAGCGTAGGATCTCGCTCAAGATGATTAAGTAACAAGCTTTGCCACGACTGTAAAAATCGCGCTTGATTATCTAACTGTAGCCGATAAAAATCATCAACCGCAAAACTGTCTGACTCAAATAAACGATCTTTAATCTGCGTGCTGCGTGCTCCCAAGGCATAACCTCCATCACCTAAAATCTGATGATCTTGCACCGACACTACCCTGGAGTTACCCGACCATAATCTATGCTGTTCTGGATTTAAAACCTGAGGTAACTGTTGATTACGCTTTTGCCAATTGACTGGTTGATACTCCTTGGTCGAAATTGCTATATCACTCGGATTAGTTCTAGATGGGAAAGCACCTGCGGGTTTCCAAGCCGCATTACCAGAGTCATCGACCAACAACATGTTTTGCACCGGAATACCCATCGTTGATGCTAATTCAAGTCCCTCTTCAACACTGGTAATGCTATCTAACTCCACAAGCTGCATATCAACAGCATAAGGCTGATGTCCAACCCAAGAAAGCGCATAACGTTGCTCGCCAAGTTGCTTTACTGGGCCATAGGGCGACATTTCAATCTCGAACATCACCTCACCTTCAGGCAAAGCAATACGCTCATTTTCAATATAAGTAGGTGTTTTTTTATCCAAGGCTATCCAATCCGCAGTGTCGATATAGGCATTGGTAAAGCCCCACGCAACATTACCATTACTGCCAACAACAATCGCCGGTGCGCCAGGAAGCGACACCCCAGTGATCTGCACATTTTGTTTTTGGTTAAGGCTGTAATTAAGCTGAGCTCGATACCAGATAATAGGTACCGCAAAGGATAAGTGCATATCATCTGATAACATCGCCTTACCATTGTCACTCAAGGCGGCAGTTATCGCCCAATTGTTACTACCAATCTCCAGTGGTTCTTCAATCATACTATCAATAGCCTGACTCAGTAACATCGGAGACAGTGGCGGAATAGCCGCGCTATCCAACGCGATTAAACTGGAATCTAAAGCCGCTTGATAATGGCTTGGCTGTGTTAAAAATCGGCGCATAGGTTGACCAAATAGTTGTTCTATTTGAGTTAAAGCTAAATCCCGTTTAATGGTATTACCCTGCAAATCTAAATACATACTAAAAATAACTAGCAAGCTATCAGCAGCTTGCCATGGTTTAGGCTCTGCACCTGTAAGTATGTATTCAAATGAACTGAGTCTCTGAGCAGCTAACGCATCATTCACCCCATTAGCGTAGATCGTTAGCAAGGACAAATGCTGTGGGGTTAAGGTCTCTACAATCTGATTAGCGCGTTTGCGTAACTGATGAAAGCGACGACGCTTATCTAAGTTAAGCGCTTTTTCACCAAAAATCTCAGCAAGTTCACCTGCCGCATTTCGCCTTAATAAATCCATTTGAAAAAAACGGTCTTGCCCATGGGCGTAACCAAGGCCATAAGCAGCATCTTGACGGTTATCAGCATGAACAATAGCCGTACCTAAACGATCTCGTCCAACACTGACCTTATTGCTGATGCTTTCACTACTAATGGTTTTATCTAAGTCAGGAAGGCTAAGTGAAAATGCCCAATATGAACCGGCCACAGTCATAACAGCTAATGATGACGTAACAATTAGCGCTATTTTTATTATTTTATGCATTGCCTTGGCTTTCCTAGCGGTAAATATAGAGATATTAATCATCATAAACTGAGTTACAAAAATGTTAAACAGTCATTTAAATTTGCCTTTGTAAATATCAGCAAGCTAGCTTTACGTAAAATAGAGCAGGAAACTACCCACAAAAATTAAGAATTAACCTAATAAGGCTTGCTTGTTTATTCGCTTTATTTAGCCAGAGTTTATGGCAAAATAGCGCTAAATTAACGAGGACAATTTATGGCGAAACCAAATAAGAAAGGCCCAACAAAGACTGTTGAGATCTTCTGCGCCAAATGTAAAACCCAACTGTTTAAGTATCGAAAAGGGGGCAAAGGCGCACTAGTTAAGTGCTTTAAAGAACGTATTGTTGATGATTACACCAAAACGCCCTGCCAATGTCCGAGCTGCGACCAAACATTCGCTAGAGACACGCTAATTCGCGGCGCTCCCGCATTTAAGATGATTGGTGGCAAGGTCACAATGAAATAATCGCCTTGGAATAAAGGCTGGTTACATTTTTGGGGATTGGTGTTACCAAGTGGGATATTTGAACTTGTAACTTCATAGCTATCAATCGCCTGCAGCGGGCGTATATGCAGACACTGCTGCGAGACGCTGTGAATATATCCCTATACGCTCTGCGGTTTCATCCCTGAAACCGAAGCCCGCAGCCGTATCCTCACTTGGTTAGACAAGCATTATTCTGCTGATTCGTAGTAATAGCTAAAAAGCTCGTTCATTATCTGTCTCTAATTCCTAATTCGCTACGCCCCCTTTGTGGACTCTACATCACAAATAAGTAGATTCTGACTTTCACTATCAAAAGAGTCAGAGATTTCGCAGTAAGACATCGATTAAGGTATTGATTAAAAATATATTTAAAGTCACCTTGTTAGCGCTGGATTAAATAGATTGACTGTTCTTATTCGGAATTCAGCCTTATATACTGCTATACACCAGAGGTAAAATGGAATTTTATCTACTCGCTGAACAACCATCCACTGCATCAACAGTTGCCAAATGGTACTTTGATAAATGGTGTCGGGACACTGGGCGTTATCCGTTAGAGTTTATTCAAAAAAATGTTGCTGCGGCTACCAACATAGAAATCACTTCAATGCTCATACTTTGTCACATAGGTAATGATTTAGTCGGTGCTGCTGAACTTAAAATCAAAGAAATGGACGCATTCCCTGAATATGAATTTGGGCTTGGCGGTGTATACGTACGTAAAGATTTTCGCGGTCATAGGATTGGCTCTGCTTTGGTTGCTGAGGCACTAAAAAGAGCCCTTTACGCCAATATCAAAAAGCTATATCTTCAAACTGAAAATTTATCTGGTGGCTTATATACAAAGTTCGGCTTTAATCACTTGCATCAGGTAGCCTCAAAAGGCGTGTGTAACTGTCATGTGCGCAGATACAGGTGTATAACAAGCTGCTAAGACCTGATTCACCAAGGCTGTCACGCGATTTGCTGAGTAAATCGCATGACAGCCTTGGTTTACTTATTAGCTGGGAGTTAACACTCCAAGATCTATCAAAATATTGTATAAGAAACCGTAATCTATATTGGAGTATTTTATGGAATTTGAATTCACATTAGACCAAATAAAACTTGTAGCAGAAGAACAAGGCTATTACATAAAAGACCATGGTGAAAAGCAGTTTGAAGTATATTTTGATAATCACAATGCAGTAGCATTTTATGTTTATGCGAATAGCTCATCAGGATATATAGAAGTTAGTCAATGGGAAGCTGAAGCTGAACGTTATGGTCGGTGTGTCTACTCTCTTCGTATTTACAGCGATGTAGCACACTTTTGTAATGTACTGGTTTCTAGTGCTGCAATAAGAGCTAGACGGAAGTAAACGTTGATCAGCGTGCTAATAAGAGACTATGGCGTCAATAGTTAGCTTTTGGTGCTTCAAAACTACACCGTCTCTTAGCATCGGTATTGCGTTGCTCACACCTTAATGCAGCGTTTTATAACTCTCTATCACGGATGAAGAAATGAATATCGAAGTAACAACCTCACCTAGTAAACAAGATCTTGAAACTATCAGTAAAGGTATTCAATCCTATAACCAAAAGTACATTTCAGACGATGTAGTTTTCGAAGCCGATACTAAATTTGCTGCTTTCGCTAAAGATGAAAATGGAAAAGTTGTTGGAGGTATAAGAGCAGTAGCTTTCTGGAATTATTGTATCCTCGAGCTGTTGTGGTTATCTGACGAAACCAGAGGTCAAGGCATTGGTAGTCAATTAATGGATGCTGCCGAAAACTTTGCCAAACAACAAGGCTTTAGTTATATGCGTACAGAAACTCTTAGCTTTCAAGCAAAACCATTTTATGAGAAACGTGGATACACAGTTTTTGGCGAATTGCCAAATTATCCCAAAGGTCATGTAACATACTGTTTAGTAAAAGAGTTATAACAAACTGTGCAAGTAGGACAAAATACCATCGGCATGAGATAAAAATTACATAAATACGATCTTTTTACAGCGCTTTTGTCCCCAAACGATTCAGCATCATAAATTTATAACTGTCAATACAGCCCGTTATCAAGTCGCGAAAAGATGCCAAACTATGTTTGCTGCGATAGCAAGCAACATCATTAAAGCGCGATTGGCGACATGCTGTTATAATGGCAAACAGCAACACAGTTATTAGCGTCTATCTGCGCCAACCTGCGCCAAACCGATAACTGCAATAGATAAATCAGACACCTAATCGAGACTCGCATGCCGTTTTCTAAGCTTGGACTAAGCACTCCTATTGTTAACGCCGTAACAGAGCAAGGCTACACTAGCCCGACTCCTATTCAGGCAAAAACAATCCCTGTTATTTTAAGTCAGCGTAACCTGATTGCCGCTGCGCAAACAGGTACAGGTAAGACAGCAAGCTTTGTGCTGCCAATCTTAGAGATGCTGAGTCAGAGTGAAACCCAACGTAAAAAGCGTATTCGCGCGTTAATTTTAACGCCGACTCGCGAGCTTGCCGTGCAAGTTGAAGATAACATTAGCCACTATGGTAAGCATTTAAGCCTGACCTCAATGGCTATGTATGGCGGGGTGGACTCAAAGCCACAGCGCGAGCGTTTGATTGAAGGTGTGGATATTCTGGTTGCCACACCTGGTCGTTTACTCGATATGTATACTCAGCGTGCGATTCATTTCGATGAGCTAGAAATTCTAGTGCTTGATGAAGCCGATAGAATGCTGGATATGGGCTTTATTGAAGACATCAATAAAATCATTGAAAAACTGCCTGTTGATAGACAAAGCTTATTGTTCTCCGCAACGCTTTCACGCCAAGTAAAAGAGCTAGCAAGAGCCACTATCACTCGCCCAATCGAAATCTCAGTGACCCATAACACTGACAATAAACCTAAGATTGAGCAATGGTTAGTCACCGTTGATAAAGATAAGAAATCAACACTACTGAGCCATTTAATTCAAGAGAATAACTGGCAACAGGCGCTTATTTTCATCGAAACCAAACAAGGTGCGGCCAAGCTGGTTAGTCAGCTTGAAAAACGCGGCATTACCGCAGAATGTATTCATGGCGGTCGCAGCCAAGAAATTCGTGAACAAATTCTTGCGGACTTTAAGTCAGGCAAAATCGGCCTACTTATCGCCACAGGCATTGCGGCGCGCGGCTTAGATATTGATGAATTACCATTGGTAATTAACTACGATTTACCCTACCCAGCCGATGAATATATTCACCGTATCGGCCGTACTGGTCGTGCTGGCGCTAACGGTGAAGCAGTTGCACTTGTTTCAAAAGATGACTTTAAAAACCTATGTATGATTGAGAGCCGTTTAGGCCATTTAATTGAGCGTAGAGAAATTGAAGGCTTTGCACCACGTAAAGAAGTGCCTATTTCAATTTTAAACTATAAGCCTAAAAACAAACCTGCTCCAAGTGGTGATAAAAAGCCACGCACTGACCGAGCAAAACCTGCACGCGATAGTAAGCCTAAGCAGCGCAGTAATGACTTCAGCAATAATAAAGCGGTGATAAAACCTGACAATAAAACCGAGTCTCGTTCTGATGCCAGCAATCCGTCATTACCGCAAGATCCGTGGGCTTTTTCAAAGTCGAAGTTAAACAAATAGAACGATATACTGTCCGTTTGGAATAGCAATTAAGCCAAACGGACAATTTAGTCAGTCTAGCTCCTGCCTTGTTAATTCGTAATATACTCTGCGTCTAAATTTGCTTAACCGCCAAAGCGACTAAACCGCAGCTCTTTTATTAGTTAAATCTAGCTGACTTAACACTCCCTTTTATTGCTCTTCAATATTCAACCGTCTAACTAAAACTTTTGCGAGTCAGCCGCTTATGTTGCTGCAACAAAAAACTCACAAACTAGAGCAAACTGTATGGTTTCAGATAATTAAGCCCTACCTTATTTATTTGAGTTAGTTATACTGGGCTTAATTAAATAAGGATATTTATGCTGACATTCATCGAGAAACTAGCCAAGAAACCACAACAACTCATCTTGATTATTATTTTGATTGCTGCTGGAGTGGCCGTAGTGCTGTTTAATCAATCTTCATCTAAACAAACCAAACTCTCTGATGGAGCTATTATTGTACTGCCGATTCAGCAGACAATTGAAAGCAAACAGCTAAATTGGCAAGCTTATACTCGTATGGAACAAGTCATCAATCAGCTAGGCACCTCAGCCAACTATCCGGTACTACTTGCAGAAGATGTCATAACGGAGCTTTCTCAATCCTCTAGCTTTATTGATGATAAACAAACAATCGATCTGAATCGTTTATTTGTTATATCTGGCGCATCACTCCTTGTAGAAGCGTCTATTTCAACGACCCCTAGCTTACAGTTAAACTATCGATTAATTACTCACAAAAAAACAAATGAAGGTGTATTAAAGGGTGATTCTATCGAAGTACTACAAAGCCAGCTTGTAAGCCAAATTAAACAATTTTCCGGTGGTCACTTCAGAAAAACAACCAATAGAAATTGGTTTACAGCTACGCTTGTTCAAGCGCTAAAAGAGATTCAAAATAACCAGAAAGCTAAAGCTGTGGCTAGCTTACAACAAGTATTGAATGATGATACTGGCAACTTAATAGCAAGCCGTTTAATGGCAAAAATAGAATTTGAAAACAAACAGCTTAAACAAGCAGCAAATAGAATTGAGCAAACTATAACGCAAGCCGATACCGATAATGTTCGTCAGATAGCCAGACTAAAATTTATTGATGCTCAAATAAAACTCGATGACAAAGAACTCGAACTCTCGCTAAGCTTATTGTCCCAAGCGAGAACATTAGCGGCTAAAAGCCAAGATTGGCTGTACTTAGGTTATATCTCAAACTGGGCTGGCTATATTTATCAACGTCTTAATCATTATGATAAGGCTCGCAACCAATATCAACTCGCTTTTGATTACCTAAAAAAATCGGGATCACCAGCAGGCCAAGTCGTAGCTTTAAATAATCTGGCGGAGCTAGAATTATTGGAATACAACTATCGATTAGCTTATGACGCAGTTAATCAGTCTGTTGCTATCGTAAATCAAAGAGAACTGACTCAGCTTCAACAAGAAACCTTTGCCCTGTTGTCCAAAATTGAAAATAAACGTTAATAGCGATCCGCTGCTAGCTAGGTTTGTTAGCGAATGCTCAGCAAAATCTGCTTTCATTGCAGAGCATTAGCGTTAATAGTAAAAGCAAAGTCCATTATTGATTAAATAGATCCAATGCCGCTTTACTCATTGCACGTACTCCAGTATTTAGCGTTTTAGGATAATCAGGCGCAAATTGGCTTGAATGCAGTGACGGTAACGACTTACCTGTTGTTATGCTTTTCTCATAAGCCTCTGGCTCAACAGCACCGAGCCAAAATAACGTAATTGGCCTTTTATCTGAGGTTAAACCATAGAGCCCAAAATCTTCTCCGGCCATTACCGGTTCAGCTGCAACTACATTATCTATACCTAACTCAGTCTCTATACTGGCTCTTACCTTAGCGGCTAACTCAGGATTATTATATGTTGAGGGAATACGCTCATCTTCATGAACATAAACCTCTGGATACAACGACTCGTCAAGCCCAGCACTCATGGCAATACCAGCAGTTAAACGCTTCAGCGCTTCGATTTGCTGTAAACGAACCTCTGGATTGTAAGACCGCAACGTTAGCTGCAATTTGACTTCATTAGAGATAATATTGTGCTTGGAACCGCCATGGATTGAGCCAACCGTAATAACATTCGGCTCTAGCGGTGAAAGCTCTCGACTTGCAATAGTCTGCAACGCAAGCACGATTCTCGATGCGAGTACCACTGGGTCTTTAGTTAAATGTGGATAAGCACCATGTCCACCTAAACCTTTGACCGTAATATCAACTGAGTCGACATTGGCTAATGCATAGCCTGAAGTCACGCCGACTTTACCTGCTGGAAGCGAAGCACTCACATGTAAACCCAATATATAATCAGGTGTGGCAAAGTCTTTAAAAAGTCCCTGTTTAAGCATAGCTTTAGCTCCACCGCCCACCTCTTCAGCTGGCTGCGCCACCATCATTAACGTACCTTGCCATTTGTGTATATTGGCAACCAGTTGTTCAGCACTACCCACAAGACTAGTCATATGAATATCATGACCACAACCATGCATTACCCCAACCTCTTGGTTACTCGTATTTAAGGTTTTAACCTTTGATGCATAAGACTTACCGGTTGCTTCAGTAATAGGTAGTGCATCCATATCTGCACGGATCATTACCGTCGGCCCTTCACCATTTTTTAGTACGCCAACAACTCCATAACCGCCAATATTAGATGTCACCTCAAAGCCAAGCGCTTTTAACTCGTTAGCAATTCGCTCACTACTCGCCTTTTCTTGATATGACAACTCAGGGTTTTGATGCAAATGTAAATATAAGGCTTCTAGTTTGGCCATCGCCTTAGCACTTGGCTGCGCTAACTCTGTCGCTAAAACGCTGCCACTTAATGAGCAGCTCAATAATAATGCCAGTGAAGGAATAACAGCAGTTCTCATATTTATGCCTCTTTTGTAATATTTTTGTTCAACTAAAAATCGGTAAGATATTGATCCCCAAGCTAACACAGTTACTTAACATGTAAACCAGCCATAGCTAATAAACCTAACATCTACATGCAAGTTCACGCCTGTACAGCCAATGTAACCTTTGAATACATTTGTCAAAAAACACAAACCTTCAAGTTACTAAAAAGATAACAAAAACTCTCTTTCTAAATGGAAATGTGATCTGCTTTCAATATTTGTTTTTTTCTATTGTAAAGCCCATAAATAGGCTGTGTCTCAGCGAGACCCTACCTCAATAAGGGTATAAGATAGCGCGCGTTTAAAAGAAGAGAATAATTCTCATTTTGTTAAAAAGTTAAGGTGCGTAATGAACAAGCTTAAAGTTAGTGTGATCGCTATAGCGGTCAGCACAGTACTCAATGCCCAGGCTCAAGAGGCCTCAATCGACTCTCAATCCCCACCAGCACCCATTGCTAAAATGCAGGAAGTGATTGTTATTTCAGGTTCACGTATGGAACAAGAAATTGAACAAGTCGCGGGCTCGATCATGGTGATTGATGAAGATGCTATTGAAAAAAGCATGAGTAATGACTTTGGCAGCTTATTCAGAAACGAGTCTGCAATTGCCGTTAAAGGTGGCGCAGGTAAACCGACATCGGTCACGATTCGTGGTATCGGTGGTAACCGCGTCATGATGGTTAAAGATGGCGTTCGCGTTAACAACCAATATGCATCTCCACTTGGCCCAGGCGCTGAAGGCACAGGCCGGGGCTTAACTGAAGTACAAAGCTTAAAGCAGGTTGAAGTAGTTAAAGCGGCTGCATCAACCATGTATGGCTCAGATGCATTAGGTGGCGTTGTGGTTATGCGTACTAAAGACGCTAGCGACTACTTAAATGGTGATGACTATTATGTATCACTTAATACCGGCTACAGCGGCATTAACAACGAATATAGTGCAGGCTTTACCAGCGCTGCAGCCTATGGTGGTTTTGAAAACCTCCTGACTTATCAGCACCGTACAGGCGAAGAACTACCTAACTATTATGATACTCAGCCTGACAGCGATTTAGTCCAAGACAGTGTACTATTTAAGAGCAAATACCACTTCAATGACTACACATCTATACAGCTAACTTTGGACTATCTAGAGCAAACGCTGAAGCGCTGGGAGTACGAATTTGATAAAGACGATGCACTTGAAGAAAATATCGATACGGATCGAGATACTCAGGTCATTAACGGTGCACTGCAGCTAGTATCAAGTAAGCCTACTCAGATGCATGATACTTTGACGGTTACCGCTTATTTTGGTCAAACTGAGCAGCTTGAGCATAGAGATTACTTTGAGTGGAATGATGCTAAACCTGAGAATGTTTATGGATTAAGTGAAGTCCGCGATTACAGTTTTGAAGATCAGCGCATCGGAATTAACAGCACTTTTAGTAAGTATATTGGTGGTGACAGTTACGGGCACCAGATCACTTATGGCTTAGACTATGAGTTTTCAACCATGTCACGTCACCGTGTAGTAAATGACCCTATTACAGGCGAAACCGAAACGCCATTTACTTTTGCCACTACCGACAGCCAACGCTTAGGTATTTTTGTGCAAGATGACGTCACTCTTCTCGACGGCGATTTGAATCTAATTGCTGGTCTACGTTATGACTACTTCCGCAATACTCCTGATCAGCAACAAGCGATTGATGCGGGTAAAGACGCTGAAGACTTCCAGACTATGAGTGACAATTTCTGGTCACCAAAAATTGGTCTAGTTTACCAACTATCAGACTCTGTTAGCGTCTACGGTCAATATGCTTACGGCTATAAGATGCCAACCCCAGATCAAAAATGGGGCGAGTTGGAAGTTGATGCAGGTTCAATGACAGATGTTCTTATTCAGGCAAACTATGACTTAGAATCTGAGCAATCTCATACTTGGGAAATCGGTGTTCGCGGTAATCACAGCGACACCAATTATGAATTAACCGCTTTCTACACTCAGGCTAAAGACTTTATTGACTGGCAGTATGTGAGCTATAAGCCGCCTTCAATCACTCCAGGTTGGCCTCCAGTAATGGAACCAATGGAGTTCAAATACCAGTACTACAATCGTGATGAAGTGATCTTGTACGGCGCGGAAGCTCAGATTAATCATTGGCTAACCGATAGCGTTGAGCTTTGGGGGAATATCTCTTACACCTACGGTGAAGATGAAAACGGTGATTACCTTAACAGTGTTAGCCCACTAAAAGGCAACGCAGGTGTTAATTGGTATACAGATATTGCCGATATGGAAGCAGATTTTGGCGCAGTGGTTCGCTGGGCGGATGATATGAGTCGCACTAATGATATCGAGCTAGCCGAAGATGATATTTGTGCCATGGGGATCTGTATTCCTAAAGAGAAGTTTAATGAAGTTTACGGTACCAGCGGTTACGCAGTGATGGACTTAACCTTTGGTTTACGCATTGACGATAACTGGAAGTTGAGAGCTGGCGTATATAACCTATTTGACAAAGAGTATATCGACTACGCCGATGTAGCGGGCCAATCAGTATTTCTACTTGGCGCGAGTATGGATCTAGAAAAAGAGGACTTTACTCAACCAGGTCGTTACTTCAATGTTAGCGTGAACTACCAGTTCTAATATTCGTTAACCTAAACACATTAATAAAAAATGCAGCCTTTGGCTGCATTTTTTATATTCAAGATAAAGGTGCTAACTCGTTAACTTAATTTACTTATATAGCATATCCCTCGCAGAGCCTCTCAATAAACCACGCGTTACAATAAAGTTAACAAACAGCCACTTCCGCTTGCCATTTAAGCGAATTATCGGTAATTTTAGCCTGCAAACAATGGCAAGAAAGCCTAATAATAATCATAAGCAGTAAAGGATTAGTCATGGGGAATATACTTTGGGTCGCTTCTTACCCTAAATCTGGCAACACTTGGGTTCGCGCTTTTATTGAAAACTACATTCAAAACCTTGACCACTCTATCGATATCAACACTATGCATACGATATCAACAGCCGAATCTGCGGCCCATAGGTTTCAACCGCATATTGCTCAAGACCAATCAACAACCGAGCTTTCGTTAGAAGAGATTTGCGCTCTCAGGCCACTAGTGCAAGCCGATATTGCGCGACAAGCAAATGGTACGACTTTTGTAAAAACCCATAATTATTTAGGTGAGTTTAACGGCCATCCACTGCATCGTTCTTCTGTCACTTCTGGAGCGATTTATATTGTTAGAAACCCTCTGGATGTTACCGTTTCAATGGCTAAATACTTTGATTACACCATAGATGAAACCATCGCCTATATGGCAGAAGAGATGACGGGAACACCTAACGAAAAAGAAAACGTACCACAAGTTATCACCTCATGGTCAATGCATGTTTCTAGCTGGACTCAGCAGCCTGAAGCATCACGCTTAATTTTACGTTACGAAGATATTTTAGATAACCCAAAGAAAGTATTCAGAAAAATTGAGTCCTTTTTAGGTTTAAAGAAAGACCCTAATCGGTTGAAAAATGCGATTAAACATTCCTCTTTTGCTCAACTAAAAGCTCAAGAGGTAAAAAAAGGATTCGTAGAAAAGCATGAGAATGCAAATTCATTTTTCCGCAAAGGAAGTAAGAATCAATGGCGTGAAGTCTTGTCTGATGAACAAGTTGCAAAGATTATTGAGATTCATAAAGAGCAGATGGAGCGCTTTAAATACCTTCCAGGGAAATAGTTCTCACTTCCCAGCTTGCGAACACAAAAAAATGCAGCCAATGGCTGCATTTTTTGTCTCTTTTTTAAAAAGCTAAAATAAACCTAAACCAACACCTATAAACGATAAGTTAAGGTCAGCTTGGCATTACGCTCTTCTCCTGGCATGCCGCCTAAGAACATCGCTTTGCTGTAATACTCTTCATTAAATAAGTTATTGACGTTTAACTGTAATTTCCAGTCATCAACATCATAGCTAATAGCAGTATCTAGCACTGTGTAGCTTGGTACATAACCGTCTGGAATACCGAAAGAGCTTGAGTTAGTACTTCTGTCATCAACATACTTGGCACCTAAGCTAATATTAAGTGGGCTTGCAAGCGAGAACCAATCTGCGCCATAAGTCACCCAGGCACTTGCTGTTACATACGGCACACCTTTTTGGCGTGTATCGTAAACCTTCTTATTAGTCGGGTTTTGTTTATTACGCGCATCTTGATAGACCGCATTTATATTAACCATCCATTGATCGTTAATATGCGCATTTAAATCTAACTCAACACCGCTTGTTTCCTCTTTTCCATCATATAAAACAGGTGGCACCCCCGGAATCGGGTCATTATCATCATATGCTGGGTTGGTATAACCAATATTGGTTCGAGCACTCTTAAACAGCACTAAAGTAGCTAACATTTGATCGTCAAATGCCTTAAATCTCATACCAAGATCATCACTGATAGACTCTGAGTCTTCTCGGTCTTTTCCTGTACCTTCAATCCCACCAAGAATGCTGTAAGCCGTACGTCCTTTTGAATGATTCACAAAGAAAGATAAATCATCTGTCGGCATATAGGTTAAACCTAAGTTATAAGTCACACCGTTATCGGTAGTGTCAGCTTCAGGTCTTGGTTTGGCATTTCTTTTAGAATATCTAGGATCAACACCTAAATGCTCATAGGTTTGTTCTATTTCATTAAATGCGACACCCACACGAGTCGTGAAACCGTAACCTAGGTAACCTACATGCTGCACACCAACGCCCCATGCACTGACTTTTTTGTCATAGTTACTCGTTAGAAGCGGGTCATAATCTTCAAAACTTCCCTCGCCCCAATTGGGGTTACGAATATCGTAAATATACGGCAGGCTACCTTGGTAAATAGTATTACCATCGTTATCTTTTATTACTTTATCTGCATCGTAAATCGAGTATTGTTTGAAGGCGATATCTCTATCTTCGTAGTTGGCATTAATCAATAATTCGTTATCAATATCGCCTATTTGGAAGTCATAACGAAGATCAGCAAAATACTGCCAAGATGACTCATCAGCATCCACTTTACGATATTCTTGGCGACGAGCCGCAAACGGATAAAGTACGTCATCTTCAACCAGGGGAGCACGTGGGTCAGCATTAATCACACCTTTGCGCTCCCAATACACGTAGTTATAAGCCCCTGTTTGACGGGCAAATCCTGAAGTGTAATCACGATATTGTAACTGTTGGTTTAAAAAAAGATTATCGGTGAAATAGATATTGTGGGTTAATTTAAAGCGCAGCTCTTCGCCTTCATTATCTTTAGCCATTGGCGAGATAATACCGGCATTACCGAACGCATATGGAGTTAGACCATCACTTGAAGCCAATGAATCAGCCAGCTGTTTACGCTGCGCGTCTGTTAGCTGAATGCCGTTATTGTTAGGATCATTAATTAAATCTTCCCAAGTCACGTCACCTGCCGTTTTGCCCCCTACAGATTCTGCGTTAAAAATACGAATAGGATGACCAATCGAGTCAACAGCAATGGCATCTTTAATGTAACTGGCCGACAGCATGACATCTTGGTTATCCGCCATAACATACTTAAGCGAAGTATAGATTTCATCACGGTCAGTGCCTATTTCTCGGTAACCATCACTACGTGCGGTTTTAGCCACTACGCGGTAAGCAAGGTTATCGGTAATGGCCGCAGTGCTGTCGGCTTCAAGTGAGTATGTATCCCATTGACCCACTTCAGCGGTAAACGCATGATTTGATTCAAACTGCGGTTTCTTTTCAATAAGGTTAATTACACCACCAGCGCTGCCCATACCATAAAGCCCTGTTGCTGGACCTTTTAGCACTTCAACTGATTCAACGTTTGTTAGTGAACGAGTCGGGTTAAATGTGTTGCCAAGCCCCGCACCACCATACATGCCATCGTAAGTATAGTTTGCGCCTAAGCCACGAATAACTAAGTTATCGCCTATACCATAGTTATTACCCGCTTGGGTGACACCACTGATATTACGCACAAGATCTTGCAGGTTAGTGACTGCCTGCGCTTGAATAAGCTCTTGATCGACCACCACAACTGCTGCTGGCGTCTCCATTAGCGACATATCTGATTTAGTCGCCAAACCTGAATTCATCACCACCTGATTCTGGCGACCATAAACCGTAATACGCTCTACATTATCTAGTCCCTGCTCTGCTTCTTCTGCGTAAACCATCGCTGGTAAAAATGTCGATGCGCATGCAATTGCTAACATTGAATAGCGAAAATGTTTCATCAATTAACCCCACTTTAGTATTATGCGGCAGGATGATAACGATTCTCATTAACAAAGCAACACCTGTTTCAAAGCTGATACATTTGCATTTCGTTTGTGATTGTTTTTGTTTAATTTTATTTAAATTGTTTACAATGTAAATTCACAACTAGTTGTTACAAACCAACAAGATACGTGACTTAGATCACATTCAATAATAACAAGCACTCATACTTAAGACTTCACATTCAAGTAGGGAATAATTTGCGGATAAGCGCGGCAGTAATCAACTAAATGCCCCGCTAAGCGGTCATAAAGATCATCTTTAATATAGGGTTGTTCTTCACTAAAAATACGACTGTCTAACTCTGTTGGCAGTACAAAATTGGCTAAGCGATTAATGTCAGCTTCTATAGAAAGTCTGGTTTCAATACTAAAGTGTTGTGCTAACGGAAACTCAGCCGAAAGAAACGCTTTTCTTAAGAAAATCAGCATCTCATCAAAACTGTCATCCCAGTTTAAATTACTATTAGCTTGCGCCTCCCAAGCTAGCAACTCTAGCACTCTAATGATCTCGCCTTGTAAGCTAGTGGGAGCAGCTGAAAAAGGCACTAAATGTTCCCACATCCACAAGACTGTATCGGCATTCGTTGGCTTAATTGTAACCTGAGTGATTGGCGATATTGGGTTAGCTAATTCCATGTGTGCTACCTTGGTTCTTATACTAATTGATTTATGCTCAAATCAGATGCATAATTTTTGCGTGTCACTCAAGCAAGGTCAACGGCTAATTTTTCTAGCTCGGTTTAACTTAAACCCGAGCAACAGCAATAACATCGTCATCAAAGAGAGCGACAAGCTGCCAGCGTGATAGTCATCATCAATATAGATATCGTCTCTATCACTGCTTTCTAACGGCAGCGCATACAGGCTATCGAAATCATTCGAGCTTACCGTCGCGACAATATCGCCATAACCCACTTCGTATAAATCAATCAGCACATCATAATGATCAGTGCGGTAACCAAAATCTAAGGTGGTTAAAACTTCAAAGTCATCATCGGTTGCATTACCAAAAATAGTGAATACATCGGTAGTGTAATAATGCTCCCAAGGCCCGCCATTACGACTCAAATAAAGCTCTGCAAATACCTCTGCTCGTTCATTAATGTAATAGCCTTCAACATCGGCATCAAAAGTCACGCTAAAGGTCTGATAAAAACCGTCGTAATCGTTATCGACGAATAAACGGCTATAAGCATCGTAAATATAAAAATCTCGGTAGACGCCATTAGCAAACTGCACATTGGCATTATTTTTATCAGCAATTTGTTTAGTCTTTAACGCCTTATCAATATGGACTTGCATGACCTGCTCACGAGTGAGTTTTGCAGGCTGCGCCTCATTGCCGTCAAGCCCCTTAGCTTTTAAAAGCCTTTGCTGCTCAAGCTTACTAATTTGTTGCTCAGATAAAGTATTGCCATATTGAGCCGGTTGAGCACTTTGCTCACCGCTGATAACTGTTTGCGCAACTGAGATGCTTTGCGGCTGCAAAAGCAAACTCATATCCGAATTAGCACTCGCTGGCAGAACGGCTCCCATTGAGAATGTTAATAAACCCACACTCAGCGCTCTCATTAACCTGCTATTTTGATTATTCGTGTGGGACTTATGATTGTGTTTTGTGTTCATCTTCACCTCGAAATACTTGCTTAATGAGGCCATTAGAGTCCACTGAGTGTGAACAGAAGCTGAACGTCAAAAATTGTCCAGCCTTTGAATGAAGGTTGATTACATTTATTTTTGTATCGTTGCTACATGATTGCTAATTCTAAAATGTCACTTTTGAGTTATTAATCGCCTGCAGCGGGCGTATGTGCAGATACTGCCGTGACACGCTATGAATACATCCCTGTAAGCTCGGCCATGACGTCCATGTCATGGACGGTCACAGCCGTATCTACACTTGATAATTGGAGTAATCATTAGGTTGTAGAGTTTGGTTTTTAACTAGGAAATGCCCCAAAACCATTCAGTGAAAGTACTCAGAAGCAGAGTGTGACAGTTGGTTTTACTTAACTTTTCCATCCCTGCCACGCTTTAGTGTGAAGATAAATCTCTTTATTATAATTCAAGCTACAGATGTGATATTTCTGAAGTAGTTATTTTATAATTAAGGTTTTGGATCACTTAACTGTCCAAACCCATCTATATACTGAGGTAAGGTTTTATCAAAACCAACCTCGTCAATTCCTTTACTTTTAAATGTAGAAAACAACTGGATGGCAAGTATAACTGTAGTGGCAGTGAACAGAACAGCGTCAAAACTAAGCCCCTTTTTTAAAGGACTTCCATGAGCAATTGAACTTCTTGCATTGTATAATTCTATTGCTTTGGATTCGACATTATCCTGATAGGTATTTATGGCTATTGTTCTTCTAATGAATGTGTCTTTGAATCTGTCACTGTCGATATCACTTCTTTTTGAGTCAGATTTGAAATTAATTAGAGATTCTATAGCTACGGCTAGTTTGACTATTCTAGTTTCATTATTATCTTCATTGATTGCATCTGCTAGCCACCTTAAAGAACGCTCAATTAAACCGCCTAGAGATTTATCAAAATCAGCATTGTTTAATATTTTATCAGGCACGCTAAAAAGCAAATTATGTAGTTTTGCTTCCGATGATAGACTGTTTTCGAAAAGGTCCCAGAATTTTTCAGAGGATTTTTTATTGTAGTTAAAATGATATGACGAATTATCAGTTAACTCTCTTCCTCTTATTCCTGCCAGAAAAAATGTCATATAGTGTGGCTGCCTATCACTGTCCTTGACGAAAGGACCTTCGCTTGCTGTATTTCCAAATGTAGAGCCATGTAAAGCTTGCAATATGTTTATAGCTGCCTCTTTAGCACGCATTGCTCTATCTGTAGAGTATTTATATGACGCCTTAACATTAGAGAGTATATTTATATTATAGTTAGGCTTGAATGTTCTAGTATGCATATATTGTTCAACAGATTCATCATCAAGCGAAAGATCGCTTTCATTTATTAATGAAATACTCTGATATAGCTCAATATTTTTATCCAATCCCATAACAAAAACAGGAAACTTAAACTCATACTTCTCAAACTCAGCCTTGAAGTTGATTATTTTATTGCAAATTATTTTTTGTAAGAGTTTTCTCTGTTCAGCTTCATCTGGAAAATGAGTTATGGATAACAACTCGTTAATATATTGAAATGCAATACAATCAACCAAATTATGCCCCTCTTCGCTTAGGCAGCGTAACTGATTACTTCTAATTAGTTTTTCTGAGACTGTTCTTGTTATGCATACGGTTTTCTTGCTTTTATGAAATTGTTGAACCGTTGGTATTTCCAGTTCTTTTCGTCTTTCTATTTCCTCGAATTCATCTTTGGATGATGGCCCCAAAGTTCCACCGATGATGAAACTAGAATTGTTAATATATTTTATGGGGTCTTCATTGAAGATCGCGTCTTCTTTTCCATACTCGCTATACAAATCTTCAAACAATTTATAAACATCGTTTGGTATTTGCACGTTCATTATTTGTTCCTCATGTTTGGTAAATTGCTCTACATCTAATCTTGAATGAAGTTCAACAGGTAATCCAGCAAACCGCATACTTAACTGCGAAGTTACTTGGGGACTTTAGCATAGAAAAAGTTATCTGAAAGCTCGACACTAATAGAAATTTGTAACTCGGAAATGTCCAAAAATGAGTTGAAACATCTGACTCAATAGATAATGAGTCCGATGTCGATACGGCTGTGGGCTTCGGTTTCATGGATGAAACCGCAGAGCGCCCAAGGATGGCTTTATAGCGTCCCACAGAAGTAGTGACAGGTGAGCTTCTATTAAGGTTCAACTGTAAGCCGTTGCCTTTTCTTTGCGATCTCAATGCTCACTCCATAAACAACCTACAACCGAACTAACCACATTCAGCCAGTGTTCATATAACCTTATGTATATCTATGCCCTAACTTGGCATCGACAGGATAGTTCTCGCCTTATGCTTATCTAGCCCTTGGCATATCTAAGCCATATCTATGCCTTGGCTTCGCCAAGCATTGGCAAGGTAATGACTAATCAAATAGGATCTTTTAAACTGGCTGTATCTCAACTCTTTGGTAGCGTTAATGAAAACTGCTTTATTTACTATATTTGTCGCACTTTCACTTTGCACAATCTCCCCTGTCATGGCAGCGAGTATGCATGGTTATACTGCGCTGTCAGCAGTTGCGATGAATGCAAACAAACATCAGCAGCAAAAATTAAAGGTCAGTAGTAAAGAGCAGGCTGTACAGTTAGCCAAGCGCCAGTATCGCGGCAAAGTGCTAAAAGTGCAGTCTAGTCGGGTTAATGGCAATCCTGGTTATAGCGTAAAGCTACTGTCCAATGACGGTGTGGTGTTTTATGTCAAAGTCGATGCCAGAACAGGCCGTGTTTCTCGCAACTAGCTCTAGGCTATTGCTTGCAACGCTTTATTATCGCGCCGTACAACAAGGACCCAGAGCATGAGATTGTTATTAATTGAAGATGATTTAGAGCTGCAATCTAATCTAAAGCAACACCTTGTCGATGCCAATTATACAGTTGACACCGCCGATGATGGCGAAATAGGCCTGTTTCAAGGCCGTGAGTATAATTACGATGCCGCCATCATTGATGTTGGCCTGCCTAAGCTTGATGGCATCGCGCTTATCACTCAGTTAAGAGCTTTAGAAATAGGTTTTCCGATTCTTATTTTAACCGCTCGTGATAGCTGGCAAGACAAGGTTGAAGGCTTAGATGCCGGTGCTGACGACTACCTCACTAAGCCATTTCACCCAGAAGAATTAGTTGCACGCTTAAAAGCACTCATTCGCCGCTCCGCCGGCAAAGCCAGCCCGATAATCACCAATGGCCCATTTAGCTTAAACACCAGTAGCTTGGAGATCACTAAGTCAGGCGAGGCCATCACTTTAAGTGGCTCTGAGTACAAATTGTTTGAATATTTAATGCTGCATATCGGCGAGGTGAAATCAAAAACTGTGCTAACAGAGCATATTTATGATCAAGATTTTGATTTAGATTCAAACGTAATTGAGGTGTTTATTCGCCGTTTACGTAAAAAACTCGACCCTGATAATCAGCTAGGCCTGATTGAAACCCTTCGCGGTCAAGGCTATCGCCTTGTCTCTCTTAGCAATCACAGCAGTTAACCAATGCATCGACTTAAGCGTTTGCCTCAACTTATGCATTCATTAAAAGCGCGCCTTATAATCAGTGCAATGCTGCTGGTGTTAGTGTTATTGCCCATTGTTGGTGTCACCCTAAATGATGCCTTTAAACTGCAAGTCAAAAGCGCTTCAGTCAAAGAGCTCAAAGCCTATGTTTATTCCATTTTGGCGGTGACCGAAGTCGACAACCAACAGCTATTAATGCCTGAAGTGCTATTAGAAAATCAGTTCAATGTGATTCAATCTGGTTTATACGCTTTGATTACGGTTCCAGTAAATCCAAGCGCCGAAAACCTTACAGATGCCACGGATGACTTTACGGCAAAGTTTATCGAAAATAAGCCTTTAGAAAATCAATCCACAACAAAAAACCAGCAAGCCAACCCGAATAATAAAGATGCTCGCAAAGTCGCATGGCGCTCAAACTCTCTACTTGGAATTGATCTGTCTGCAGCGATCACAACTGCAGTGCATACCGCAGCGATATTTCCGCAGCCGGAAAAAGGCCAAGGCCAGTTTAGTGAGATTATGCTTAACGGCGAACCGCATTTGGTTTATGGCTTTAGTGCCAGCTTTGAAACTGAGCAGCTCAACAAACTGGGCGAACCGCAACTGACACGCTTTCCCTTTACGGTTTATATCATCAAAGACCAACACGATTATCAGCTGCAGGTACAGGCATTTAATCAACAGCTTTGGCGCTGGTTATTGATTTTAATGGCTGCACTACTCACGATTCAAATATTGTGGCTATGGTGGACGTTAAAACCGCTGACTCGGTTGCAACGCGAATTAGCCGCTATCGAAAACGGCCAAGCCAATAAATTAGATGAGCACTACCCGACTGAACTTAACGCGGTGGCGAAACAGCTTAATACCTTGCTCAATACCGAACAAAATCAACGTAAACGTTATCGAAACGCCTTAGCTGATCTCGCCCACAGTTTGAAAACACCTTTGGCAGTGATTCAAAGTCAAAAAGACTTAAGCCCCCAGTCGTTTGACCAAGTTAGCCATATTAATCGTATTATCGGCCATCAGCTTAAACGCGCTCAGTCCGCGGCAGGTTCAGGATGGCACTTAGGGGTTGCTCTGGCTGAAGTGTCAGACAAACTGGTGCGTAACTTGCCCAAAATTTACTGTCAGCCAGCAATAACTATTACTGAAGATGTCGATAGAAATGCGATTTTCAAAGGTGATGCAAGCGACTTAACCGAGATCCTTGGTAACCTGTTAGATAACGCCTGTAAAGCGGCAAACGCCCAAGTGCTGTTTCAGGTAAAAACCGAGCATGCTCAGCTTGTCATTACCATTGAAGACGACGGTGTGGGGATAGACGAAGCGCTACATGCTCAAATATTTGAACGTGGCATTCGCGCAGATACTTATCAACAAGGCCACGGCATTGGCTTAGCCATTGTGCGCGACTTAGTCGATAGCTATCAAGGTCAATTAGCGGTTAGCCGTTCAACAACTCTCGGCGGCGCTAAGTTTCAGCTTAGCTTTAAACACTAACTAGCTTATTAGTTTTAGATTACCTACAGTGTGTTTTTCACTTTCAGCTTATGTTCATCTTGGCTTTTTTATACTGCTGCTAACGTATAAAAAGGTCAGGAGTTCACATGAACAGACTCAAAAAATGGTGTTGCCTGTCACTTGTTATCGCAATGCCTTTGATAATGCCAGTGACTGCAGTTAACGCCGAACAAAACCAGTTTGAGCAAAATCAATATAGTGAGGGACAACTTGCACAAATGCTGGCGCCTATCGCCCTTTATCCCGATAGTTTACTGACCCATATCCTGATTGCAGCGACCTACCCGCTTGAAGTGGTTCAGGCTCATCGCTGGCAGCAGTCGAAACAGCACTTATCGACCCAAAAACAAATCGATAAAGCCCAAAATAAAGATTGGGACCCAAGTGTGGTTGCGCTGATAGCCTTCCCGAATGTACTACAAAAGCTCAGTGAAGATCTTGATTGGACTCAATCATTAGGTGATGCCTTTTTACAAGATGAAGCTCAAGTGCTCGCCAGTATTCAAACCCTGAGACAAGAGGCTGACAATGCCAATAGTCTTGAGCAGATGGAAAACATGCAAGTCACTCGCGTGAGTAATCAGATCATTATTGAGCCGGTACGCAAAGAAATTGTTTATGTGCCCTACTATGACCCAAGAACCGTTTACGGCTATTGGCGCTGGTATCGCTACCCGCCGGTGTATTGGGCGGTTTACCCAGGTTACGTTAGACCCAGTTATGGCCATTTTTATTGGCGCGCCGGCGTACACATTAGCTTTAACTATTACTTTAGTGCATTTCATTGGCATAAGCGCCATGTGGTTGTAGTGCATCACCATAACTCGCATAAATATCGTCACCGCGGCCGTATTGTCACCAGTCACGGTGCCAAACGCTGGGCACATAAACCACAACATAGACGCGGCGTGGCATACAGCAGCGGTGCACTTAGGCATAAATATAATCGCCACCAGCCAAATAGAGCGAGTGACAACAAACATGCGCGAACGCCTTATTCGCCAAAGCACTCGTATAAAGCCAATCTGCACCGCCGAGATCTAAATCGCGCAGACGATGTAGTTCGTAAGATGAACCGTATAAACAGCCGTGAGCGAGTTAACAGCCATGAGCGCATAAGCAGCCATGAGCGTATGAACAACCCTAAGCCAGTAACAAACCATGCGCGCTCGAAAGCTCATTCACAGCTAAAAAGCTACCAATCTAAAAGAGAGCATCAACAAGCAGACAAACGCCACCATCAAAGCCATAAAGCTACGGTAAGCAAACAGCGGCAATCAAACCCGCAATCACGAGCAAATAGGTATCAACCTACTAACAAAGGCTACAACAGCCATAACAAAAGTCAGAGCCAGCATCGTCACAGAAAAGATTAAATTATTGATTGTTGAGTTTGGGCTAAATAAAAAAACGCCATCAATTAACTATTGATGGCGTTTTCATTAATCAAATATAAGGCTCATTCACTCATATCCGACTCAATTACATGACTGATAAAGCACTGCTATAAATGACAACCGCAAATCTTTAAGCAACTGTCTTCTCAGCTTCTACTCGCTCGATATACTGCTGTAGTAATACTTCAATTTCATCAAAGCGCGGTCGTAAAGTGAGATCTGGCTGCATACACGCAGCTCGCAACGCTGTCAGCTCGGTTAACACAGCTTGCGAAGCTGATTCTGCTTGTAAGCAATGCGCTAACAAATCGTCAATTAAGCAGCCTAATGCGCGTACTTCAATACTTTGCATGGCTTCTCTTTGCAACAAAGGTAACTTTTGCAAATTAGTCGCTGCGCCAAAATCGCCAAAAAGCACATCAGCGCCTTGGTACATTGTATTGTGAGCATAAATATCACCATGGCTTACCTGATGACGGTGCAAATGATTTAAGCCTGATGCCATCTGTTTTAACATCATTAAAATGCTATTTAATGTAAAACTCGAATCATCAGTAAAAGTATCACGCGTGCAAGTTTGCAGTGACGGCGGTAAGCCTAAGTTAGCGTATTGGCTCGGAATAAGCTCCATCACTAAACCTAGCGTATCGGTTTGATTTATCTGCGCAACAACCTTGATTAGATTATCGTGTTGCCCCGCTTGTAAGCAGTTAAGCAGCTCATCTTTAGGATAACCGTCGCTGGTAACTTCGCCTTTAAAAATCTTTACCGCGATATAAGCATCTGTGCCCTCGAGCTCTTTGGGTTGCTTAATCCATTTAGCGCGATAAATCACCCCTGAAGCACCTTGACCAATCACTTCTTTGAACTCTATATCCTCAAGGTTGATCAAAGGCATGTTGACTTCATCACTCGGTAAAGCTTGATAACTCGCAGCTTGATTTAGCGGGTTGCCATCAAGGGCTAACCAGCTTAGTTTTGGCATTTGGAACAACCAGTTAGGTAGCGAAGTCAGCGCATTGGCAGACAATCTAGCCAGCTCTAACGCGCGACAATTCGCCATTGACTCTGGTAATTTAGATAACCGATTGCCCGCTAGCGCAAGCTTTTGTAAGCGATGTAATCGCCCCATATCTTCAGGCAATGATGTGAGCTGATTATCAGTTAAAATTAACCAACGCGTATTATCAGGTAATACTTGCTCACCAATCTGCTGAAGCTTATTCGATTTAAAACTAATCATCTCAAGCTTAGGGCACATGGCTAAGACTGCTGGGATAGTCTCAAAGCAATTATTAGTTAGAAACAAAATTCTTAATTGGGCTAATTTAGCAAAACTGTCAGGCAAATCGATAAGCTGGTTGTCAGACAAATCAAGCACTTCTAAGCTATCTGCTAGCTCAATAATCTCTAACGGAAACTCGCTTAATCCTTGCTTCAAATACAGTTGGCTCACACCGGCCAACTCTCCTGACTGTAACTGCTCAATAGTATGCAAAACCTAAACCCTAGCTCAGATGAAAAATAGCCGGCAATACTATAGGATTCTCTTGTGCATATAAAGTTGTATCCTTATCGTCTCGGCAGCTAAATCTGATTCAGCACTGATCCATATCAGTTTTTTAGCGTATTGAAAAAGCAGATGATTTTAGACATTAATAATATCAAGCTGTTTTATTGAGAAGGCCTAAAAATGAATAAATCTCAAACCGCTAAGGTACCAACAAGCCGCTTATCACGCTTTTCATCTCTAGGCGGATTGGCCTCCCGCTTAGCGGGAAACATCATGCTTGAAGGTGCGAAGAAACTAAGTCAGGGACAGTCTCCTAAATTACAAGATTTAGTACTCACTCCAAAAAATATTTCTCATGTAGCAGACAAATTAGCGCAAATGCGCGGCGCGGCGATGAAAGTAGGCCAAATGCTGTCTATGGACTCTGGCGAATTAATGCCAAAAGAGCTGAGTGAGCTACTGGCTAGACTACGTGCTGACGCTAAAACCATGCCCCACAAACAGCTCATTGAGATCCTCAAGCGTAATTGGGGTGAAGATTGGTTATCACCCTTTGCTCACTTTGAGCTGCGTCCTTTTGCGGCAGCCTCAATTGGTCAGGTTCATAAAGCCACTTTAGCCAATGGTACGGAGCTGGCAGTGAAAGTGCAGTACCCGGGGATCCGTAATAGCATCGACAGTGATATTGATAATGTCGCGACCTTGTTGCGTGTTTCGCAATTAATTCCCAAGAATGTGCAATTCGATCGATTACTCTCTGAAGCCAAAAAACAGTTACACACTGAAGCAGATTATCGAATTGAGCTCAACATGCTTAAGCGATATCAAACGTTACTAAGTGATGATGAATCCTTCATTCTGCCAAGCCCTATTGAGCATCTATGTACCGAAGACCTTCTCGTTATGGAATATGTTGAAGGTGAAAATATTGAGTCCGCAGAATACTTAAGCCAAGGCAGCCGTAACGCAATTGCCAGTAAAATGCTGCTGCTTTTCTTTAGGGAATTATTTGAATTCAATCTGATCCAGTCCGATCCTAATTTTGCCAATTTTCAGTACCAAACTAATTCTCGAAAAATCGTTTTGCTCGACTTTGGCGCAACTCGTGAGATCCCAAAACCATTATCCCAACAATATAAACAATTGATGCAGGCCGCTATTGATAATGACCGTGAAAAGATGGCGGCAGCTGCGCAGGAGATTGGATTTTTTAGAGACGCAATAGATGCGCAACAAAAAGCACTTATCGTGGATATTTTTTATCAGGCCTGTGAACCACTAAGAGGTGAAACTGAGTATGACTTTGGCAGCAGTAATTTAGCCCAACGGATCAAAGCTGCAGGAATGGCAATGAGCTCAGAAGCCGATAAATGGCATACTCCGCCAGTCGATGCCATTTTTATTCACCGAAAACTGGCTGGCATGTATTTATTAGCCTCAAAGCTTAATGCACAAGTTGATGTAAAATCGATATTTAAGCAATTTATGACTAGTGGCTAAGTAGCTAAAAATAAAAGTAACTACAAAAATGTTGCTCCGATGCTATCACGACGGTGCTGTGTATAAGCGTGCTCTCGCTGAGCGAGAGCTATAACTATTCAGACTACTGTTTCATTTGGCTAATTATTAACTTAGCCCCCTATTCATCTGCAGGTTTAAACTTATTCTCTCTCTCAGCTCTTAGTAGCTCTTGCCCTTTAGTAATAGCAATAACGGCTTTGGACTTAAACTCGCGACGATACAGTGTCACAACCACAAAAATGCTCGCTGCGATAAAGGCTATTGGGTGGAAGAACCAGCATAGAGCCGCCATAGAGAAGTAATATGAACGCAAACCATAGTTATAAGAATGAGTCGCTTGATCTTGCACTGTAGCCATTTGCTTAGCATAACGGCGCAGATTCTCATTCTTACCTTCTTTATCTACTGGCGCAGCGCCAACCATGACGTTCAAAAATCCATATTGACGCATCGACCAGGTAAACTGGAAAAACGCCATGATAAAAATAAAGGTCAACATACCTAATTTGACTTGAACTAGCGCATGGTTCGGCTCAGCAGCAAAGGGAATCGTTGCTATCACAGCCTCTAAACGTTCCACTTGAGCAAAGAGTGTTAGTACACCAGCTAATACCAGTAAAGTTGTTGACGCAAAAAAGGCAATATTACGCTCAAGGTTAGCTAACAATGCCGCCTCACCAACTCTCACCTCACGCCCAATGAGCTCATGCATCCAGTGGATCCGATGTTGATGCAAACAGCGGGCAATGCAGTTAGTTGTTTTGGCTTTACGTTTGGCAAAATAGGTATAACCGACCCAACTCACGATAAAGCAAAATGGCGCAACAAGGTCGAGTAGCGAGATGGTCGTGCTTGATTCCATAATAAAAAACCAACTATAAAGTTCAATAACGTTGCTGCAAGTTGAGACAGGATTAACACTAAGTCTCACCGCAGACACAAAATAAAATGGCTAAGCGTTCACTTTTCGCGCTAAGTTAACGCTTGGCTTGTAAGTCTTGTTTAACAATTTCTAACGCTGCTAGTGCCACATCAACATCAATCTTATTACTCTCTAGCAAAAAAATAAGATCAACCGCAAGCTTAACCTCTTCCGGGGCGCTATCTAGCGGGCTAGCAGGATTTTTTTCGCTCATATTATTTCACTCTTGCACTTGGGCAATATCGGCAGAAAGTCTGGATGCGCTAGTATACTCAGAGAGTTAGCTTGCCTCAATTGTAAAACCTCAGCCCAAAGCACTGATTTACTCAAATCAAATTATCGCAGCAAACCCGATACTAAGGCTTTATTACCATCGAAAGCCTAGATATACTCACGCTATTAAGGTGCAACCTCCGTTGTGCAGAGCAAATACAAAGGCAATAAAAAACACTATGGCAAAGATGGATTTCTCGGTGATTAATGACACCACAGCAAAATCTTTTATCGAGCAAAAAAACTTAATCAAAAGAGTTTTTAAAGGTAATACCGTTCTCTGCCCTGTATGTAACCAAGCACTTTCAATGAAGCTGCCAACTAAAGGCCAAGAAGATAGTGTATCGGGTATTTGCTGCAAAAAAGGCTGTACAGACATCGAACTTGATATGGAGTTAGTGGTTTAAACACCTGCTTTTTACCAAGTCTATTAAATGGCTGCTAACTTAGGTTTGCAGCCATTTTTATTTATCGATTACCCCCTGAACAGTGCGTATATTAAAACTGATAGGTTACTCCCACACCAAAACCACTTGATGCCATATCAAACAAAAAGTCATCTTCATCGTAATCAATATCTAAATACCTAAAGCTATACTTTAGATCCCAGTTTTCAGACAAACTCTGATTCAAGGTAAAGTTTAACGCCCAAGAAAGCTGGCTTCCGACGCCAAAGCCTGCTAACTCAGCACGACTATTAAGATAAAATGTCTCATTGATAGCCCACTGGTTTTTCAAACCAAACATTGGGTCTATCCAGTCATCACCAAAGCTAGGCGTTCTTTGTTGATCAATAATACGAACATCAAGTTTATTGTTGACGTCAACAAACCTAACGCCAACAAAGCTGTACCATTGCATATTGCCCTGTTCGGAAAAACGATAGGCACTAACTAAATCCAGTAACTTTTGTTTGGCAGTTAACTTAGCAGATGCATTATCAACTTCGGCGTCATACTCAAGTCTCATATATACCAGATCTAACCACAGCTCCCAGTTACCTTTACGTGCTTGTAAATTAACTAATGCTGCACCATCTAAATTGTCAAAAATCTCACTAAACGACATATCGATATCAACAATGACTGACTGATTATTTCTGTCTACATAGCCAGTCTGCCCTTGCTGACTCACCGCCCAAAGATATGGAGAGATCTCAAACTGCCACTCTTCAGCAACCGTGTAACTCGACCCCAAAATAAACAAAACTAACGCAATAATAAATGACTTAAACATAGGCTATCCATTTCCCCTATTGAGTATTAGGCGCTGTGGAATAAATACCTGGCACGATACTTAACCAAGTCGGTATAAAAGAATCACAAGCGCTACAACTATCAAGATTAGTTGATTTTTTTTAACTTGTTAGCACAAATTAGGAGTCAAATGATTTAATCGGAGTTTTGTTCATAAGCGATTTTGACTCGCCCTGTAGAAGTGATAGCCCGGCGAACACACAAGACCAATGTCGCTGCGACAGAGACCACTAACGTCACAAAGATAGCAACCGAAATAACCAACTGGTATTTAATGGCGATAAGCGGATCGACTCCCCCCAGGATTTGTCCAGTCATCATGCCAGGTAAAGTCACTAGACCCATTGTTGCCATCGACGCCAGTATTGGTGCAAAAGCTTGCTGCATTGCGGTTTGTAAAAAAGGCAGGCTCGCTTGGTTTGCTGTTGCGCCTAATGCTAATGCACCATGGTACTCGGCTTTCCTATCGTTAAAAGCCCCAAAAAGTCGCTGCAAAGCGACAATGTTGCCACTCAAACAATTGCCAAGTAACATGCCTGCCGTCGGAATTAGGTATTGTGCAGTGTATAAAGGCTCTGGTGACAACAGGTAAACAATCATAAGCCAAAGTACAGGGACTAAACCTAAAATTAAGCCACTAAACACAGGGAAATAGAGCACCTTTCTAGGTAATTTGGCTTTAGTAATAATCGCGCTACTGCCCACTAGTACCATCAACAATAACCAAGCAAAATTGATCCAAATATTATCTAACTCAAACAAATATTGTAGATATAAGCCCACTAGCACTAACTGCAGGGTCATACGAACAACAGCCCAAGTCATGTCACGAGTCAGTTGCAGCTGAAAATATCGGCCTATTGCCATTGGCACCAATAGTACCAACATGAATAACCCCAACTGTAACCAACCTATATCCATTTTTATCTCTCGGATCTGCTAAAAATAATGATTGCACAATAAAACCAAACTTATATTGCCAGAGTAACCTTAAACCTGAATGGCTAACAGTAAATAAGAAACTCAACGCATTGTTTAAATGTAAAAACAAATCGATTTATCGTTAGCTAAGCGCAAAATACTTAGGTTTAGTTTCGAAAGTTTCCCCTAGAGGCACCTAGAAGAAATCTGTGGCCATTTAGAAAAACTTGATCAATATCTAATGAATTGAGGTTTTGACTTGTTAGACTCTGGTCACTTTTTGCTATTTTAGAAAATACGATTATGAAGCAACAGATACTTGAACGGTTCTTAAGCTACGTCAGTTTCAACACCCAATCTGACAGCCAAAGCCAAAGCGTACCTAGCACTGACAACCAATTTAAATTTGCTCAACATCTTCGCCAAGAGCTAATAAGCTTAGGATTTGAAGAAGTACAATTGTCAGATAAAGGTTACTTAACCGCAACTGTTGCAGCAAATGTTGCCGATGCACCTTGCATTGGTTTTATTGCGCATTTAGATACGGCGCCAGATTACAGTGGCGAAAATGTACACCCACAAATTATTGAAAACTATAACGGCAAAGATATTCAGTTAGGCCTTGAAGAGGTGCTTTCTCCAACACAGTTTACCAGCCTAAATGCTTATATTGGCAAAACTTTAATCACCACCGACGGCAAAAGTTTACTTGGCGGTGATGACAAAGCTGGGATTGCTGAAATTGTAACAGCGCTTTACTACTTGATGCAGCACCCAGAGATCCCCCACGGTAAAATTCGTTTATGCTTCACCCCAGATGAAGAAATTGGTCGCGGCGCGGACCACTTTGACGTTGAAGGGTTTAGCGCACAATGGGCTTATACCGTCGATGGTGGTCAAGTTGGTGAGCTTGAATATGAAAACTTTAACGCCGCTACAGCAGTGATCACCGCGACTGGCAATAACTGCCATCCAGGTACAGCCTATGGCGTTATGGTTAACGCTCAAACCATTGCGGCCCGATTCCACGCTAAAATGCCACTAAAAGACACCCCTGAATGCAGTCAAGATTACGACGGATTTTTTCACTTAATGAGCATGGAAGGCGTGACGGAAAAGGCGACACTTAGCTATATCATTCGCGATTTTGATTTAGAACTATTCCAGCAAAGAAAGCGCTGGCTAACGGATCTTGTTGAAAAATATAATGCGGAATTGACTATTGGCCAGTTAAGCATTGATATTCAAGACTCATATTTAAATATGAAGCAACAAGTATTGCCACACCCACATATTATCGACATTGCTAAGCAAGCGATGCAAAACTTAAATATCGAACCAATTGTAAAGCCAATTCGTGGTGGTACAGACGGTTCGCGTTTATCTTACATGGGGCTGCCATGCCCAAATCTATTTACTGGTGGCCATAACTTCCACGGTAAGCATGAATATGCTTGTTTAGAGTCAATGGAGCAAGCTACGCAAACACTAATTGAAATTGCTAAGCTAACCGCTAGTCACAAATAGATTATTAGATTATATGCAAAAAAGGCCTGTCATTCAGGCCTTTTTGTTAGTGAGCTTTGACTAAAATCGACAACTTATAGTCACAATAACAATATAAAAGTATTTGCTTCCCACTTTTAGCTCTCTACACTTAAGCTACTAAAAGGCATTAATTAGAGAACACTATGAACGCGGCACTTATCGGCGCTACAGGACTCATTGGCCAGCTATTACTGCAAAAACTTATCGACAGTGGCTGCTACGAACACATTTTACTCGTTGGTAGAAAACTGCCGCAGTATCAGGAAACTGCAGCAACAAAAGTCACTTTTATACAATGCCAGTTAAGTCAACTACCAACGCTAGCGCTGCCATTTAACATAGATCATGCTTTTTGTTGCCTCGGCACAACCATCAAACAAGCTGGTAGCCAGCAAGCCTTTATTGCTGTAGATAAAACAGCCTGCATTGAATTTATAACAAGATGCCAAGCAAACGCTAATTTTGTGATCACCGCATTAGGCGCCAATAGTCAGTCAAAAGCCTTTTATAATCGTGTTAAAGGCGAAGCTCAGAATGAACTAATCGACTTGTTAGCCAAGAGTCAGCAAGCATCATCACCCAAGCGACTATGGCTGTTTCAACCCAGTTTATTGCTAGGTAAGCGCGGGGAAAATCGCATATTAGAAGATGCGGGGAAAGGGTTGTTTAGTCTTATCTCGCCACTTTTTATTGGGCCATTACATAAATATCGCCCAATTGAAGCTGAGCAAGTTGCAGCCTCAATACTAGCTTATGCCATTAGTGCTCAAGATCCTGACAATGCCTCAATCCAACGCGTCATTGTAGTATCAAATGCTGAGATGCTAACGTCTTAACTATAACTTTTCAGTAATTGTCATTATTAACCCTTAACGACTCATTCAATACAGGCTAACTATTGCATGAATCGCTATTGACTCGGCACCTATAGCATCACGTAAAATAGCCGCCTACTTTACCCATGATTGAGTACAACCTTGAAGATTAGCCAGCGCCTAAAGTACATTAACAACATGATTCACGACCAATATGAGCATATTTGGGATTGTTGTTGTGATCATGGGCTATTGGGCGCAGCCTTGCTTAAACGTAATGCTGCCAAGGCTATCCACTTTGTTGATGTTGTGCCAGAACTCATGCACGAAATAGAGCAAAAACTAACTCGTTTTTATCCAGTTACAGGCTCAACAGTACAAATAAGCTCAAATCAAAATGTTAATCAACACAATAGCGTGTGGCAGATACACTGCGCTGATGTTGGTAAGATTCAACTGGCACCGATTTCTGAGTCACAACTGATAATTATCGCTGGAGTGGGTGGCGATCTGACGATTAGCTTAGTCGCAGAGATCATTGCCCGTCATCCTAATCATACTCTTGAGTTTATTATTTGCCCCGTGCACCACACCTATAAAGTACGCCAAGCAATGCAGGACTTAGGTATGGGACTTCTCAGCGAACATTTGCTTCAGGAAAATAAACGCTTTTACGAAATTATCCATCTAATTAAATCTCCGCAGCTGCCTGAAAATACTGATGTGCCAAATGAGCCAGTGAGCCTTGTTGGCAGCGCAATGTGGGACTTTAGCCGTGATATAGATAAAGCCTATCTACAAAGTTTGCTTAATCACTATCAACGGATCGAGCAAGGTTTAGTCAACTCAAACATTAGCCAATCCCTCTCAAACAAAGGGGAAATCACCATACTTAAGCGGATTATTAAAGACTATCAAGCATTACTCAATAATTAGTTCTATCAAGCCAACGATTAATGCCTTGGACTAAAATTGACTACCAATAAGCGCTATACTCGCCCTCTTTCGAATAAATCAGCCAAAAAGAGTTATTAATGCGTCTGTTAAAATCTACCGTTCATAGCGATATTAATCACCTAAATGACGAGCAATTACGTAGCACTAGCTTTCATCGCCAAGCTGCTCGCGGGATTATCTTAAAAGGTGAAGAGATCTTAATGCTCTACACTGAACGCTACCATGATTACAGTATTCCTGGCGGTGGGATTGATACAGGCGAAAATATTCGCAGCGGGCTTATTCGTGAACTAGAAGAAGAAACCGGCGCACAGAACATTGAAGTTATTAGTGAATTTGGCCGCTATGAAGAGTTTCGCCCGTGGTACAAAGACAATATCAATGTGATGCATATGGAGTCATTCTGCTTTGTCTGCGACATTCATGCAGAACTGGGTGAAACTCGGCTAGAAGCCCATGAAATCCAAAATGGTATGACACCTGTGTGGATCAATATCCATCAAGCTATCGCTCATAATGAGCACACTATAGCTAACAGTCCTAAAAAAGGGCTATCTATTGAACGCGAAACATTCTTACTAAAGCAAATTGTTGCAGAGCTTTTGTAAAATCAATTACTGTGTGGCAGCTTATAAACACTTAAGCTGCCGTAAATTCGAATAGCTTATGCATTGAATCTATCCAGCAACTCAAGATCTATCACTATTGAAGCTTGGCAATCACTAACTCTAATCGCTTTATTTCCCGCGCAGTCGAATTTCGGTTCATCTCGTTATAGATCCACATCTTGATCGCAATTTGCATCATACTGGCCAGCAGTAATGTCACCCCCCACTTAATGAGTACTGCAGGATTTTCAGCCACAAAAAAGAACTGGTAGCCAGACCACAGCATCAAAAGGCTCAAAAATATGGCAATAATACTCATTAATACTAACCAAGTTCCTAACCGCCCCTTATAGGCATCGCCTAACATTGCGAATAGGCTAGGATCATGTTTGATTTTTTGATTAATCGTATCTGACTCTTTAGTTAATTGCTGACGAATTTTGTTATCAATATCCATAGCGGCTCCTAATCTAATGGTTGTAACGCTTGTTTTAGGCGCTCTCTTGCGCGAAATAGTCTCGACTTTACTGTACCCGTTGGGATTTCCAGCACTGCAGCAACCTCATTGAGATCCAACTGCGCCAAGTAAAATAAACAAATAACTTGACCCTCGATATCTGGCAACGCGGCAATAGCAATGGCTAAATCATGATCTTGATACTTATCTTCACTATAAAGTGGCTCAGTACCCTCCATCGAGCGATAGCGATTTTGTTGCTTAAGCATATCTAGCACTTGCCAGCGCACTAGTTTAAATACCCAAGCATTTATTGCGGCAGGATCTCGCAGCTTGCTTATCGTCTTTGATAACTTCAGCAAAGCACTTTGTACCGCATCTTCTGCAAGATGAATGTCGCCACAGAGTTTGATCGAAAAACTAATAGCACTAGGGTAAAAGTGTTGGCACAGTTCAGAAAATGCTTTGCTATCGCCAGATTGCGCCTCCAACACCCATAGCTCAACTTGTGCTTGTTGTATGCTAATAAGGCTCTCCCAAGGTTGTTTTTAATAAAGACGATACTACAGCTGAAAAGGTTCACACTATTTTATTTAATTCTTTTCACCTAAATAAAAAGGGAGCCTATGCTCCCTTCTACTCACCACTATTGCCTATTAAGCTTAAAAGTTAGTACTAAAAAGAGAAGTTAAAAATAGACAAATAAGTTAATGATCATCGCATTGATAATATCGATAAAGAAGCCACAGACTAGCGGCACAATAATAAAGGCTCTATGGGCTGCACCATACTGCTGAGTCACCGCCGTCATATTAACAATCGCAGTTGCAGTAGATCCCAGTGTGACCCCACCGAAACCCGAGCAAATAACTGCAGCTTCATAATCTTTGCCCATCATCCTAAACACCACAAAGATGGTAAACAGCACTGAAAGCGTCACTTGCACCAACATAATGACCGAAATATAAAGCAAGCTTCCCTCAAGCTCCCATATCTTCAAGCTCATTAATGCCATAGTTAAGAACATACCTAAGCAAATATCTTGAATAAGCGACAAGCCTTGACCAGCATCATCCAAGTAAGCTCTATCTTTAACTTTACGGCGATTAAGAACAGCTCGCCCAGTATTACCAACGATAATACCTGCGAGTAAACAAGCCACAAAAAGTGGCAACTTTAAACCGGCACCTTGCAGAGCAATATCAATAAAGTAACCGATAATAAGCGTGACGTTTAACCATAACCAAGCCCGTAATACTCCAAAGTAATCGACTTTAATGTGCGATGAACTGGCCTGATGGCTAGTACCAATATCCAATTCTTCGTCTTGGTTAGCCTTAACTTGATGACGCTTCATCAAATAAGCAGCAATGGGGCCACCAATTACACAAGCAGAAATTAAACCTAATGTATTGGATGCTATCCCCAGTTCATTGGCATTAGCAATTCCAAGTTCCTCAACAAACGTCGGCGTCCACGCCATCGCGGTGCCAACACCACCTATTAGTGAAATAGAGCCAGACATTAGCCCCGCTTTAGGGTCGAGTCCAAATAACGACGCGATGGTAACACCGGTAAAGTTCTGTAGAAAAATAAACACACTGGCTAACAAAATAAGAATAAGTAGTGGTTTGCCGCCTTTAATCAAAGTGGCAAAGTCAGCCTTTAAACCAATACCGGCAAAAAAATACAGTAACAAGGTATCGCGAACGGCCAAGTTGAATTCGATTTGAATATCGAACGCATAATAAAGAATACCGACAATCGCTGCACAAGCAAATCCGCCAACAACTGGTTCAGGGATACTGTATTTTCTAAGTAATTCATAACGAGATATGATGTTTTTACCAATAAATAGCGCAATAATAGCTAAGGTAAACGAGACAAAATCTTCTATTTCTATTAACTGAACTTCCATGATTATTGATCATCCCTCAATTAAAATAATGACAGTATGACGGCAAATTATTATCAAGTTTAACCGGTATCAAATGATGATTTATCACAATACTTAACCCATAAAAATAATGACTTAATTAACAATAAAGCAACACTATCATAGAGGTAATCTCAGCAATAATCATCCCTATTATTGTCTTTTATTTTGAATTTTCACGCCTATACATGAGCGTCGCCTAATCATTCCTAGTTTATTTTTTACGCCTCACAGACGTAAAACAATAGTTGCAGCGACAAACTATCGCCGATTAACAATATTTAAGCACAGAAAAACTCGTAAACCATTAATAAACAAGAATAAATGGCAAGCTGTGTCAGCTAAAAAATAGCCAAACCTACTAGGTAAAAAGATACTAGTAGTAGCTAAGAGTCTTAGCTTTAATACCAATGCTGGACGCTATAAAAAACCTCTCCCTCCATAATTTCTCGCGTTCAATTAACCATAAAGTGGACAAATGACAATCCTGCAATAGCAAGGGTGTCTTGGCTTTAAACCACACCGCTAGGTTAATAAATAAGATTTCAATGCTTGGTTACTCACACTAACCAGCTGTATGTATGACTAAGCATTCGTATGAATGCATCGAAGATCGACCAATAACCCTGCACGTTAAATTTAATGTAAAAAGGATATTACGAATGAGAAAGTTACTTCCGATTGCTGCCGCTGTTGCGATTGCTTTAAACCCAGCGTTAGCACTAGCTAACGATGCAACTATTGACCAAAATGGCAACTCTAATGTCGCTGCGACGACTCAGTCTGGTGATAACCAGCTAGCAAATACAACTCAAACTGGCGACAGCAACAATGGAACTGTGCTGCAATCAGGTGCAGACCAAATAGCAACAGTTGCTCAAAACGGTACCTCAAACATTGCCAGCACAGATCAGTCTGGTACAGGCCATAATGCAGATGTAGAGCAGCAGGGGCTTGGTAATGACGCAACGGTTACACAATCGGATACAGGTCAACTAGCTACAATATATCAAAATGGTGATGGCAATAAAGCTGCTGCGACACAATCTGGTGCAAGCCAAGCAGCGACGGTTACTCAGCAAGGTTACAGAAACACCACCACAGCTATACAATCAGGTTCAAACCAAACTGCAACAATCAACCAGGTTGGTAATAGTGAAGACTCAACAGTTACAGTTACGCAATCAGGTTTAGGCCCGAACACAGCCTCTGTAACACAAGACCACAACTTCAGAAGTGAAGCTACCGTAACTCAAGATGGAACCAATAACGGCGCAACAGTTAACCAACTGCACGTTAATGACAGTAATGCAGAAGTGAGCCAAACTGGTGATACTAACGCCGCTGATATTCGCCAATATGGTTTTGGTATTCACAACCCTGCAGGTGCAACCATTACTCAAAATGGTGCAAATAACACTGCTTCAACTAACCAAGATGTTTCTACTGATGCGCTAGCAACAGTAATGCAAAGTGGTAATCGTAACGTTGCAGATGTTGACCAGACTGATAACTCATTTGATTCAAGCATTAGCGTCACTCAATCTACAAATAGAGCTTCAGTCATTGCATCGCAAACCAATTCAGATAATTCAACAATTACGACTGTGCAAAACAACCGTTCGAATTCTTCAATTATTGCAAGCCAGACAAACGGCACCAACAACTCTATTACCGCCACTCAAACAGGTAATGCAGACCGTTCAAATGCAGACGTAAGCCAAAATGGCAGCAATAACTCAATGACGGTTTTTCAAGACCATGCATTTGACTCAACCATAACGGTTAGCCAAAATGGTTCTGGTAACACGGGTTCGGTAAACCAAGAGCATGTAGATGACAGCACTGCGTTTATCTCTGCTACTGGTGACAGCAATACGACTGTTATCCGTCAATACGGATTTGGTGCTCATGAACCAGCATCTGCATCAATTACCTCTGTAGGCAACTTAAACAACGTTAATATCAATCAAGATACGTCTTATATGGCTACAGCGACGGTCACCCAAGATGGAAACAACAATATTGTTGATATCGACCAAGAGAGTGAATCAGATAACTCTTCAGTGACTGTTAACCAGGTCAATGCAAGTGAAGCGGGTAACGTAACGGCATATCAAAACGAAGCTGCTGATTCAGTTATTACAGTTAACCAATCAGGCGTAAATGCGTCATCTGTTATCGTAAATCAATCTGGCTCAGTGCTAACTGCGCTAGTAAACCAAACAGATACTATCGGTGGATCAGCAACCGTTAACCAAACAGGCGTTGAGTTAGATGCAACAGTGACTCAATCAGGTTTAGAAAACACTGCTGATGTGATGCAAAGCAACACATTAAACGTAGCTAATGTGCAGCAATTTGGTGAGTTTGGTGCAGCAGATATCGACCAAACTGGCGCTGATAACGATGCTTTCGTTTATCAACTTGGTGGTGCATATAACGAAGCAACTGTACTACAAGTTGGTGATGGTAATACTGCAACAATTAACCAAGATGGTGTTGGTACTGCAGTAGCGCTTAACTCAGCATCTATCACTCAGAATGGTCTAGCCGATACAGCTACCATTACCCAAACGGGTGGTTACGGCAATATGGCAACCATCGTACAAAACTAATTTAGTTTTACTGCAAGTAAAATAAAAAGGGGAGCTATTTAGCTCCCCTTTTTTACTTTATATTAAAGCAATAACTTACTTTGCGTATTCAACCGCAATGTTAGCAGCAAGCTTTGCGTTATTGAACACAAGTTCAATGTTTGCCGCTAAGCTCACGCCTTTAGTGGTTTCAGCAACTTTTGCCAATAGGAATGGCGTAGAGGCCTTACCAAAAATGCCTTTGCTGTCCATTTCTGCAACTGCGTCAGCAATCACTTGATCGATCATCGCACGATCTAACTGGTGCGCTTCAGGGATTGGGTTAGCAACGACGATGCCGCCTTTTAGATCCATATCCCACTTAGCTTTCATTGCTGCAGCAATTTGCGCTGGCGTATCAAGTTGATAATCAACACCAAACTCGCTCTCACGGGTATAGAATGCTGGTAGTGTGCTAGTTTGGTAACCGATAACTGGTACACCTTGAGTTTCTAGGTACTCTAGCGTTAAGCCGATATCTAGAATTGATTTAGCGCCCGCACAAACGACTGTTACATCAGTATTAGCTAATTCTTGCAAGTCAGCTGAAATATCAAAAGTTTGCTGTGCACCGCGGTGAACCCCACCAATACCGCCCGTTGCAAACACTTTAATACCTGCCATTTGTGCTAAAATCATGGTTGATGCAACAGTCGTTGCGCCATCAACACCTTTAGCAACAATAAATGGAATATCACGGCGGCTAGTCTTAATAACGTCAAGACCTGCTTTACCTAAATATTCAATCTCTTCGTGAGTCATACCCACTTTTAAGCGACCTTTTAAGATTGCGATTGTTGCTGGTACTGCACCGTTGTCACGAATAATTTGTTCTACTTTAAGCGCCGTTTCTACGTTTTGCGGATAAGGCATACCGTGAGAAATAATGGTCGATTCCAATGCAACGACTGGCTTACCTGCTGCTAATGCTGCTGCAACTTCAGGATTAATATCTAGGTACTGCTCTAACATAACGACTCCTTGATAACACGCTTAACGGTGATTTCTGACATATTAGGGTTGATTGTGGCTAAGTGAGACAAGGCAACAACCGCGGCTCCCATAGCAAATTTATTTGATTCTTCGGTATTCCATTCTTGGATCCAGCCATGAGCTAAGCCCGCAAGATAAGCATCGCCTGCGCCATTTGCATTTACCATCGCAACTGGAATAGCGGGTACTAATGCCTGAGATCCATCATCACTGTAAAACACACCATCACTTCCCAAGCTCAAGAAAATGCGCTTAACACCTTGCTTATGGAACCAGTTAGCAAGCTCAGGCAGTTCGTCATAATGACTGATACTGATCCCTGATAATTGCTCAGCTTCTTTTAAGTTTGGCTTTAGAGTGTGAATTGAACTTAGGAATGGTGCGATTTTTTTCGCTTTAGCACATGACACTGTGTCGACAAAAATAGGTCTGTCTGAGAAGTTACTTAAAATATATTCTAGTGATTCAGCTGAAAGGTTAGCATCGACGACTATCAGATCTGCTCGTCTTAATACTTCTTCATGGCTTCTAAGTACTGCAACGCTGAGTCTATCTAGAATGGCCATATCATTAATAGCAACATGCATATCGCTATCGCCATCAAGCACAGACAAGTAGGTAGAGGTTGCAAACTCATCAAGGTGGATACAGGCTTTCATATCAATGCCAGCTTGTTGGCACTGGCTCATGATCATTTGTCCATAGGTGTCTTTACCTAGAGCACTGATAAGATGAGTGTCTGAACCAAGTCTGGCGAGATTTTCTGCAATATTTCGACCAACACCACCTGGAGAACAGCTAACACTACCAGGGTTTGAGTCACCAACCTGTAGGGTATTAAGGGGACGGCCAAGAATATCCATATTGGCACCACCGATCACGATGGCATAGCGAGATTCGGCTAGGATATAACCTTTACCTTTAATCACGCCTTTATGGGTCAAATTCATTATATGTCCAGCCACAGCTGAACGACTAATGCCTAGCTGATCTGCAATACTTTGCTGAGGGATCAGTGGGTCTTGTTTAAGTAGTGATAGTATCTCGAGTTCGCGTTCTGTCATTATTATTATCCAGTCGACACGGCCAAACAAACATTTGTTTGGATACCAAACTTTAGTTTAAACTTGACGCAAGAGTATGCTTATTAGATTAAATATTCAAGAGAAACTGATTAAAAAGAGAGAATTTGTGAGCAAGACTAGAATTTAATTGCGCTCATCATTCAAATAAAAAGCACTGATAAAGCAGAAAATCACCACGACTGAATAGTAGTGAACGAAAGAGATTGTCAGTAAAATATTCTAGCGGTAATACAGGGGAAAGCGGATACCCATACCATATTGGCCATGGGTATCCATCAATCATGACTATTGAGAACTACTCGATATTAGTCATGATTGCTTAAGTTAAATCACCATAGTTAAGTAACCCAGTACCAGCACGATCATCGACGTCAGTGCATAAGGGACAGGATAGCCGACCGCTGGCATGTCACTTTGACAAACATCTTGCGCACCTTTCATTGCTGGGGTGCTATTACGCCCGCCAGCACATGCACCCGCCAATATAGCCGGATTCATCTTGCGGAAATACAAGCCATATATCCAAGCTAACAAAGGAGGAACAAGCGCAGCCGTTAACCCTAGCGCCGCTATTTTTATCACTACAATGCCTTGGAATGAAGCTAAGATTTTAGGCCCCACAGTGGCAGCAAGTACTGCAACAAAGAGACTTAAACCAATGTCTTGTAGAAAGCTTCTTGCCCCCTCACTCATGGGGCCACCAAAGGTTGGGTTACGCGTTCTTAAGAAAGAGAAAATAATACCGGTTAGCATACAGCCTGCCGACGTACCTAATGCAAAAGGAATACCGCCTAAAGTGACACTAAAGTGGCCGCATATATAACCAATCAATAGTGACAGTGCCAGATAGAATGTTTCGGTTAATGTGCTTTCCACAATCGGTGTGCTATTTAACTTTTTAGCCACTTGTTGCACGCACCAGTCAGATCCTGCAACGCGCAGCACATCGCCTACTTCGACTACGGCTTGCCCGGTCACAGGTAACTGATGCCCTTGACGAAATAAGGCTTTAATGTAAACACCAAAACCCACTTTTTCACTGATTTCATTAATACTTTTACCGCTGAAATCCGATTTACCAAGATGGATATCAGCCACTTCAATATCGACATTTCGCGCCCTAGGCTCATCCACTTCTTCGCCAACAAAAGCCGCATCGTCAATCAAAACATGATAATCGCCCCGCGTACCAATCACATCCCCCAACTGCAACTTAGGGTTGTCAGCCGCATCAAAAACATCATCACCGCGCACGACTTTTAAGATAGCGGTATGAGGAAAACGCTGAAATAGTGATTCAATGCTCTGCCCTACTAGCTCTTGATGCTCGACTTTGTAAGCCCTAATGTCTAAAGGCAATACACCAATATTTGAAAAACCATTAGTACTTGGCAGTGCTTCAATGTCATCACCCACGCCAAACTCTGCCTCAGCGTCTTTACCCGCTTTAACCGGGTCAATGCCAAACATTGCAGGTAAATACTTAATTAATAAAATAATAAATACACTAGATAAGATGTAACTAATGGCATAGCCCGCGGCAATATTTGCGCTAACTTGATCTAGGGTCATGCCTGCAGGTGCTTTAAATGCGCCTGAGGATATTGCCGATTGTGCAACGCCCATTACCGCTGTTACCGTGTAGCTTCCCGATATAATTCCAGCAGCATAGCCCGGTGCTAAGTCGAGTAATTTCGCGCCAAAATACACGATAAGAAAATTACTAAATACAACAATTAAACCAATAACGACAAAATCCAACCCGCCTCTTGCCAGCCCAGAGAAAAACTGCGGACCGACTTTCATGCCAATTGCATACATAAACATCATCAGGAAAATATCAGATACCAATCCAGGCTCTTCAATCTTAAGACCATAAACAGAGAAAGCGGTTAACGCGATAGCCACACCAGCCACTAGCGTTCCAGCGGTGGAGCCTAAAGATATTCCTTTGATTGATACCTTTCCAAGCGGGTAACCAATCGCAATGGCTAAAAACAAAAATACAAAGGGGTTATGAGCAATGTAACCAAATACAAAACCAAAAAATTCAGAAATATTCATCATCATGTCTCAAACTAAGTTGATAAAAAAAGGCCACCTATAAAGATGGCCTTTTACCCATTAACCGTGATTAAAACCTGAAGACTCTTTTGAATCACTACCATGTGAAATCGGATGTTCAGCGAAAAAGTCGACACAGTGCTTTAAGTCGGCAACCAATAAATCAGCTTGGTCACGACTAAAGCCGTGGCGTACCAAAATACGCATTATCACTAAGTCCTCCCTTTTAGGTGGCATTGCATAAGCTGCAATTTGCCATCCTCGTGAGCGGATGCGATCAGAGAGGTCAAATAAGTTAAACCCAGGATCAACGCCCTCTTTCAATGACCAGCTCATAGCGGGGATCCCACCATGTCCATCATAAATAATGTCGAACATGCCCAGCTTTTCTATCTCACTTGAAAGGTACTGCGCAGTGTCATAGCAGGCTTGATGGATCTTTCTGTAGCCCTCTTTACCTAAGCGTAAAAAGTTGTAGTACTGTGCAACAATTTGGCCACCTGGACGAGAAAAGTTCAGTGCAAATGTTGGCATATTGCCGCCTAAATAATTCACATTGAAAATCAAATCTTCATCTAACGCAGCAGCATCTCGCCAAATAACCCAACCCACACCCAGAGGGCTTAAACCAAATTTATGCCCAGATGCGTTAATGGATTTCACTCGCGGCAATGAAAAGTCCCATTCCAGTTCTGGTTGGCAAAATGGCGCTAAAAAACCACCACTAGCGGCATCAACATGGATAGGGATATCCAGACCAGTGTCTTGCTCAAGTTTATCAAGTGCTTCATGTACCGCTTTTACAGGCTCGTATTGACAGGTAAATGTCACCCCTAAAGTGGGTACCACACCAATGGTGTTTTCATCACAGCGCTTAATGACTTCTTCAGCATTCATTATTAAGCGATCCCCTTCCATCGGGATCTCACGTAACTCAATATCCCAGTATCGAGCAAATTTATGCCAACATACCTGTACTGGACCACAGACCATGTTAGGTTTATCCGTCGGTTTTCCCAGTGCTTTCATCTTCTTGCGCCAAGCCCATTTCAGCGCCATACCGCCAAGCATAGCCGCCTCGCTTGAGCCTGTGGTAGAGCAACCTAAGGTATTTTCAGCATCAGGAGAGTTCCATAGATCTGCAAGCATATGCACACAACGGGCTTCAAGCTCTGCAGTCTGGGGATACTCATCCTTATCAATCATGTTCTTGTCGATACATTCGTCCATTAATTTATGGACTTCTTCTTCAACCCAAGTTTGACAAAAAGTAGCAAGGTTTTGGCGTGAATTGCCGTCCATCATGAGCTCGTCATGGACAATTTGGTAAGCATGGCGCGGATTATTTTCTTGCTCAGGCATTTTATATTTGGGCATAGATAGCGCTAAATCTGTCGATGAGTAAATATCATCTAGCAGGTCGTCTCGCACAGAATCTTTCGCATGAAGAGGCATTATATTTTACTCCAATGAAATAAATAGAATTTCCTACTCGCTGGTGATACACAGCTGACACATTCAACATATAACTTTGTTTTAGGTCCGACAAGACAAAAAGCAAAATAAAAAGAATAAAAAACCAATAGGTAAACATTGTAAAGATGTAAATATTAACAACAAGATACTCAGCAGTTATTAAAACTAGCATAAAAGCAGGAGAGCTAGCATATAACGCGCCACAATCGTTATAAGCTGCCAGTGAGCACCAAGCACTTTCAAATTCCCTTGCCCTCTCGATTAACAGTTTTATTTTGATAATCAATCAAGCAAAAGCCAGTTTATTATGAATAAGGCACAACTTAATATAGCTGCATCAACTCAATCTAGGAGAGCAAACATGGCTAAACTAACAATTGTCGCTAACATCATTGCTAATGAAGACAGTGTGGAACAAATAAAAGCAGAACTAATCAAGCTAATTGACATTACTCGCTCTGAAGCGGGATGTATCCAGTATGATTTGCATCAAGATAATGCAAACCCAGCACATTTTATCTTTTTTGAAAACTGGTCCTCTAGAGAACTCTGGCAAGACCATATGGGCGCGCAGCCAATAAAGGATTACGTTGTGGCGACACAAGGAATGGTAAGATCATTTACAGTCAATGAAATGACCCAAATAGGGGTAGAGTCGTTACCAAAGTGAAATAAGCGACATAGTCCAAGTCATCAATTTAAATCTAGAGCAAGATTAAAATTGATGAACCTGCACGCTGACAATACTTGAAGATATAACTGGCTAATAGTGATTGATAAACTAGGCATCTTCTTCATGCATAAAGTCTTCAATCATTGTCATCTGCTCAGCAAGCTTATCTTCAATAGTCACCAAGCGAAAGCAACCATGAGGCATTTTCTCTAGGCTAACTCTATCACCTGCTTGAACATGCAATTGTTCAACTATTTCTCTGGGCAGTTTTAAACCTAGGCCACCACCAATCGCTTCTACTTTAAGTTCAGCCATAATGCTTACCTACTTAATCGATTAACGTCCTCTTCGGATTATAGTTGAATATCTAGCTGCAAGCCGTTGCTCAACACTAACTTTGTTTACCAACAAAACTTAAAAATAGTAGTAACTTTGCAAGCAAAATTAAAAGTTAAAATCAGCTCACTAACAAGTCGCGACAAAAAATTGCTTTCACTATTAAAAATCCGCCCTCTTTAAAATGATAAAGAGTTTTCACTAAAACAAACCTGACTTAAGCAAGATGAAGTACCAACAGGAATATACTCAGCAGATAGTGATAACTGTCACCAAATTAATGTAAAAACATCAAGGTTCACATAAGTCACTACTTTTATTGAATTTTATGAATTGTAAATGTGAATTTCATCAATTTGTCAATTTGTTGACCCTGCTAATATCTTGTCGCCCTTTATTTACCGAATGGCATATCTAAGAGTCAACGGACTCATTCTTAAGGATTAATAATGAAAAAGTTAAGCATACTTGCCGCCTCTATAGGCATTATTCTCGCAGGTTGTGGTAGTAGTGATGACGACTCAGTAAAAACGTTTGAAGTTAAAGCTATTGATGGTTACTTAGTTAATGCAGATATTTATGCGGGCGAAAAGTGCGACACGAAAGTTGGCCTAACTAATGAGCAAGGTATTGCAAAAGTTGATAACAAATACCAAGAGCAAACCATTTGCGTTAAAGCTGTTGCAGGTACCACACTTGATAGCGATCGCGGTATTGTTGCAAAAGACTTCGAGCTAGCTGCTCCTGCAAATTCTAGCGTTATCAACCCAATGACTAATCTTGTTGTTGAAAAAATGCAAGCTAATAACGTTACCGCTGAAGATGCAAAAGCAGAAGTCGCGGAGCAATTTGCAGCTTTAAATGCCAAGCCTGAACAGTTATTCGGCGACTATATTAAAGATGCAAATGCCGGTGATCAGCTTTCTCAAGGTATTAAAGTTATCGCTGAAACTTTAGTTGATGCCCAAGTTGAAAACACCAACGTTACAGATAGTATCCTAGATGATTTAGTCTCTGATGTTGCTGACAAGGTTGAAAACAAAGATGATTTAGAAGATTACGCGCCTGTAATTGATAATGATGGCTTTACACCAAATCACAGACCACAAACCACTTTAACTGAAGAACAGCAAGATAAGCTTGAAGAGATCAGCGTATCTCTAGGACAAGCCATTACTCCTATAGAACTACTTACAGCATTTAGCGATAAAGATAGCGATGAATTGACCATTTCAGTTAAAAGTGAAGATGGAAAAACATTGGCTAAACTAGGTCTAGCGTTCGACCAGGTAACTGGCGTACTGAGCGGCACACCTATTAACGCTGGTGAAATTGAACTTCATGTTTATGCAACTGATAGCAAAGGAGCTCGTTCGTACCCACTAGAAATCGAAATAGAAGTCACTAGCCCTAACACTGCACCGACAATTGATAACGAAGAAAAAGCAGAAATTGAAGCAGAACTGAAAGAGTTAAACATCACTCAAGGTTCAGAAATCAATGCAGTTATTGACCTTGATGACCTATTTACAGACACCGATGAAGACACACTTAAGTTAGTCGCTACAACAGATATGCAAGGTGTGACTCTTAACATTGAACAAGAAGACGACCTACGCTTAACAGGTAAATCTGAGCTAGCAGGCGATTTCACTATTTCAGTGACAGCTAACGACGGTGTAAATGCCGCAGTTAAAGCCGATCTTAAAGTGAGTGTAGCGAACAATGATATTACTCCAGAGCCAGATCTGCACCCTCTAGAAGCTAACACTTGGTATGCCCTAGAATACGGTAGCGATGACGGTACCGATAATGTAAACCAGTTTACCCGCGTTTGGTGTGAAACCTACAAGTTTGAAGATGGCAAAGTGTTTATGAATGCACGTAGCCTAAACAACCTAACAGAGTGCTCTGAAGACGCATCAGAACAAGTCGGAACTTACACTGTAACTGGTGATAAATTAGAAACGACTTTTGATGGCGACGATGGTTTAGAAACGAACCAAGTGACCACGCAACAAGCGTTAGCTGGTATTGGTGAAGGTGCGTTAACCGTTAGCATTCATGACGAACGTTATACTTTCTTCAAGAATGATGACGATGCAGAGCAGCGTTTAGACATCGAATCTGATGACAATGCAGAAGAGCGCAGTTTCCCAATAGAAATGCCAAGCCTTGCAGAAGTAGGTCAATACAATCTAATTGATATTAGCCTACAAATGAACAAGCGAGGCAGTAAAGTTAAAATGTACTTTGATCACAAGGGTAAAGACCTTACTTGTGAAGAAGTCAGTGAATTTTACGCTCCTCAGCTAACAGCTAATGGTCTGGAGCAAAACGGCATATCAGCAGAGTTACTTGACTATGGCAACGAAGAGTTCAACTACTGTGTAGCGCAGTTTATTGTACCTACAGCGCTACCTGTAGAAACTGTTTTCAGCATCACAGGTCATTTAGCCCAAGATGATGACTCAGCGATTGTTGAGCCAATTAAAGCTAACATCGAGTGGACAGGTATAGCTGATACCGAGTAACTCGGTAACTAATTAGCCTAGAAAAATGAGATGGATATTAAAAAAGGAGAACATTTGTTCTCCTTTTATTTTGCCGCAACTTTGCCTAAGGCTTATGGTGCTTAGTAATATATCTGTCTAACTGATTACCAAAGGCTTGCTTCTCACTTGCACCTATTGCTGCAGGCCCACCAGTTTGCACACCACTAGCTCGCATGGTGTCCATAAAGTCACGCATATTTAAAATCGATTTAATATTTTGCTCAGTATATAGCTCACCGCGTGGGTTTAGCGCGACACCACCTTTGTCTATCACTTCTGAAGCTAACGGAATATCAGCCGTAATCACTAAGTCGCCAGCGGTTAATAGCTTGACGATTTCGTCATCAGCCACATCAAAGCCCGAAGACACGGTTTTTAAGTTAATATAAGCTGATGGCGGGATACGCATCCAGTGATTAGCCACCAGTGTGACTTCAATTTTAGCTCTATCTGCGACTCTGAATAAAATCTCTTTGATCACACCAGGACATGCATCAGCATCAACCCAAACTTTCATTACCACTCCTCACATTGGCTCGCTGCCATATAAAATCAACTGAGAATTATAACAGCTATTGAGTATTTACCTTAGCCATAGTACCTAATAATCACTAGATAAAATGTCCTCGCCTAAGATATGATTTAGCTAGATGCCTCTTCTATAAATTACAGCTAGGTCGTTATTCCTATGAGCGTATTTACTCCTGAATGTTTTAATTTCTTAAATCTACTTTCAGTTAATAACGACAGAGAGTGGTTTAAAGCCAATCAACAACAGTATGAAGATAAGGTGCGTACACCAGCATTATTGTTTATCGAGGCTATGCAGCCACATATTCAAGGGATGTCACCTCGCTTAACAGCCGTAGCTAAAAAGGTTGGTGGCAGCATGATGCGCCCTCAACGCGATAGTCGCTTTAGTAAAGATAAAACGCCTTATAAAACCAATATCGGTATTCAATTTAGGCATTTTCAAGGCAAAGATGTACATGCTCCAGGGCTTTACCTACACATTGCGAATGACCGCTGTTTTATCGGCGCAGGGATTTGGCATCCAGAGTCAAAAGCACTCAACGCCATTCGAACCTGTATAGATGAAAACCCCAATGGCTATAAAAAAGCCTTGCGCGAATTAACCGCTAAAGGGTTTGAAATGCAAGGCAGTCAACTTATTCGACCACCTAAAGGTTACGATAAACAGCACCCCATGCTTGATGAATTAAAACGAAAAGACTTTATTGCCATTAAGCCGTTAACTATTGACCAAATATGCCAAGCAGATTTTGCCGAGACTTGTGCCCAAGAGTTTGCCGCATGCCAACAGCTAATGCGGTATTTATGTTTTGCGTTAGATTTAGACTATTAATACATTAGCTAACTGAACAATTGAGTCAAATAAGCCCCAACAAATCGCGGGGCTAAAGCTTAGCGGCTGCAACTCGAAGTTTTGGGGCAGTCGTTAAACATGAAAGATTTAGTGGTTTAACCTAAGGTATTTGAGTTTTCTTCTGCTCAATATTGCCGTGTCAATCTCAGCACAACTAAGGCTTTCGAGTACGCTACACTGCTCTTAGCTTAAATCTCTGTTACAATTGCGCCAGTTATTATTTTCAGCCCTAACGTGGCTGCTTCAGGCACAAAGTAATGGTAGAACCTTCATCACCTCTAGATGCTTTTCAAGCGCAAACTCCAGCGCAAAAGCGAGCATTAAGCTACAGCAACACTATACATCAGCTCTTTACCAGCGTGATGCAAGAAAAGCTGCCAGCAGATCGCATTGTCGGAGAATACTTCAGAACCAATAAAAAACACGGTTCTAAAGATAGACGCGTGATCCGTGAAAGTCTGTTTGCACTTTTTCGTTGGTGGGGCTGGCTTAAACAGGTCCATACTAGCCAGCAACAAGATGCGAGTTGGTTTGCCTGTCTAGCGATGGTAGCGGAACTAGAGTCACATAAATGGACTCAATTTAGTGAGGCTTGGCAAGAATTCGCTAATCAATCAGAGCAATTTAAGCTATCAGCTTCAAAGAGCACCTTAGACTCCGTCACAGACAAATGTGCTTATCTGCAGCAACAATTGCAAATGCCGAGCTTAGTGACCACTCAGTTACTACCAGATTGGTTCTGGCAAGTCACTGACGTTGACAACACTCAGCAACTTGCAATTGTTGAGGCTATGAGTTCTCGCCCTCCTATTTGGGCACGCGCGCAAACCCTTAGCCAGCAGCAACTGATTAACTCGCTTGCAAAAGATGATGTTGAAGCAACTGCTAGCGAATTTTTTGATGATGCATTAAGCCTTGGTTTTAAGAGCATCAATTTAAATGCCATTAGCGCTTATCAGCGCGGCGAACTAGAAATCCAAGATTTAGGTTCACAAGTCATTGGCCAAATTTGTGCGCCAAAAGCTGAGCAGCATTGGTGGGACACTTGCAGTGGTGCTGGCGGAAAAACCCTGCAACTACGCTCATTAATGCTAAGACAAAACTCAAAAGCTGATGGCAGCATCATCTCATCAGATATTCGTCGTAAGCCACTGGAAGAATTGACTAAGCGAGCTAAACGCGCTGGATTTAGTGGGATTAACGTTGCGCCGTGGAAAAGTGAAGCACTACCTGTAGATGCGAACACATTTGACGGAGTTCTAGTCGATGCGCCTTGCAGTTGTACAGGAACATGGCGACGTAACCCCGATATGCGCTGGCTAGATGACGTAAATGTAGTAACTGATAAGCATGATTTACAACTGGATATCTTAACTCGCAGTGCAAAAGCCGTGAAAGCCCAAGGGCAATTGGTATATGCCACCTGCTCACTATCACCAGTTGAGAATGAGCAGGTTGTTAATGCCTTTTTAAATGCAAACCCAGAGTTTGAATTGCGCACATTAACTCATCCTTTTAAAGGGACACAAGTCGAGATGCTAACCATTTGGCCTCAAGATGCCAATAGTGACGGTATGTTCGTTGCCAAGATGATTAAACGTTAGTAATCATCACCTTCATAATACAAAAACGCCATCACCCTAATGGCGTTTTTTGTATTACTCCGCCTTAATTAATCCTAACCACAACTAATACCAATTGGATTTCATTAGCTTGTCACGAGATTGTCACTGAAGCGTCACTTCAATTTTCTACACTCCTGCTTATCGAAAATCATCACCTCGAACTGAGTCTGCCGCAAATAGTCTAGTCACTGTCAATTAGGAAAATAGTATGAGAAACACTTACGATTTTGACCAAGAGAGCCAATGGGAAAACGAGTTGGATTTTGACGATAAAGCAAACGATAAAAATCAACGTCAAAAGTATCGCAAACGCGAGCAGCGAAACAATCATAAACGTATGTATCAGGAAGAGTTGAGCAAAGTGCTCAACTTTCCTGCCAGCTAGATAAAATACAAGGGCCTTTAGCCAAAACATATTAAAGCTCAATTGAATAAAGCCACTTTAGGTTATTCAATTGAGCCTGATTGACGTAATGCTTGAGTATATAACTCGCGGCGTTTATCACTCTTGTTACTATATAACTGGTGCTCAGCTTGTCTCAACCATTGGCGAAGATCGCGAGCATCAGTGTTGACGCTACAGCCTATATGCACACTTACTTCGCTATATTGACCAACCAAATAACTCACCTGAATTTCTTTTATCTGTTGCTGAACCTTACTAAAACGTTCTGCCTCACAAACAATCACAAAATGATTTTCAGCAATACGGTAGTTATGGCAAAACTCACGACTTTCTCCACGCAAAAAGCTTTGTTCACAAAGCAACTCAAGAGAATCCGCAACCCCACAAATGAGATTATCAACCTCGTTATGCCCTAACCTCTTAGTCAATGTCGGTAACCCCTCCAACGCAACTAATGCTAAACACATCTGCGTCGATGCATTAGGTCCCAACGGCAAGCCATTACTCATATTGTCATCAAAAGCAACACGATTAAGTAAGCCCGTTAGTTTGTCTGTACGGGCATTTTTCCTCGCAACTTCAAGTGTTTCAATATGACGCTCTTTCTCATCTGACAATAAACGGATTTTATAAGCCAAAGCAAAAGACAGTAAAAGCGCGTCAGCCGTGCCACCAAGTAGTGTCGCTAGCTCAGCGTTATCGAAAAAGTCCGGAGTCAGTCCCATATTGCCGGGTAAAATCATCACCGCGGGTAACAATAAGCAGGTAAAAGCCAATAAAAAGTATCGCGCAGGATAAAAGCCTTTCAATAAACACACATTACCGCAGACCATTGCTAGAGCAATCCAAAGCATAATCAACACTGACGCTATTACAGCTGTATATGACAGCAAAAAAATACTGCTTGGTAGCGCAATGATGCAAAGCCATAGCAAGCCTAAACTTAAGAGCCACAATTTAGGAGACAACTCAGGAAGTTTTAAAAAGTGTTTATAAAATAATATGTTGAAAATAGGCAGTGAGATAAAAAACAGATGGTGTACTTCTAAGCCATAAACATCAAATAGATGAGCCGGTATATGAAATGTCAGCGCCCACCCAGCTCCATAGCACAATACATATAACGCGTAATAGAGAAATGCTTTATCTTTAATAGACAAATAGATAAGCCCATTGTAAATAGCGATAAAGAGCAAGCCGCCTAAACATAACAACACCAACATCGCATAAATATCGGATTGGAGCCTATATTGCTGATATTCCTCTAATTGTAATTTTGGTTGAGAAGAAAAGTAACGGCTATCGATACGCGTAACTAACCAATAGTTAACTCCAATATTTAACTCGACGCTTCTGCCGTAATTAAACAAAAACTCATAAGGAGCGTAATAACCACTATGGATATGTTGTCTCGAACCATCATCGCCTAAGACCCAGTAGTCGATAGATTCAATAATGGAGTTTTTAACATTTACAATCCAGCGATTTTGCTGGCTATTGACCATAAGCGCTGACACCATCCAGTAATCACCACCCGACAACTTAACACCGTCGAGATCAGTTTTACTTTCAACCCAAGGCATCACGTCATTAAATCGTTGCGGCACTGATTCTTCAGCACTCGCATTATATATAAAAGTTGGCTCTATAATCGCCCTTTGCTCAGCCGTTGTTAGTCCACTGTACGCCAGCATCAATAGCAGTAATATTATTTTTATTGGCATTACTCGAATAACCCGCCTGTTAATTAGAATGTATAACCACTGCAGTTCTAATGGCAATACCAATCAAAGTGTACAGAATCACTATATAAGCAGCAATTTAATTAGTCATAGAGCGTTTTCTTAAGGTATTTAATGGAGAGACTGAATGCCATTGATCTAGAAAATTAATGTTCTTTAGTGAATTATTGTGGAGATTATTGCCAGCGGCGAGCTGTTTTTCTATGGCGAATGTTGGGGTTAATAGCAGGAAAGATAATGAGTGTGGAACAAATGAGCAGCGAATTATTTAGCTCATTGCAAAAAATAGCTAAGTTGATTTTGCATCGACTTAGCTATAGTAGACCGATTAATTACTCCGATAATGCATTAAAAAGATGCTTTTGCGCCTAGATAAAAGCCGGAGTCTAGCGTTGAGTTAGATTGCTCATCATATTGCAGGCGAATATTTCTATAGCCTACAAATAATGCCAATGCCGGATTAAGCGCGTATTGCACTTTTCCATCAAACTGCCAAGATCCATCAATATCACCAAAAGATAAGACTGAAGGAGAATAATAGCCTGAACCTTGTAATGATACATTTGAGCCTAAATGTAATGCATAACGACCGCCAATCCCAACAAAATTACCATTCGGGCTTCTATCAGACCAGACTTGTGAAAATTTAGCGCCTAATTCAAAGTGGTGGATCCCCGCATCATGTGCAACGTGCATAGCACCAGATAACATTTGCCCGCCAGTATCCGCATAAATATATTCTACAGATGCGTTTACATCTTTATTGACATCAAACTGCAATTCAGTCGACAACATGTCGTCATTTAAGCCAAATGTGAAGTCTGTTGCACTTGCATTAATTGAAAAAGCCGAAAGTAAAATTGCGGCTAATAGGGATTTCCTAGTCATTAAATGTCTCTGTATTTTAACTTTGCCAAGAGCATACACAAACTGATCTTAGCTTTTTAGATAAACCTAATTTTTAGAGAAAGATTTATTGAAAAGCCTACATTAACCAAACCTGATCGCAACTAAAAAAACGAAAACCATACACTTGCAACAAGGGGTGACAACACAAGAGAAAATAATCGATCCCATATCAGTTTAAAGGCTGAAGATTGGCTATGATTACAATTATCTAACCAGTTATAGCTAGAAATTCTTAGGGCTAATTAAAAGTTTATTTCTTGTTGAGTGAATTAAATTATATAAAGGTATACTGAGTAACAAAATACAACCTTAAATCAACAATAAACACCTAAGGAGCTAACGATGACAAAGACAGTCTATGACTTTTCGGCTAACAATATTCAAGGACAAACGGTTCCCCTTGCCGACTACAAAGACAAAGTTATTCTTATAGTGAATACAGCCAGTGAATGTGGATTTACTCCCCAATACAAAGATCTCGAAGCTCTCTATCAAAAATATCAAAACCAAGGTCTAGTGATCCTCGGGTTCCCATGTAATCAATTTGGTAATCAAGAGAAGGGCGATAGCCAATCGATTAGCTCATTCTGTGAGTTAAACTTTGGTGTAACCTTTCCGCTGTTTGAAAAGATTGAAGTCAATGGCGACAATTCAGCACCGCTTTACGCCTACTTAAAACGAGAAGCAAAAGGTCTATTAGGCTCTGAAAAAATCAAATGGAATTTTACAAAATTCTTAGTCAACAGACAGGGCCAAGTCGTGCAGAGATTTGCACCAACCACCAAACCTATGGCTCTAGAAAAAGATATTATAGATCTACTTTAACCTGATAAGTCATAGGCTTAAATTTGCACAAAAAAAAATCATTTTTTATCGCTTATTTTTTGAACTTTATCTATTAAACCGTCTCTAACTTTGTGAGCATTGGATATTTTTCATGTTCATCATTCTCCCTGGGGCTTCTAGCGCAGCCCCCTTGATCTCAATGTAGATCAACCTGGCAACCCCTTGGGTTGCCCTTTTTTTGCCTTTATCCCTGCAGTTTTACTGCCTTCATTTAAAAGCATTTTATAAACTAATGATAGAAAACTTGTTGCGATATTGAACTTATCAAGCTCTATGCACTCTGACTACATGAACCGATTCGCGTTATAGGGAACATTTAAGAATTAAATACTTATTTGTTGGCTTAACATTAGCTTTATAGCTAGTTTCATTGTTCATCATCATTCTCCTTGGCATTCTAGTTAGGTTTGCCTGTAACGATAAGTGTTTAGCTAGCGCACAAAGACTTATTCTTACTTAGATATTGTTATGGCAGCCCTTTGGGTTGCCATTTTTTTACTTTGAATTTAGGCTTTGATTACTCAACAGAACCTCTTCGGTTAGTTTTATTTTGCTTCACTCACAAGTTCAAAAGTCTCGTCTCGTCTAATCAAAATAATACTTAAAGAGATAAAAACTCGTTAAGCTTCCTACTTGAGTACGCATAAAGCCGTAACCGATATGAATAACATCAACAACGAGCCACTCTTTAACCACAGCGCATAAAAATTAAAAACAAAATCAAAATTAAAAACAAATAAAAAAACAAATAAAAAAACAAATAAAATCAACAACTTAAAAGCAAACCCCATCTGTCTTAGGTGTAAGGATGAATAAAACTATTCAACCTTGGGAACTATTTTATTTAATCGGACTCTGACTATATGAACCGATTCTCGTTGAGTGAATATTTAAGACTTAACCCTTACATATTGGCTTAACATTAGCTCCTGCAGCTTAGTTTCATTGTTCATCATCATTCCCTTGGCATTCCTACTCGGTTTGCCCTTCGGAGTAAACGTTAAGCTAGCGCACAACGACTAACTCCAAATTAGATATTGTTATGGCAACCCTTTGGGTTGCCATTTTTTTTAGCTATTCGCTAACCTTTCTACCAAACTTTGACTCATTATAACCGTCTCCTTTGTCATGACTATTGCCGACATGCTATCAATATTTTTGACTATAGATGAAAAAGCAAAACCATACCCAATAAAAAACAAAGCAGAATAGGCTTTAAATACAATGACTAAAGCACAGTTGAAAAATAGAATATACTTTTATAGTCACTTCTTGGGAACTAAATAGGAATTAGGGACTCTGAATATATGAACCGATTCTCGTTAAGTGAATATATAAGATTCGAACACTTTTATATTGGCTTAGCCTTAGCTCTCGTAGCTTAGTTTCATTGTTCATCATCATTCCCTTGGCATCCCTACTCGGTTTGCCCTTAGGAATAAACTTTACGCTAGCGCATCAAGGTTTATTTCTAGTTAGATATTATTATGGCAACCCATTGGGTTGCCTTTTTTTTACCCTTTCAAACCAAATTTCTACTGGTGGACTTTTACCATATCCAGGCTCTCTGCAAGCTCATAATCTCAGCCCACAATTACTGCTCATCGCCAACGATAGCTATTTAGCTTATGTCAAATATTGACCAACAACGTAGGCTTTACTGGTCGCAAAAAATAAAAACGCATAGTTTAAACCATATTAAAATACAGATACTTAAGCTTAAAATAGAAAAACAATACATTTTTCACTATTAACTGGGAACTAATTGAAAGTTTACGACTCTTACTATATGAACCGATTCTCGTTAAATGAAAATTGCTGTAAATCAGTAATCTTGGTTTAACTTTAGCTCTTAGAGCTTAGTTTCATTGTTCATCATCATTCCCTTGGCATTCCTACTCGGCTTGCCCTTAGGAATAAATCTTTAGCTAGCGCACAAAGTTTATTCCGATTTAGATATTTTTATGGCAACCCATTGGGTTGCCATTTTTTTACCTTTAAATTTCAAGACTAACCTTACCGCGTAGCGGCCTCAGCTTTACCATAACCTCTACTTTCTAAAACGGCTTAGATGTCACAAGGCAAATGGCAGTGAACAAGGCAACTTATAATACCTTCGCCAGCGTCTAAGCGTTAATGATGAACGGAGTTTCAATTTGGTTCTGGATTAAAAGCAAAATCAAACAGACAACTAAAATGTTGTATTTAAAGCACTTAAATTATTACCTGGAAATAATTTTACTTTTATTGCTAAGTTCTGGGAACTAACAGGCAAATAACCACTCTGACTATATGAACCGATTCTCGTTAAATGAAAATGACTGTTAACTAGTCATCTTGGTTTAACCTTAGCTTTTCAAGCTAGTTTCATTGTTCATCATCATTCCCTTAGCATCCCTACTCGGTTTGCCCTTCGGAATAAGCTTTTAGCTAGCGCACAAAGTTTATCCCGAGTTAGATATTTTTATGGCAACCCATTGGGTTGCCATTTTTTTGCCTTTTTGCTAATAACTCAAGCCCTAAATAGGCTAGCGTTGCTAATTTACACTACTTCAATAACTGCTGATCCAGCATAACCGCTATTGACGGATGGTAACCCTCACGTGCTTTAGCGTAAATTTGCTTGGCATCAACCGCAAAACCCGCACTCACTAATTCGGCATAAAGTGGCTTAACAAATTTACCTCGGCCGATTTTAATAAGATAAGCTTCTACATAAGGCAAAACGCTTTGATAGCGATTGCGGACAGCGACTCTAAACCAGTCAAAAGCAATTTCAGCATTAGTTGATTGGGTAAATTCAAAGGTATAGTCTAAATCACTCAAGGCTTGATGAGAGACTTGCTCTGGTAAGTTGTTCAAGAAGTACTGCCAATGGTGCACACGCCAGCCCTGGGTCATTAGACTGCTTGCTGCAGCCCCGTCATCAAATGCTCGCAGCGCCATAGTGACCTTAACTAAACTGTTTGAAGTTGGCGCAACAAACCAGCTCGGCATGCCTTCACCATAAACCCACTGCAATAGCTCAGTTTCAGTGATTTTATCGCTGTGCTGCTTTAACAAGGTTTGTTTAGCATAATCAATAAAGGTTTCAGTGGTGATGGCTTCAAACGCAAATGCCTGTACATAATCAAATAAGAATTTATCGAAAGCTTCTCGGCCTAAACGCTTTTCTAAGTCATGCACAAACATTGATGCCTTGTCATAGGTAAAACGATTAAAGGCTTCATTAGGATCTTGATCTTGCATGTTGGCTGGCAATGTCTGCTGCGCGATAGGCGTAGCTGAAATGGCTTCTTGTAAACGGCCATTTTCAAGTACCACTTCAAGCTCAGCTAACTCTTTGCCATAGACAGCTTCAACAATGCGATTGGTAAAATACGTAGTAAAACCCTCGTTTAACCATAAATCGCGCCAAGTAGCGTTACTGACTAAATTCCCTGTCCACGAATGAGCAAGCTCGTGGGCAACCGTTGAAACTAAGCTCTTATCACCCGCGATTAATGTTGGTGTCATAAACGCCAAGCGTGGATTTTCCATGCCGCCGAAGGGAAAGCTCGGTGGTAATACCAGCATGTCATATCGGCCCCATTGATATGGGCCAAGTAGAGATTCAGCCACAGCAACCATGCTCTCTGTGTCTTCAAACTCTGCCACAGCCGCCGCGAGCACCTCTGGCTCGGCGTAAACGCCGGTACGCGCCCCTAGTTCACCAAAAGCAATATCCCCTACAGCAACTGCCAACAAATGAGTCGGCATGGGTTTCTCCATGGTAAATGTAAATACCCCTTTAAGCTCTGCGCTAGCATCATTCATTGCACTCATCACTGCACGCATACCTTGAGGCACGTTTATAACCGCATCAAAGGTGATTCTCGCCTTAGGTGTATCTTGCAAAGGGATCCAGCTACGCGCATTAATTGGCTGCGACTGGCTAAACAAAAAAGGCAGTTGTTTACCACTGGTTTGTTCTGGTGTTAACCACTGCAAACCTTGAGCTTGAGGCGAGGTATGATAATGGATCACCACATGTGTCGTCGCTGTTGCCAATTGAATATTGAGCCGTTGACCTAGGGTGTCATTTTGCTTATCGAGACAATATTCAAGCGCTTCGCCAACAGCAGACAAAACTGCCGTAATTGTTAAATCACGGGTATCAAGCCATAACTCAGTGGCCTGAGAGTTTATATACTCAAGTGTTAACTCGACCTGTCCAGTAAGTTGCTTAGTCTCGAAATTTGTCGTCAGTGATAACGAAAGGTGGTTAACTTTAACCTCATCGCTATTGGCAAACGAGTGGTAGTCATGATTATTATCCCATTGCTTTAACACGGCATATCCTTTTTTAAGTCACTGATTAATTTGTTGCATTTTAGCGCTATTTGTTGGGAATAAAAGCCCAGTTTGACATCATTACAGCTAAATGAAACACTTGTGAATATTGTATGCAAAATAACAAATCAGAGAAACCCTCATGAAAAATAAACATACCCTATTGCCTTTAGCGCTTATTACGGCACTGCCCTTTGCTGCACAAGCAGAGCCTAAAGCCAATATTGACGCAGTGCTCAGCCAAAGCCATGCCTGTAGCGATACCATTGTCATTCGCTCACAAGCCCTGACTAAACAGCAAATAAGCGATGCTTGTCAGCTATTACAGACTCAAGAAGCTAATTTCCACCAGCTCTTTGGTACGTTAAACAAACCTGTCGCCAACGATAATAACCACAACATGCGCGCCAATGTTTACCACTCTAGAGAAGATTATGTAGAACATGTCACTCAACACTTTGATGTGCCAAGCGATAACGGTGGAATGTACCTAGAAGGTTTACCTTGGAAAAGTGACAATCAAGCGGAGTTTGTCGCTTATGAAAAAAAGGGCCAAGTATGGAACCTCGCCCACGAATATGTGCACTACCTCGATGGTAGATTTAACCTCTATGGTGATTTTTGTTTGTCGTTACATGACTCACACAGCGGTCCAGAGTATTGCCCTAAACCGGCTCCGCTCTACCCGCATACAGTATGGTGGAGTGAGGGCGTTGCTGAATACATATCAATTGGCTCCCATAACCCTAAAGCATTAGCATTAATCGGCAGTAAACAGACCTATGCGCTCAGTGACATATTCAATACTAGTTATGAAAAGAATGGCGGCACAGACAGAGTGTATCGTTGGGGCTATCTAGCTGTACGCTTTATGATTGAAAATCATAAAGACAAAATCGATACCATGCTTGGCTTTACCCGAGTCGGTGATTACCCGCGTTACCAGGCTTTGCTTACGGACTGGGGTACATCGATGGATGCTGAATTTGATGCGTGGCTTAAACAGCTAAAGTCCACGACCAAATAGCGATGTATTGATTAAAAATAAGACATAAAAAAGGCCTCATTTGAGGCCTTTTTTATCGCTTAGATATTCACTATTAAAGACGAATGCCTGCTTTAGCTAGGTCTTTTGCGATAACGCTGCTTGGAAGTGCAACGTAACCATCTTTTTCAACAATCTTCTGACCTTGCATAGATAACACGTAACGGATGAACTCACGATCCATTGGCGCTAAGTCTTTGTTCGGGTGCTTGTTTACATATACGTATAAGTAACGAGAAAGTGGGTACTTACCTGTTGCCGCATTTTCTGCTGTTGCTGCAACGTAGTTAGTGCCTTTCTTAGAGATAGCCACGGCTTTAACGCCTGCAGTCTTGTAACCAATGCCTGAGTAGCCAATCGCATTAAGAGATTGCGAAACAGACTGAACCACTGATGCTGAACCTGGTTGCTCGTTTACGTTTGCTTTGAAGTCACCTTTACAAAGTGCTTTCTTTTTAAAGTAACCATAAGTGCCTGATACAGAGTTACGACCATAAAGCTGAATATCTTTAGCTGCCCAGTTACCGTCTAAGCCTGTTTCTCCCCAGCGCTGAATGTCGCCACCACCACACTTATCTGTTGAAGAAAAGATACCATCGATCTGCTCGATGCTCATGCCTTCAATTGGGTTATCTTTATGCACAAATACTGCTAGTGCATCGATTGCAACGCGAATAGCTGTTGGCTGATAACCGTAATGCTTTTCAAATGCTTCAATTTCATTAGGCTTCATCTTACGGCTCATTGGACCGAACTGAGATGTACCTTCAGTCAAAGCTGGTGGCGCAGTAGAAGAGCCCGCCGCCTGGATCTGAATATTTACGTTTGGATATAGCTGTTTAAAGTCTTCTGCCCACAACGTCATCATGTTAGCTAATGTATCAGAGCCAACAGAAGATAAGTTACCTGACACGCCGCTAGTCTTTTCGTAAGTTGGTAAAGACTGGTCGATTGCAGCCATTGATGCTGCAGAAAATACAGTCGCTGCAGTAAAGCTTACCGCGCCAACAAGTTGTTTCAGTTTCATTCTTTGCTCCAGTGTTTAGCTATCTTAGTTTCTTAAAACGCTGTCAGTATTGACTTCAATGATGACAAGTCTATTACTCCTAAGTGACACTTCGATGACAAACCAGCTTATTTTTAATTTAAATATAAAAAAACAGGCAAAAGCCTGTTTTTATGTGAAATTTATTTTAAAACTTCTATTCCAACCTCGCTCAACTAAGCACGATCTTGTTGATTAAACTCAATCAAGTTAGGCGGGATCACAAAACTAAATGTACTCCCCTTACCCAATTGACTGGCAATATTAAGCTCACTTTGATGATGGTTCAGAGCATGCTTAGTAATTGCTAAACCTAAGCCGGTACCACCACTTTGGCGCGAACGTGCACTATCAACTCGATAAAAGCGCTCGGTTAAGCGCCCAATGTGCTGCGGCGCAATGCCTTCACCATTATCTTTAACGCTAAATAAGCCACCAGAGGCTATCTTACGCCAGCTTATGTCTATCTTGCCGCCAGGCTCTGTATAACGAATCGCATTCGAAATCAGGTTAGAGCACACACTCCTCAACTGAAGCTCGTTGCCGTAAACATCTAAGCCTGGCTCACAGTAAAAACTCACCTCATACTGCTCTTGTGCCAACGCTAGCGCCTCATCACGTAAGATATCCATCATCTGCGCCATGCTCACTTTAACTTCTAAATTGACATCACTGGCATCTTCAATCCGCGACAGTGCTAGTAATTGCTCAACCATAGAGCGCATACGGGTTGTTTGTTGCTGCATCTGCTCCATCGCGCGGATATTGGGCGAATCTGGTTCTGCCATTGACTGCATCATTTCTAAATAGCCTTGCAATACCGTTAGTGGAGTTTTCAACTCATGAGAAACGTTAGCCACAAACTCTTTTCGCATCCCCTCTAACTGACGAACACGGGTAATATCACGTGCGATCAATAGCAACTGCCCTGCACCGTAACCCATGATCCGGATCTCAAGAATATGACCGTCCGACTGTGGCGATGCCAACTCTAGCGGCTCTTGGTACTCTTTTTGTTTCAAGTAAGCAGAGAAATCTGGATGACGAATAAGGTTATCAATGCGCTGACCATTATCTTGCGGCCAAACAAAACCAAGTAATAGCTGCGCTAACTTATTACACCATAAAATATTGTGTTCAGAATCTAGCACTACCGCGGCATCGGGCAGTGCTTCGGCGCCTTGTCTAAAGCGCCCAAGTAAAAATGCGAGTTGCGATACGCGTTTACGGTTTTTGCCCTGCAAGCGATAAATCCCGTTAAACACCCCTTCCCAACTGCCACTGCCATTAGGGGGGGTAAGGCGACGATCGTGCCACAGCCAAAAATTTAATCGTGATAGCTGACGATAATGCCAAACTAACAGGGAGAGCGAGCCGAGAAATAGCACCCAAACGACTTCACCGACTAATAACCCAGCTAATAAACATAAGCTTAGATAAATTACTAGCCGAGAAATTAGACGGTACCCAGAATATGAATCAAACATATTTAACCAATATTACGACCATATAGGAGGACTTGGCACAAGGTAACGCAAAAGTGACCTTGTGCCTATACTAAAGTCTGGTAGAGAAGCGGTAGCCTGCGCCGCGAACGGTTTGAATTAAGCGGTCATGGCCTGATTGAGTCACCGCTTTTCTAAGACGGCGAATGTGTACATCAACAGTGCGATCTTCAACATAAACGTTGGTACCCCAAACATTATCTAATAACTGCTCACGGCTATAAACGCGCTCTTGGTGGGTCATAAAGAAATGCAACAAACGAAACTCCGTAGGCCCCATATCCAAAACTTCATCACCAACTGTGACACGGTGACTTACAGGGTCTAACTGTAAGCCTTGGACATCAATGAGATCTTCTAAACAAGTCGGCGCACTACGACGCATTACAGCCTTAATCCGTGCAACTAACTCTTTAGGAGAAAATGGCTTAGTAATAAAGTCATCGGCGCCAACTTCTAGCCCTCTCACTTTATCTTCCTCTTCACCACGAGCCGTCAACATAATGATAGGAATATGACGAGTGAATTCGTCTTGACGTAGACGTTTCGCTAATTGAATACCACTGCCACCTGGGAACATCCAATCAAGTAACACAAGATCAGGGTATGGCTCAGTTAACATATCAAGCGCCGAGTCAAAATCCTCAGCGGCTACAGTTGTATAACCATGCTGTTCCAAAACAAAAGTTAGCATCTCACGAATGGCTAACTCATCTTCAACTATCAAAATCCTTGCAGTCATAATCGATCTTCTATCAGTGAATTTCTACGATACTATTATTGGTCACTTTTATGACATTAATATTAAACACTCAGATATTTTGCCACATTAAGCATTATTTTTGTCATAAATATTATTTTTAGCTTATATCAATAGATCAAAAAAGGGACCGAAGTCCCTTTTATATTTGCACTTTGTCGTCTTAGAACTTGTGCTCAAGACCTACACCAAAGTAGCTATCATCATGTTCAATATTTTCAAAAGAACGGCTTGTATAGAAAGCAAATAACTTAGTTGGTTTACCAAGCTTATAGTCCCCACCAATAGACCATGAATCACCTTTATCTTCCATGTCTTGGAACTGGGCTTTTAATACAACAGCGTCAATTTGATAAGCGGCACTTAATAGGTAACCCGTCTTGCTTTCAGCGCCAATTACCGCATTACCTTCACCGTCATAAGTTGCTTCTTGCTGCTGATACATACCGCCTAGTTTAAAGCCTGCGATTTTACCTTGTACCGTTGCACGAACAACTTCATAGCCTTTAACGTCTGAGTCGTAGGCAATAGACGCGTAGATTGGTGACTTTTTAAGTCCTGAATCACCATACATAGCTGCAACACTGAAACCGTCTTGTGCATACTGAGAGCTTGCACCTTCTGCAGCGTAAGTTACACCCATTTTAAATCCGCTAAATGATGGCGTAATGTATGTCGCAGTTTGTTCGATACGGTTTTCACCTTTGAACAGGTTCTTTAAGTCACCTGAAAGGTCATTGAATTGATCAACCTTACCCTGTGAAGCTTTAAGCATTGTGTCATTACGGCCGACAGAGAAAGCACCGAAGTTGCCTCTAAGCCCAACAAATTGATTACGCGCCTTGAAGTTATCTTTGTCACTATCGCCAGTATCAACTTCATATTCTACAGTGTAAAACGCTTCTAAAGAGCTACTTAACTCAAAAGCGCCTTTAACACCAAAACGAGAAGCATTAGATTGAATAGTCGTTGTTGACTCATCATTTTCGTCGTTAGACTGCGCAGTTACATTTAGCTTACCGTATACCGTTAGCGGATCCGCAGCATAGGCAGAAGAAAGTGTTGCTGTTGCAAGAGCTGAAGCTAGTAGAGTTTTACAAAAAACGTTCATCATTTAATCCTTTTGACGTTATTCGTCTTGGTTATTGGTTTGGACGAGCGCCATAATGAAGATGATTTGTTGCATTTTTATTTCAGCAAAAGGTTAATCAAGGGCGGATTATTAAATTTCCAGCAACACAATTAAGCAGAACCAGCACTACCAAGGCTTTGAGCAAAGATTTTAGAAATGTGACACTTTAATGAATTGTCATATTACTAACGAGTCAGATGCCATTGAGGCGGTTTACCAGAACCCAACAATGGCTTACACTGCGCCTTTAATTTTGACTGAGCATTTATCTATGTGGTTTAAAAATCTAACTGTATACCGCTTTAACAAGCCTTTCTCTGTTGACCCTGATTCACTAGAAAAATCACTGGAAGACTTCACTTTCTCTCCTTGCTCAAGCCAAGATATTAGTAAGTTTGGATTTTCTAAAGCTATGGGTAAGCACGGCGAAACGCTTATTCATACCGCTGGTGACAGACATTTAGTTTGTGCGACTAAAGAAGAAAAGATTTTACCTTCGCAAGTGGTAAAAGAAGCTCTTGAAGAAAAAGTCAGCCAAATTGAAGCTGAAGAAAACCGTAAATTAGCCAAGAAAGAAAAAGATGCGCTAAAAGACGAGATCACCACGACTCTGCTTCCGCGTGCTTTCTCACGTCGTAGCCAAATTCGCGCACTTATATTGCCAGAAATTCAAATGGTACTTGTTGACAGCTCAAGTGCAGCTAAGTCTGAAGAGTTAATGGCGCTACTGCGTAAAGCTATTGGCACATTGCCTATCATTCCAATGAGCTTTAAAACACCAATCGAAACTCAGCTCACTGAATGGCTAAAAGAAGGTAAAACGCCTGCAGCTTTTGAAATGCAAGATGAGGCTGAACTTAAGAGCGATTCAGATGAAGGCGGTATTGTTCGCTTTAAACAGCAAGACCTGAGCGAAAATGAAGTACTAGCGCACATTGAAGTCGGTAAACAAGTGCATAAGCTTGCGTTGCATTTTGGTCAATCAATTGCTTTCTTACTGCAATCAGATGCGGCTATCAAACGTCTTAAATTCTCTGAAGAATTTAGAGCGGGTAACGATGATTTAGGTAATGATGACCCAATGGCAAGATTAGACGCTGACTTCGCCCTAATGAGCAGCGAGTTAATTGCACTTATTAATGCAACTGTTGAAGCGCTTGGCGGTCTAGAAGATAGCATTTAAAATATATCCCTAGTAATCATATAAAAAAAGGCGCCTATATGGCGCCTTTTCTGTTTATCAGTCGATTTATTTAACCGCTTTAAACTGACCGTCTTTATCAAATGGCCAATCAACACCTAACCAAGCTTTAAAAAATGCTTTTTGCGAGCTGCTAGGCTTATCTACACTGGTAATAGCAAGCTTACCACTTTGTTGTTCACCCAGAGTTAGAGAGACATCTTTAAGCCTATCATTACTAAATAGAGTCACAGTGATCGTGTCTCCCGCTTTAAAGTCATTAATACGTGACTCAAAACCAGCCGCTGTCACTTTAAGACCATTAATCGCCACAACCTCGTCGTTAAGCACAATTCCGGCATTCCAAGCGGGACCATTACGCAACACATGCGATAGTACTAATGAACCACTTTTTAACGTTACACCGGCAAAAGGCTCTACTTTACTGTCTTTGCCGTAGGTGGTCTTTAAGCCTGCTTGCTCCAACAACTTGTCAAAATCTAGACTGACAGGCTGGTTAACGTATTGCAGCCACCAATTGTCATAACTAATACCACTTACCTGCTTTAGAATTTGTTTCACATCAGCAACATTGTAGCCAGCAGGAATACGATGCTCGCTATAAAGCTGACGATGTACATCACGATAGGAATGTTCAAGTTCTGTTTCTTCTAGAAGCGAGAAATCTAAAGCTAGCGAGGTTAAAAAGCCTTCAGAATAAATATTAGTACTATGATTAACCGCGTAATCACCACCGCTACTCGCCCATTGGTTAGCGCTTGCACTCGCGATTGATTGTACTTCACGGCCTGGAGTTTTCTCACTTTGCGCGACACGCTTAGCTAAGTCTTCAAAAAACTCCTTCGGAGTCATCACCCCAGCACGCAGTAATAACTGGCTTTGGAAGTAACTGGTTGAACCTTCAGCAATCCAAAGTAGCTCGGTGATCTCTTCATCTTGATAATTGTATGGGACAAGTCCTTCAGGGCGATAAGCCTTCACATTCCAAGTATGAATAAATTCATGTGATGCGGTTTTAATAAAGCCCAAGTAGTCTTTACGATCTCGGTAGCTAAATCGAGGCCGCTGAATAATCGTCGAGTTCAAATGCTCAGTTGCGCCACGAGCACCACTTGTCGCATGAACCATATAAACGTATCTCTCAAATGGATAATCGTCCCAGATAACCTCAGCTTGACCACTAAGCTTAGTCAGATCCGCCACCATTTTATCGATATCGTAATTACCCTCTCCCCACACAACCAACTCATACTGGCGACCATCGGCTTCAAATTCTCGATGTTCACTGATCCCTGTTTCAATCGGAGAGTCGACTAATATGTCGTAATTAGAAGCAGTAAATTCATGATTACCTTTACCGCGATCCATTCCTGAATAACTACTCCAGTCATTCGGCACTTTTAGTGATACCGCTATCGGTTCGTTTCTAAATTCAGGACTATATACAAAGGTACCACTGGCATCTAAAAAGGCATGAGAAGCATCAATATGGTTCACCCTTTGACCCAACTTATTAGCATAAAGTTGGTAAGTTACTTTAACACTGGTGGGTTCTGATAGTGCCACTGTCCACTCACCACTGGCAGTGCGAGTCCAAGGTAAAACTTTGCCATTGTCATCAATTGCAGAAAAAGTGCGCACCGCGTCTGCTAATGGCAATACTTGATATTTACCTGTACGCCATACAGGTAAATTAACCACCAGCGCATCTGACTTAGTTTCTGGGAAATTGACTTCAACCTTTGCTAAATGATGCTCAGGAGCTGTTAAATCAATAAGGTAATTTACGTCTGCAAAAGCATTTGCGGAGGCTAACGCACTAAAAGTTAAGATTAAGGGAACTACAGGTTTCACTCTCGCGTCCTTCTGTTATTATTGTTTTCGTTGAGTCGAAAAATATAACATTAGACTTAATTAGGCCAATATAATTACAAAAATAGGCACTTAATTTAACGATTAAGTAAAAGGACCGGCATTTTAATGCATATTTTCGCTACCCTACTATCAATATTACTATTCTCTATTTCTAGCTTTGGAGCCTATGCAGCTTCAAGAGATGAAGTACTTACAGAAGTACAACTGCGAGAGAAGCCAAACATACTGGCACAATCAATAGTCAATACTCTACCTCAACTACCTCAGTTGGATTCCGCAGAAACATTTGATAAATTCACTCAAAGCTACCGTCTGCCAGCAGCTGAATTAATTCGCAATATTCAGCTTACAGCCCGCTTAAAGATGGAACTTTATAATAAAGAGAAAGATCGCTACCTAGCAGCCAAGAGCTTAATTGAGCAATTAGCGCATATAAGCCACAGCCCATTTGATAAGAGTTACTTACTTATGCTTAAGGGGCGTTACCTTGGCCGTAGCCAACAGGATTACGCTGGCGCCATAGAATATTATCAACAAGCCATACCTCTGATTGAGCAATCAACAGTTCTCGCAGATCAGGTTTTGCTTTATACATTGCAAGAGCATTTAAGCATGATGCATATGATCATGCGTCAAAAAGAGTCAGCATTAATACATTTAAAAAAACTGATCTCAACGGCTAAGAAAATTGAAAACAATTACCTGACCGCTCATGCTGAGTCGGTTTTGGGTAAGTATTTTTACAAACAGAATCAGCTTGGTAAATCACTGTCGCACTACACTGAAGCGGTAAAATACACCCGCGGTGGTAAGAATCCATCACAAAATGCGCATATCGAACTTCAGCTGGCACGGGTTTATCGTGATCTTGCCTCTTGGGATGAGGCCCTAAAATCAGCCAACAAAGCTGCAGATGCATTTACACAGTTGGGTAATCTAAATTACGTATCATCCTCGATGACTGTGATAGCGATGATTTATGCAAATCAAGACCTATGGTATCAAGCAATTGATTACCATTTAAATGCCCAACAAATTGAAACACAGCTCGGCAACTACATAGGCCTAGGCTTGAACTTGCACAACATAGGCGAAGCTTATTTTAAAATAGGCGATACCCAGAACTCGTTAAGTAATCTTAAACAAGCTAATGCCATCTTTACCTCTAAAAAAGCTGAACATTATTTAGTTTATAACGACCTACTGATCGCCGAAGTCACAGCAAGTGTAAGCCAGTGGCAAGAATCACAACTTTATGCAACAAAAGCAGCCAAAATAGCAGAGTCGAAGCAATTAAATGAAGAACTTAAAGAAGCATTAGAGCGGCAAGCATACGCGCAAGAACAATTAGGCCTATATGAGCAAGCCTATAACAGCATCCAACAGCTGCAAACACTCAATAGCCAAGCGACACCGCAAGCTTCAGAGCTTGATAAACAGCGCTCACAAGTTAAAGAGCAAAAACTAAAACTTAAGATCAGTAAGCTACAAAATGAGCTACAAGATAAATCTGAACAGTTAAATATCACTCGTTTAGTCAGTATTCTATGTGTGTTTCCACTGTGTTTACTTATATTATTATCGGTAAAACAATGGCGGATAAAAAACAAACTAGCTACAGCTAATCAAGAATTACAAGCCACTCAGTTACTCGAACCTTTTACGCAACAACCAAGTTACTTAAGCTTTAAGCTTAATTTTGAAAACCAAAATGAAAAACAACAAAAAACCTTGGCGCTAGTCTCACTTTCTGCGCAACTTGATTCAGATTTAACTCAAGGTTTTGAATGCAATGCCGACATGAATAGACAACAGCTGCTTGCGATTAAAAACGCATTAGAATGCAAAGCATATATTATTAGGCCTGGCGTTTTCTTAATTAGCTTAGATAGCATCATTGAAGCTAATCAACTACTAGCCCAGCTGAGAGATGTTATTGATAGCAATCACGGCCAGACAAGTATTCACATGGGTATTTTGCACCGTCCGTTATTAGCTGATTTAGCGATAAAGCTCTCTGCTGAACAACACTTTTTAAGCTTACAGATGATGTTATCAGCGGCGAGAACCTTGGGCCTAAGCCAAGATTACTTTGTCACCATGAAAACCCTTAACTTTGCCTCAGCGGGGATCTTTAATAAACCGCTGTACCTTAATATAGAAAAGAGCATTGTTAGGGGGATAGTCAAAATTGAAACCAATGGTGATAAAGACAATATTGTTTGGCCGAGATGGAAGATCCATCAAAATATCGATATAAATGACGATAAAGTCTACATTTAAGTGATTATAAGTAAAGGCGTGATGATGTTAATTTCTCTTTTTCAGTACTACTGCTAAGATAAGTACTCAAACGTTAAAGATAGACTAAGTCGCGTAATTTATAGGGAAAAACCTAAGCATGAAGGATGCAGCCATAAGCACATCTCAAATAAGCTTGTTACAGCAAAAACTCTATACCGCCAAGCAGGCATTAGAGGAGATGAACGAAGAGCAAAATGAAAAGCTGCACATCCTCATGCAATTTATTGGTCAGCTCAGCCTTGCTTGTAAAGGGCAGAACTTAGAGCTCGATAATAAACTAGCAAAATTACGTCATAAATTGGCTAACTTTAGCCAAGTTGAAGACTCCTTAGTCGATCTTAACGAAGCCGATACCATACTTAAGCAGCAATACGCTCGTATTATGCTTCAGCTCGAAGATAGCCGTCAGGCGTTGGCTAAGATGGTTAGCCAAATTCAACGTATTGAATCTCTTCCTAGCAAATTAAGACTCGAAATTTCTTATTTTAAGAAAGAACTAACTAAGCCACTGCATACTTATTGGGACTACATCCCTAAAGTCGAAAAGGTCGTTAACTTTTATGATGAAATCTTAAAAGAACAACTAAACCTCGGCGAGCAATTTGAGATCTTACCGCGTCATAGGCAATCCGCGCACGAACTAGCACAGCTACTATCTGAAATAGAATTCAGAAAAGAGCAACGTGAACAAATTGCACAGATAAAAAAGTCATTAACAGAAGATTTTGAGCTAACAACACTACTTGATGCTTATCAAGTTGTACTTGGCTTATTGTTAGATAATATTGCGCGAGAGAAAACAGCCTCACAAGAGTTTCTATTTGTACTGAATAACGCGCTAAGCAATGTACAAGATGTGGTGACAGAGTCTTACAGCCACTCAGTAAAAAGTTTTCAGGTGAGTAAACAGCTTAACCGCGATATTAACGGCCAAGTCGATAACGTTGGTGAAGCGGTCATTGAAGTCAATGATATCGATGAATTAAAAAATCAAATTACTAGCCATTTAGCGTCACTGCGAAAATCCCTTGGCCGCAAAGAGTTATTAGAAAATAGAGAGCAAGCCCAACTAAAACAGTCAGTAGAAGCGCTGCGCCGTGAACTCAAAGAACTAAGTAAAGAAACCGAATCATACAAAGAACGCTTATTTGAGCAACAAAAACTCAATCTACTCGATTCGCTGACTCAACTGCCAAACCGCAGTGCGCTTGAAGAAAGGATGGATATCGAGTATCGCAATTATCAGCGTACTAACCAGCCCTTATGGGTCGCTGTCGCCGATATTGATCACTTCAAAACAATTAACGACAGTTTTGGCCACAGCACTGGTGATAAAACTTTGCAAGTCATTGCTATGGCAATAAAAAACTCATTAAGAGAGTCTGAGTTCGTTGCCCGTTACGGTGGTGAAGAATTTGTTCTATTACTACCAGATATCGCTGATAGTGACATCCTTCCATTACTCAACCGCGTAAGAGAGAAAGTAAAAAGTATTCCGTTTAAGTTTAAAAATCAGCGAATTACAGTTACAGTATCTATAGGCGCAGCACAAATAATTGAAAATGAGCTCATCACAGAAACATTTGATAGAGCTGACGCTGCGCTATACAAAGCCAAAAACGAAAGCAGAGATAGAGTTATAATCGACTTCTAAGTTTTCCCCTGTGTTAACACTCGTTATCACGCATGCCTTTGCGGGACCACTTAGCTATCACTGCTTAAGGAGTTGCTATGATAGTAAAAATTAGTCCCCGAGGTAGCCTAGATCAACTGTCTCAATTAGAGGTTGATCGATTAAAGCAAAATGCCAAAAGTGAGCTTTACCAGCTCTACCGCAGTTGTTCATTAGCCGTTCTTGCATCAGGCCTACAAAGCGATAATGCCGAAGGTTTATTTACCCAATTCAGCGAATTTAATATTAATGTGCTGCGCAGAGAGCGCGGCATTAAAATAGAGCTGACCAATCCTCCAGAAGAAGCCTTTGTAGATGGTGAGATTATTGCGGGGATCCAGGAGCATCTGTTTTCAGTACTTAGAGATATTGTCTACATCAACGATAAATACGACAACCTCAAGCATATCAATCTAACTAATGCTAACCATATTACTAACGTAGTATTTGATATCCTACGTAATGCACGTTCGATGCCGATGTTAGATCCCAATATTGTAGTTTGTTGGGGGGGACACAGTATTAACCCGATTGAGTACCAATATACCCGCGAAGTGGGCTATGAATTAGGTTTGCGTAAGCTCGATATTTGTACCGGTTGTGGCCCTGGTGCCATGGAAGGGCCAATGAAAGGTGCCGCGATTGGCCATGCTAAGCAACGTGTTAACCATGCTCGTTATATCGGTTTAACTGAGCCGAGTATTATTGCTGCCGAGCCACCAAACCAGATTGTAAATGAACTAGTGATTTTACCGGACATTGAAAAACGCCTAGAAGCTTTTGTTCGCTTGGGGCACGGTATTATTATCTTCCCTGGTGGTGCTGGTACCGCAGAAGAACTATTGTACCTACTGGGTATTTTACTTAACAAAGATAATCAAGATATTCCCTTCCCATTAGTGCTTACGGGCCCTAAAGAAAGCGAAGAGTACTTTTTGCGTATTGATGAGTTCATTGCGGCGACTTTAGGTGAAGAAGCTCAAAGTAAATATCAGATTATTATTGATGATCCAGCAAAAGTTGCGCGAATTCAAAAACAAGCGATGGAAGATATTAAAAAGTTCCGTAAAGACAACGGTGACTCATACCAATATCAATGGTCGTTAAAAATTGAACCCGAGTTCCAGTTACCATTTGAACCGACCCATGAAGTCATGAGTAACTTAGATCTGCATTTTCAAACTAACAAAGCTGAACTTGCAGCCAACCTACGTAAAGCGTTTTCGGGTATTGTGGCAGGTAATGTCAAAATGGACACAATCAAAGCTATTGAGGCCCATGGTCCTTTTGAGCTTAAAGGCGACCCTAAGCTAATGGGGTTGATGGATGAACTGTTAAGCGCTTTTGTATCTCAGCAACGAATGAAGCTACCAGGTAGTGCTTATGTGCCCTGCTACAAAGTGATCAAATAACCTGAACTTAGGTTAATTTAAACGATATTAAGATAAACAATTAGATGAATAAATTTCTCATTATAGATGGCATGAACTTAGTGCGGCGCATTCACGCCGCACAGCCTAATGAATCGGATGTATCTGGATTGAAAGAGCGAGTAAATGGTGCATGCAGCAAACTCATCAAGTCCCATCAACCAACTCATGCAGCAATAGTGTGGGATGGAAATGCCGTTTCTTGGCGTAAAGCCCTATATGAAGATTATAAAAAAGGCCGTAAGCCAATGCCTGAAGCATTAGCGAATACCTTGGCAGATCTAAAAAATTATCTCGCTGAAAACCAGATTAATTCTATAGAAGCTGAGTCTGAGGCGGACGATGTCATTGCCACCCTAGCCTCAAAGCTTGCGAACATCAATGGTGAAGCCATAATCGTATCCACCGACAAGGGCTTTAGCCAGCTAAATCATCCAAATATCAAACAATGGGATCATTTTAGTCAAGCTTACCTAACCATAGAAGATATGGAAGCAAAGCTTGGTATAGAAAGAGCGCAACTCATTGACTATCTAGCACTTGCTGGAGACAGTGGTAACAAGATCCCTGGCGTCCCCGGAATCGGCCCTAAGTCAGCAGTAGAGCTATTGAAAATTTTCCGCTCGCTGGCGAACATTTATAACTCCATTGATAAAGTTGGTTCAAAACAAGCCAAAAAGCTGGAAGCTGGCAAACAAATGGCCCGCCTGAGTTATAAACTTGTGCAACTGCAATTAGATATTCCCTTAAACGTCAATCTAAAGCAGTTTAGATTAGAAGCGTAACAGCCAAGTTAGCTTTACACCTGTTAACATAAAGTTGCATTTATAGCATTTACCCTCACGCATTCAAGTAGTATCTTTACACTATTAAAGGAAATGCGTGAAGGAAGCACTATTCCGATGAAATCAAAACTCCCCGTAATCATCATTAGTATCTTTGTCACTTATGTCGCGTTTGTTGCTGTGATCATGGCAACTTACGACCCCAGCCCAGACGAAATGGATTGGGAAGATAGGCAAGCTTATAACCTCGCTCAAATGAGTGAAGTAACTTTAGGCCAAAGTATCGAAGAGATTAAATCGTTATTCGGTAAGGCAGACTTTTCTGAGGCTAAACTCTCCCAAGAAAGTCAGCTACAAGTGCTCTTTTACCGAACTCACCATAAAGAGTCTGATGGTGAAACTACAAAAGAAGAATGCACCCCAATGTTATTTAAACAAGGTAAGCTTATTGCGTGGGGCGAGGATACCTATAAACAATACCTAGCAAGCTCTATTGATAGCTAAGCTATCAGTCTGACCGCATTAAAAAAGCAGTGCACAAGGTCACTGCTTTTTTATGCTTGTGTCGTTTAAATAACTCCGCTAAACGAGTTAACCAAGAACCTTAAATGCCCCCTGTAAGCCTTCTACCGCCATCTGGGTACCGATCACAGCTAGAATAAGTCCCATCATTCGAGTGATCGCTCCTAGCGCTGCGCTTCCTAAATAGCTGACCAAGCGACCACCAAAGATAAAGAACACATAAGTGATAACACACAGTACCCCGAACGAACCAATAGTACTAATGAGCTCTGGCGCGCCACCAGCTGCAGTATAATTCATCGCTGTTGCGATAGTGCCTGGCCCCGCTAAGATAGGCAGAGCTAAAGGTGATACAGCAACACTCAGTTTTGCTTCAAGAGATTCATCTTCAGGCTTATCTTTGTCATGGTGCACAGAAGATTGGTTGCCTTGTAGCATATGAAAGCCAATTAGAAATACCAGTAAGCCGCCTGTGATCCTAAAGGCGGATAGTGAAATACCAAATAAATGGAAGATAAACTGCCCCGATATAGCAAATAAACTAATAATCACAAAAGCGATAATTAATGCTCTAAAAGCGATTAGCCGAGTAGTCTTTTCATCATACTCTGAGGTCAGCCCTAAAAAAATTGGTACGTTCGCAATCGGATTCATTATGGCAAAGAAGCCCATAAAGACGGCCCCGACATGCATCCATATCCCATCCATGTATTATTTCCTTTGATTTGAGTCGTTCAGTTATAGATTATGCAGATATCTCATCCTATTACGACCCTTGAGCCACATCAATTAATTATTTTACACTGCAATTTACATATACAATGCTTTATCTTAGGTAGCAGATTTACATTATCGAATGATGGGATTGAATTATTTGAAGAGCTGTCCTTTCATTTTTCACCGCTCCCTACGTCACTCATAGGCAGCAATGGGCTTATGACTCTTAAAGTAAAAAAAATGCCGGATACAATATCCGGCATTTAGATGGAATTATGAAGTTTAACCTGCTTTTTTAAACTCAGTATAAGCTTCGCCTTCGCTTAACCATTTAGGTGCAGGTTCACCTTTTAGGTAATGATCAAAATATTGCATCATACGAATACTGTAATCTAACTTATTAGGGTACTTCTTAAGGTGATGCGGCTCATCTTCATACTGCAAAAACACCACGTCTTTTCCGGCACGACGCATTGCCAAATACAGCTCAACACCTTGTTCCCAAGGCACCGCATCATCTTTATCACCAAACATAATCATCATAGGTGTTTTAATACGTTCAACGTAAAACACCGGAGAATTCTCTATGTACTTCTGTGGTGACTTAAATAAACTTTCACCAATACGACTTTGCCCTGTTTCATACTGAAACTGCCTTGCTAAACCACTACCATGGCGAATACCACTATAAGCACTGGTCATATTAGATACAGGAGCACCAGTAACCGCCGCTTTAAAAATATTGGTTTTAGTCACGGCAAATGCCGTTTGGTAGCCGCCCCAAGAGTGACCTTGAATCCCTACTGCTTGTGGATCTGCAATCCCTATATCAACTAAATGCTGCACACCGGACGTCAATGCCTGTACTGAAGAATCACCAGGATAGCCCACTTCAAAACGAATATCAGGTAAGAAAATCGCGTAACCATTATCTGCAAACCATGCAAAATTAGGGCGGTGATTAATCTTCATCTGCGGAAAAGCATGCAATCTGTCGCTCATAAAGCGGTAGAAATACACCAATACCGGATAGCGTTGACCTTCAACATAATTCGTCGGCTTGATCAACACGCCATCTAATGGTTTACCGTCGCCATTAGTCCAATGTACAAGTTCAGACTGGCTCCAGTTAAAGGCGTCACGCTGTTTATCTAAATTCGTTTGACGCGTCGCATCTTGCGGGGCGCTATAACTAGCAGTGTAAAGATCTGGGAACAGATCATACTGTTCTTTTGAATAAACTATCGTTCGTGCATCCTTACTACGTGCGAGTAACTTAAGTTTATAGTCGCCATCCATTAATGGCTTAACCCCTGCAACGCCAACTTGAGCTTGATAAAACCCATCACCTTTAGTGACATCACTGTAGCCATGAAGTAACACTTTCTCGTCGTTTTTCAGCACAGCAGGCTTATTCTTATCTTCAACAAGTCCAGTTACACGATACTGAACTCCGTGCTTACGACCTTCACCAGCGGTTAGCGTGAAAGCATCATGTGATATGGTATTTACTTGCCAAATATCATATTTGTCATAAATTAATAACCCAGCATCACCTTTAATCCAAGGCCCTACTCCATAGCTTGGAGCATTTGAAGGATAATCATGATCTTCATTGGCAAATGACACGCCTAAGCTCTTAGTGATATTAGTCCGTCTATCTTGGGCTACTTCATAAAGAAACACATTGCCATGTAAATAGTAAGCAACAAATTTTTCGTCAGGCGATAACGTTGGTTCTTCTGAGCTGCTTTGCTGACTCAAAAGTGGAATTTTACGTCCGGTATTTAAATCGACTAAGTAAAAGTCACGGTAAAACCCAGCCCAAGTGATCATCTTACGGTAAGGTAAATCAGAGCTTGCAATCACAAAGCGTTGTTGCTGCTGAACCTCTACATCGGGAACATTAAGGTCACCAAGCTGAACTAAATTATTGCCATTAACATGCAATACCGCGAGATAAGTGCGCTTCATCTCTTTTTTATATTGCTTGATCTCATGTGGCTTAATCCGAGGATCATCCCCATGCCAAATTTTCAAAGCTCTTCCTGAAGTAATAACTTCTTTATCGAACAGGTCAGCTTCGTTTTCTACTTTAGCAATTTCTAGTTGTTGACTAACTTGAGGTACGCGGCCAAAGAACAAACGTTGGCTATCATCGGAAAAACGTAACTCAGCATAACGATTTAATGTCCAATCATCTGCTATTGGCGCTGCAATAACTTGATTAGTTTGCAAGTTAAGTAACGATAACTGATATTCGCGGCCATACGGCTCAACTTTAGCATTGCCATAGGTAAAGCCTAAATATTTACCATCATCACTTAATGCCACGGAACCGACTTGCTGCTGTTTAAAACTCTTAACTATCGTGGCTGTATCGTTGGCAAGCTTAACAAGTCTAAGCTCATGCTTATTAGTTTCGATATTATTTATTGCAAGCGCAAAATGTTGACCTGACTTATCAAAGTTCATGGCCGTAACATCTTTAAATTTAGTTGATTTCAACCCATTAAGTGAAACAAGTTCAACTAATGTGCCTTTGTCAAAATCATCGACTTTTATGTCGCTTTTACTATTTTTAGCGCTATCTACCGATTTTTCATCTTTTTTCTTATCTTCAGCTTCAAACCAAATAGCCAAGTGGCTACCTGTCTCATTGAATTCAAAAGATTTAACACGATCAAAACGTATTTCTTTGCCCGTTGTTGTATCTAATAAAACAACACCAGACTTTAATTTTTTCTTAGCTTTCTTATTAGCCTTCTCAGAGTCAAGTAAAGGCACTGCATCAACAAAAGCAACAAAGCGGCCATCATGGCTCACTTTTGGCTTGCTGGCTCCTTTTACACTAAACTGTTTATTGGTCGTTAAGCTTTTAACTAAACCATGGCTGTCTCCACGGTCTGGCTTAACTTCAACAGCTAGCATATTACCAGTATCTGAAATAACAGGCTTTTTAAGCGATTCAAATCGCATGATATCGTCGGGTGTAATGCTATTCGTAGCAGCCATGATGTTTGCTGAAAGCAAACTGGTCGAGAACAGCAATAATGACTTTATTGGTAGTGACTTCAAGGTCTTCCTCATTATTATTTTATTAGACTAAAGTAGACTTTTTAAGCTTCTGGCGAACAATCATCGTCATAAGCGGTAATTTATGCAAGTTACCCTACAGAAAAAAACGTGAGATTGCTCACTATTTACTGTGAAAGTTGTTTAAAAGTGTTTAAAATACGTCGCATAAAAAGAAAATATATCGAGTTACTTATCATGCCTCGTGGCATGGTTAGACAATTGCAGTAACGCCTAACCCTGGTAGGACTATACATGACAAAAAGAACTATAACCGTTATCCCTGGTGATGGGATTGGCCCAAGCATTATTGATTCAGCCCTTAAGATTCTTGATAAAGCAGGCTGTGATTTTGAATATGAATTTGCGGATGCAGGCCTTGTAGCTTTAGAAAAGCACGGTGAATTATTACCTCAGCGCACATTAGAACTTATCGAAAAGAACCGTATTACCTTAAAAGGCCCGCTAACAACACCTGTTGGTGAAGGTTTTACTTCAATCAACGTAAGCCTACGTAAGCAATTTAGCTTGTATGCAAACGTGCGCCCTGTTTTGTCGTTTAAAGGCACTCAAGCTCGTTACGACAACATCGACATCATCACGGTACGTGAAAACACCGAAGGTATGTATTCAGGCCTAGGCCAAACAGTATCTGATGATGGTGCAACTGCAGAAGCGACAAGTATTATTACTCGTCAAGGCGCTGAGCAGATCACGACTTTCGCTTATGAGCTAGCTCGAAAAGAAGGACGTAAAAAAGTCACTATCGTCCACAAAGCTAACATCATGAAGTCAACTTCAGGTTTATTCCTGAAAGTTGCACGCGAAGTCAGCTTACGTTACCCAGACATCACTACTGAAGAAATGATTGTTGATGCAACTTGCATGAAACTGGTAATGAACCCAGAAAACTTCGATGTGATTGTTACTACGAACCTATTTGGTGACATTTTATCAGACTTATGTGCTGGTCTTGTTGGCGGTCTAGGTATGGCTCCTGGAGCCAACATCGGTAGCGATGCAGCAATCTTTGAAGCGGTACATGGCAGTGCGCCAGACATCGCAGGTAAGAATCTTGCAAACCCAACATCAGTTGTTCTAGCATCAATCCAAATGCTTGAGTATTTAGGCATGTCAGATAAAGCGGAGCTTATCCGCAGTGCTATCACCGCAGTAATTGAAGAAGGTGACCGTACAACGCGCGATCTTGGCGGTACTCACGGCACAACTGATTTCACTCAAGCAGTGATCGAGCGTTTATCATAATTTAATCACCTGAATTAGTTCAGGCCATTAAATAAAAAGACCCCATGTTTTCACATAGGGTCTTTTTTTATCTGTAATCGATTAGCATTATGACTATCTTGCTATATTTACCAAGGCTGACTTGGACGTAAGCAAAGGTGCACAGTCACTTCATCACGGTCATGGTAAAGATGCTTAGCGGCAATAGAGAAATCGTCCACGCCATTTTCTTTTAAGATCTCGGCCATGGTCTCAAGAATCGTTGAAACTTCTTTATAACGCGCTTTCATCGGCAGTTTAAGATTGAAAATAGACTCTTTAAACCAACCATTTATTGCCCAAGCCTCAATTAGCTCAGCAACACGTGATGGCTTTTCAATCATGTCACACACCAGCCAAGTAATGTTCTTTCTTGGTGGCTCAAATCTAAAACCGTCTGCTTGGTAATGCTTTACCTGTCCAGTATCCATTAGGCCTTGATCCATCGGACCATTATCAACTGCAGCAACAAACATACCGCGGCGAACAAGCTGATATGTCCAACCGCCTGGGCAAGCACCAAGATCGACCGCTTTCATACCGCTGCTTAGACGCGTTTCTTGCTCTTCTTTAGGAATAAAGTGAATAAAGGCCTCATCAAGCTTTAAGGTTGAGCGACTTGGCGCGTCAGCTGCAATCTTAAGTCTTGGGATCCCCATAAAATAAGGAGAGCTATTGTTACTTAATGAGTAACCAACATAAGCTTGACCTGAAGCAACAAAACATACGTGAATAATTGGACGCTTCGGGTTTTCCTTTTCAAGCAAAGTACCTGACTTTTTCAATGCTTGGCGTAGCGGCACAGTAAACTTACGGCAGAAGTTAGATAACTCTTTCGCTTCGTTGGTGTCAGGAGTTTCAACACGCAACTCACCCGCTTTGTTTACTTGGTTTAAGGCTTCAACGATTGGGCCAATTCTATCTTGCTCAGGTAAACCTTTAAGCAACTCTTTTGCTGCAAACATCTGTCTGGCAAAAATAAGTGAGTCTAGGCTGATATTTTTCGCCAGAACTTCAGCATCACCGGCTTGAAAGCACTGAAAAATGACGTAAGCATCATTGGTATTGGTTTTTACAAAACCACCAATATCGAGCTCCGCCGCGCGCACTTGGATCTCTGCTGCGCAATCTTTTTCGTAACCAGCACGGCAAAATAAAAATAGGTTTATCATTGAATTTCCTGAAGATAAAATAATATCAATCGAAATGCCTGTCATAAATTAACGAATCAGGCTTTCAAAAGCATAGCGTGTAAACAGCTTGCATTATTGAAAAGTTGATATAAAAAAGCGGCCAACAAAGTTGTTGGCCGCTATTTTACACTGTTCAAGCTTAGCTGTGTACTGTCTAATATTTAATTATCAGCGTTCAAGCACAAACATAAGCCCACATCGCACTTAATCGAGTTCTTTGACTCGATTACGCCATACTGCCACTGCAATAAATAGCCAACCAAGCAAGAAACACACACCGCCTATAGGCGTCACAGGACCAGTCCACTTGGCGCCAATCAACGCATACATATACAATGATCCAGAAAATAAAATCATACCCGCAATAAACATATAACCCGCCCAATCCAATAAGCGAGATTTTAGCCAGTGACCAGCAAAAGCCACTGCGATTAACGCAAAGGTATGGTAAAACTGATATTCAACACCTAAGTTAAAAATCGCAATCAACTCAGGTGGAGCAACATTCTTTAAACCATGAGCACCAAATGCCCCTAATGCTACAGCAATGAAACCGCTTAACGCTGCAAGCAGCAAAAATCCATTACGCATTAACCCTCTCCCCTTTAAATCAACAGTAAAAGATATTCAAACCCGCAAAAAATAACGGGTTAAACCTGTGCTATAAATTCTTGAGCTACAAAAATAGCCTTATCTAGGTTAGCCTCTAAGCTAGTGCCTGACGACTTTCGTGGCTTAAAACTATGATCGCCATCGATTAACCAATGTAACTGCACTTTGTTCATAACAGGCCAAGTTTCAACCAAGCCTTTATAACCAAACTTATCCCGCTCACCTTGAATGACTAATATAGGGGCTAGGCACTGCTCTATTGGCTCAAGACGAGCCTCACCACCGCTAAGTGGAATAAAGGGGTAACCTAAACATACTACGCCATCGACAGCCAAACTTTCAGCCAATATCGCGGACATGCGCCCACCCATAGACTTACCAACAAGAAATACACGTTTTGGCTGAAACTGCTGCTTTAAAATACTCAACTGTAGCGCGTAATCAGCAATGAGCTTTGGCGCTCTATCCGGTGGACGACGTTTTCCGTCAATCGCATTAGCGCGCATATAAGGAAAGTTAAACCGCACGACTCGAGTAGAACTCGTTGCCAACCCTTCTGCCATCGTTGTCATAAATTCATGATGCATATTCGCACCAGCGCCATGAGTCAACACAATAAGCGTGTCTATCAATTCTTCCGAGTGATCATCTTTCGTTTTGCTAACATCAATTAGAAATTGCTCAGTATCGAAAACTAAATCACCGTCAGATAACGACGCTACCGCAGAACTTAGCTCACCATCAAGATAAGCTTGTTTTAGCCTATCCTGTAAGCAACTCACTACGTGTCTCCTCTTCAAACATATCTAGCATCCACTCTCTGAACGCTGCCACTTTACCGATTTCAGCGTGATTTTGCTGACACACTAAGTAATATGCATTTTTACTGACTAAAACTTCAGGGAATGGACAAACAAGGCGACCCGCCTTAATATCCGGCCTTGCAAGTACACTGTATCCTAGCGCCACACCTTGGCCGTGAGCCGCAGCCTGTAATACTAATGAAGAATGACTAAATATTGGACCTTGGTTCACATTAATATCAGTAATTCCACATTGCCTAAACCACGCCTGCCAATCTTGACGGCTTGAATCATGTAAAAGAGTGTGATTTTTAAGATCGCTTGGCTTTTCTAATGGCTTAGGGCCGTTAAGTAATAGCGGTGAACAAACCGGAATAAGTACTTCATTTCTAAGCTTGTCAGCACGCATGCCTTGCCAGTTACCCATACCGTAATAAATAGCGACATCGACATCATCAGTTAATGAGCCATCTTCATCATCAACCGCTTTAATTCGTACATCAATCTCTGGGTTTTTCTCACTAAACTTAGCGAGTCTTGGCACTAGCCACTGGATCGCAAAGCTAGGCGAGGTGGCTACTGTAAGCGAACCAATAGCACTTCGAGCAAGCAGTCTATCGGTAGCATCAGCTAGCTGGGTAAAGATATCTTTGATATCGAGAAAATAGCTCTGCCCTTCTTCCGTTAGTAGTAAAGAACGGTTCTTTCGACGGAATAATTTTAATCCGAGATACTCTTCCAAAGCCTTAATTTGATGACTAACTGCAGCCTGGGTTACAAACAGTTCTTCGGCCGCACGAGTAAAGCTCAAATGCCTAGCTGCTGCCTCAAATGCCTTAACTGCATTTAGGGGAGGTAATCGTCTTGCCATAGTGATCCAGATCCCGATTTTTAATTAGTTTTTCTAATGGGTATTGTTACATTTTATCGTTTGTAAAGGCCAGCCATTTTGGTCAAAATCTGCGCCAACAAAACGATATTAGTTGGACAGCCTCTACGACGTAAATGGGGAATGTCTAACAACCCGAATATAAGCCTGGAGGCTACCGCGTATGTTAAACCTTAAATCAGTACTTGTTATTGCTACTCTTAGCCTATCAGCAACCGTAAGCGCTGACGAAACCAACATTGATACCAAAGATGTTGAAGCAACACTAACAGCTAACCTAGCAGAAAGCATGGAATTAATGCAGTCTCAGTTAACTTCTGAACTTAATACTATGCTAATTACTGATGAGCAAAAGAAGAACGAAGAAGCAACAGCTAAAGTAATGCTTGCTGACTAAAAGCGTTTTTAAGGCTTTCTTAAAACCACCTAATAGGTGGTTTTTTTGTATCTAATACTCGGCACTTTTAAACTAACTACTAGCGTGAACATACAAAAAAGGCGACTCAAATAAAGTCGCCTTTGTCATACTTAAACTAATCAGCCCTTAACAACGGGCATTAAGGACGGTAGACCTTAACATTCGCGTAACCTTGCTCTTGCAGATAAAGTGCTTGTAGCTTACTCATTACACCGCGGTCGCAATACAATAAGTAACTCTTGTCTTTATCTAGATCAGCAAATTGAGTCGCCAACTTGTAGAAAGGAATCGCTTTCACTTCAACACCATCAACTTCTAAAGGAGACTTCTCTTCCTCTTCTGGTGCTCGGACGTCAATAATAACTTCACCCGCGTTAATCGCATCTACTGTTTCTGTTTCAGTGATTTTAGTATCCATCTGCGCAGCAATCTCCCTAATATCGATAATTTCAGCATCGGCAATCACGCGATCAAGTAGGTCTTCTGAGAACTTAGCCTCTTCAGCCTCTACTTTTGATAAAACTGCTTTAACCGTTGGCTTTTGAGAAATCACACCACAATATTCAGGAATTGACTTAGCAAAATCTTCAGTACCGATTTGACGGCTTAAATTGATAATATCTTGCTTGTCCATAGCGATAAGTGGACGCAAAATTAACTGCTCAGTACAACGATCAATGACATTTAAGTTAGTCAATGTTTGGCTAGATACCTGCCCCATTGCCTCACCTGTTACCAGTGCTTGAATACCCATTTTCTGTGCAACACGAGCTGCAGCTCGCATCATCATACGCTTTAGAACCACACCCATTTGGCCATTGTCTACACGTTCAAGGATCTCTTGCACTACAGGATCAAAAGGTACAGAAATAAACTTAACCTTATGCGATTCACCGTACTTCTGCCATAAGTGGTAAGCCACCTGCTTAACGCCTATCTCGTGTTGATCGCCACCTAAGTTAAAGAAACAGTAGTGAGTACGAGAGCCACGCTTGATAAACTGATAGCTAGAAACACCTGAGTCAAAACCACCAGAGATCAAAGATAATACATCTTCTTGGGTGGCCATAGGGAAACCACCAAGACCTGCGATACGCTTATCAACAAGATAAAGATTGTCATTTTCAATCTCTAGGTTAACAGTCATATCAGGATCTTTTAAGCGTACACCTGCAGCGTCGGTAAACTGGTTTAAACCACCACCAACATAACGCTCTACTTCAATTGAATTAAAGTCATGCTTACCAGCACGCTTTACACGTACGCAAAATGTTTTACCTGCGAGTTCTTCTTTATAAACAGCTAGAGTTTGCTTATAGATATCATCAACAGAGGTGAAAGTACTTACACTTACTTGCAATACGTGGGCGATACCTGGAATACAAGCTAAACGTTCACCGAAAGCTTCAACCAGATCAGGTCTATCATCTGGCACCATAACCATGATTTTGTCCCACTGGCGCTGCACTTTAGCAGTCTCGTCGACCTTTTTAAGTACGTTACGAATGTTGGTTTCAAGCATTTTGGTAAAACGCATTCTTACCGGCTTGCTTTTCATCATGATTTCAGGGAACAGTTTTACGATAAATTTCATTGGTCTTCCGCGAGGAGTTGTTTAAACAGCAATTAACCGATTATAACAAGATAGCGTAGCAATTGCGTATATCCATTCTCAGTTTGTCTCGACAAAATAGTAAATATTCTGCCCAAAACCGGCTTAATAAGCTAAATGAGCACCTCAAAAACTAAAACACGCAATTAAGTTTCCCTAATTGCGTATTGGCTTGTACTCGCTAAGTGATTACTGACTTACTTGGATCTCATCAGATTCTTTCGCTTTCCCTTGTTCAATGGCAATCTCAACTCGACGATTACGTGCTCGGTTAGCGGCTGAATCATTTTTAACTAATGGATCTGATGACGCCATACCAACCACTTTCATGCGTTGCTGATTAAAACCTTTCACTCTTACAAGTTCATGAGCCACGGCTACCGCACGCTTACTTGATAAATCCCAATTAGAGCTATAAAGCTCATTAGAAATATTCCAGTCATCGGTATGACCAGAAACAGTCACAATGCCAGGAACGTCTTTAAGTAAATCACCCACACGGCGTACCACAGGTTTAAACCTTGGCTGTAAAAAACCTGAACCTGATGCGAAAGCCCCTTTTTCGCGGATACGAATAATGATCTGCTGCCCTAATGATTCAATTTCAATCGCGCCATCAACAATTTCTTTATTGAGCTCCTGCGCCATCTTCTTCACTTGCTCGTTAATCTTATCTTGAGCAGAGGCTTGAGTCTTAGTTGCTTCGGTTTCAGCTTGTGCTTCACTTTCGGCTTTTGCTTCGGCTTCTCTTGCTTCTACAGCCGTCGCTGATGCTTGCCCTCCACGTTGCTCGCCTCTTTGCTCTTGAATGCCGCCAGCACTAGAATCCTCGCCTTCTTGAAACTCAAGCATAGGCTCGGTCATTTCATTGGTTTGCTGGTTAATGATTTCAATCGGGGTTGGTTCTGGCTTGCCTGGTCGAAACTCTAACGCTATAACCGAGGTTCCTTTCGGGATGTCTTTCACTTCCACTTTATTTTGCACACCAAAGGCGTACTTCATTGAACCCGCAATCTGCTTGAACTTCATAACGTCCATTTCAGAAAATGCCAGTAAAAGTACGAAAAAGCACATTAGCAACGACATTAAATCAGCAAATGTTGCCAGCCACAAAGGTGCTCCGGGCGGCGGGCAATCACATTTGGCTTTCTTAGCCATCCGCTTACGCCCCGCCCAAAGTGTCTATTGTTCTTGATTTTTCAGATAGATAATTCTTAAGGAACCCTTCAATAACTCTTGGGTTTTGTCCGTCTTGAATGGCAAGCACCGCATCCATAATCAGGTTACGATTAAGCATCTCTTCATTCATTCGCAGCGATAACTTATCAGCAATAGGCAGTGCAACCATGTTAGCGACAACAGCACCGTACAAGGTGGTTAACAGTGCAACGGCCATTGCAGGACCAATCGATTTAGGGTCGTCCATATTCGATAACATGCCCACCAGACCAATGAGGGTACCGATCATGCCCATAGCAGGTGCAACATCACCAATAGATTTAAAGATGCCAATACCGGTTTTATGTCGCTCCTCAGTTAATGCGATATCTTTTTCTAGCGCGTCACGCACCACATCACCATCGTGACCATCCACCAACATATCAACCGCTTTTTGCATAAAGCTATTGCTGATCTCTGCCTCTTCCAAGGCTAAGAACCCACCTTTTCGAGCAGCGTCAGCCATAGAGATAGATTGCTCTATAAGATCTTCAGGGCGATCCAGTTTAAAAATAAATGCTTTAGCAGCAATCTTAGCGGAGCCCAAAAACTGCTTGAGGTTATATTTCATCATTACCACAAACAAAGAACCGATTAACACGATGAGAATCGATGGGACGTTAATAAAGATGGCAATGCCACCACTACTGACCATTGCCATAATAATAAAGACAAATGCGCCAATAAGTCCGATTAGGGTTGCTAAATCCAAAACTGCTCCTCAAATACAATCCGATACACTGTTACCAGTCTCGAATATCAACGGCTACATATAATGCAGGGAATAAATTAGTAGCGACAATATTACGCCTTAAGTGATACGGCAAGTGACAAGTTACCAAACATCACATCAAGCGCTATATTTTTACTATTGCAACTTATATAACGACCAAATAATCGATCTCTTGAGTGATTTTTCCAGCAAATCTTGTGCAGTTTCCGTTAAAATGGCATTTCGCTCGCAGGACGGTGTTTGCAACTATCGATAACAAGCTGATCGATAATTTGCCGACATACGTATGCTTTACTAACTCAATTAATGTGTGTTTGATATTGAAAGCGTGCTTTTGCGCAAATAGTCAACGGCTTAATTTGACCCATGTGCCCTGCTGATATACTTTGTGTACCGCTTATTTCTAGGAATGAATATTGTGGCAAAAAAACCAGAAAACCTCTCATTTGAAGATTCACTTTCCGAGCTAGAAAAAATCGTAACCGACTTAGAGCATGGTGATGTGTCACTTGATGATGCACTCAAGCAATTTGAGCGCGGCATTAAACTTGTGCGCAACAGCCAAAATAAATTAGAAAACGCACAGCAAAAAGTCGCCGTACTAATGCAAGAAGAGGGTGTAGACACTCTCAAACCTTATGATACCGAGGGTGAGTAATTGTTAGAAGAGTCACTTAAACGCTACCAGCAACGTATCAATCAACAACTTGAGTTGCGAATTGATGCGCTTGCCGATATCGAGCCAACCCTAAAAGCAGCCATGAAACATGGTGCCTTAATCGGCGGCAAGCGTATTCGACCATTTTTGGTCTATGCTATCGGCGATATGTTAGGTGTCAAACTGGCAACCCTTGACTCATGTGCAGCCTCTATTGAGTGCGTTCATGCCTACTCGTTAATCCATGATGACCTCCCTGCAATGGATGATGACGCCTTGCGCCGTGGTCAACCGACTGTGCATATCGCATTTGATGAAGCAACAGCAATTCTAGCTGGTGATGCTTTACAAGCATTGGCATTTGAAATTATCAGTGACCCGATAGAAAACATTACTCCATCACAGAATTTGGCTATGGTTAAAGCCTTAGCTAATGCCTCTGGGTATAGTGGTATGTGTGGTGGTCAGGCGATGGATCTTAACGCCACCAATAAGCAAATTGAATTAGCCACATTAATACAGCTACACAAACTAAAAACAGGTGCGCTTATTCGTTGTGCAGTGGAGTTTGCCATCATCGCCGCCAAGGTTAATCAAGAAGAGCGTAAAGCGTTGCTCGACTTTGCCGATGCCATTGGCCTTGCTTTCCAAGTGCAAGATGACGTGCTCGATATTATCGCTAGCACAGAAGAGCTAGGAAAGCCCCAAGGCTCAGATACAGATTCAAACAAAAGCACCTATCCAAAGTTGCTTGGTTTAGAGGGCGCTCAAGAAACTGCGGCAAGTTTGATTGAGGACGCACTATCAGCGCTGGCTAAATTACCATACAATAGCCAGTTAATTGCAGAATTCGCCCGTTACATCATTGAGCGAAGAGTTTAATAAAGAGACAAAGAATCTCGTATGAGTTTTGATATTTCTCAATTCCCTGTGCTTGCACAGGCTAATACGCCAGATGAGCTAAGACAGCTCCCTCAAGCCGTGTTGCCACAATTGGCAGACGAACTTAGAGGTTTCTTATTGAAGTCTGTGGGTAAATCAAGCGGTCACTTCGCATCGGGTCTAGGCACGGTGGAACTGACTGTTGCACTTCATTACGTGTATAACACGCCTTTTGACAGATTAGTTTGGGACGTTGGTCACCAAGCTTATCCGCACAAAATCCTAACGGGTCGCCGTGAAAAGATGCACACCATTCGCCAAAAAGGCGGGGTGCACCCATTCCCATGGCGCGAAGAAAGTGAATACGACACTTTTAGTGTGGGTCACTCAGGCACTTCTATCAGTGCTGCACTTGCGATGGCTGTTGCGGCTGAAAAAGAACAAGCAGGTCGTAAAGTCGTTGCCGTTATTGGTGACGGTGCAATGACCGGTGGTATGGTGTTTGAAGCCATGAACCATGCTGGTGACTTACACAATGACATGCTAGTAGTGCTAAACGATAACGAGATGTCTATCTCTGAAAACGTTGGCGCACTCAATAACCACCTTGCACAATTAATGTCTGGCCGCTTCTACACCACGATTCGTGAAAGCAGCAAGAAAGTGCTTAAAGGTATGCCAGTTATCAAAGAGATGGCTAAGCGCACCGAAGAGCACCTTAAAGGTATGGTGGTTCCAGGCACTTTATTTGAAGAGCTAGGCTTTAACTACATAGGCCCAATTGACGGCCATGACGTAGATGCGCTTGTTGAAACCATGCGCAATATGCGCAACTTAAGTGGCCCACAAGTACTGCACATCATGACCAAGAAAGGTCGTGGTTACGAGCCTGCTGAGAAAGATCCAATCGGCTGGCACGCGGTACCAAAGTTTGATCCATCAACCTTTGAAAAGCCTGCAGCTAAACCATCTGATCCAACCTTCTCGGAAGTGTTTGGTAAGTGGTTATGCGACGTTGCCGAAAAAGATGAAAAAGTCCTCGCTATTACGCCTGCTATGCGCGAAGGTTCAGGGATGGTTGAGTTCTCTCAGCGTTTTCCTAAGCAATACTTTGACGCTGCAATTGCCGAGCAACATGCGGTGACTTTAGGTGCAGGCTTTGCTTGTGAAGGTTATAAACCTGTCGTCGCGATCTATTCAACTTTCTTGCAGCGCGGTTATGATCAGTTGATCCATGACGTCGCACTACAAAGATTACCGGTACTATTTGCAATCGACCGTGGTGGTATTGTCGGTGCCGATGGCCCGACTCACCAAGGTGCATTTGATTTAAGCTTTATGCGTACAGTGCCAAATATGGTGATAATGGCACCATCTGATGAAAACGAATGTCGTCAGATGCTATATACCGGTTACTGCTATAACGACGGCCCTACAGCTGTGCGTTACCCTCGCGGTAGTGCTACCGGTGCTAAGCAAGTTGAAACCATGACAGCAATGCCAATTGGTAAAGGCTTAATCAAACGTCAAGGCAACAAAATTGCCATCCTTAACTTTGGTACCTTGTTAGCAAGCAGTTTAACCGCTGCTGAAGCGTTAGATGCCACTGTTGCCGATATGCGTTTTGTTAAACCATTAGATGTCGAACTGGTTAAAGATCTAGCAGCAAACCACGATGTATTAGTCACTGTTGAAGAGAACGCCATTATGGGCGGAGCTGGTTCTGGCGTACTAGAACTACTACAACAGCTAAAAATGCCTAAACCTGTGTTACAGATTGGTTTACCGGATGAGTTCATCAAACACGGTGCACCAGATGAAATCACCAGTGAACTTGGTTTAGATGCAGCAGGTATTCAAAAGCAGATTGAAGACTTCATTGCTTAAATAACCTATCAAATACCACAAAAAAAGGACTGCGAAAGCAGTCCTTTTTTATTGTCTATACTCAGCACTAAATGAATACAGTTATGTTTCAAGCTAAAAATTAGCCTTGAGAAACCATTACCATTGCAGGGCGCAGTAAACGCTCATTCAATGTGTAGCCCTTCTGCATTACCATCATTACAGTGTTTGCAGGGAAATCAGCGCTTGGCTGCATTCCAATCGCTTGATGAAGTTCAGGATTAAATGCATCACCCTGTGGATCAACTTGAACTAAACCAAACTTCTCAACAGTGCTGACGAAACCTTTAGCGGTTAGTTCAACACCTTCATAGATTGCTTTAGTCGCTTCAGCTTCTGCATCGGTACCTTGTAATGCACGCTCCATGTTATCTAATACAGGGAGTAATTCGTTGATGAACTTTTCTAAAGCGAACTTATGCGCTTTTTCTACATCCATTGCCGAACGACGACGAATATTATCAACTTCAGCAGCAGCTCGGATCACAGAATCTTTCTGTGATTCCACTTTAGCTTCAGCTTCTTGCAAAGCTTTTTCCAACTCTTCAACACGGAAGTTTGCTTGAGTTAGCTCATCCATTAAAGCGCCTTCATCAGTCGCTTCAACGCCATTTTCGTTAAGCAATTCGCCTTCGACGATCTCTTCAACTTGGTTATCTTGTGCTTTGTTTGTTTCGTTGCTCATTTTTGCTCCAGCTAAAAATGCTTTGTTTCTGCATGCTCTGGGCATATTATGGGGATCAAATTTAAGGTTTCAAGGCCTAAAGCTGGATCTAACATAAATTATGAGCAATACGTTTCAAACAATTGGTCTAATTGGTAAGCCCAACCATAAAGGGACGACTCAGACCTTAAAAAGGTTACACCACTGGCTAAGCATGCAAGGCTATAAGGTATTAGTCGAAGAACGCGTCGCTGGTGAGCTTGGACCTCTTGCTCAGTCGGTAGACCTATTAGAAATAGGAAAACAGTGTGACTTAGCCATCGTTGTTGGTGGTGACGGTAATATGCTTGGTGCTGCGCGAGTCCTTGCAAGGTTCAATATCGGGGTTATCGGGGTTAACCGTGGTAACTTAGGCTTTTTAACTGATTTACCTCCGGATTCATTTGAAGAAGCATTATCAAAAGTACTCGAAGGTGAATTTGAAATTGAGCAGCGCTTTTTACTTGAAGCTGAAGTGCATCGCCATGGCGAACTGAAATCTAGCAATACAGCAGTAAACGAGGCCGTACTTCACCCGGGTAAAATCGCGCATATGATTGAGTTTGAAGTCTATATTGATGACAAATTCATGTATAGCCAACGCGCAGACGGCATGATTATCTCAACACCGACAGGGTCAACCGCCTACTCGCTTTCTGCTGGCGGTGCTATTTTAACCCCTAACCTTGCAGCAATGATCTTAGTGCCTATGTTTCCGCATACACTTTCATGCAGGCCAATTGTTGTTGATGCCGCGAGTATTATCAAATTAAAGGTTTCTCCCCATAACGGCGACAACTTAGAAGTGAGCTGTGATGGCCATGTACACCTTTCTGTGTTACCCGGTGATGAAATCATCATTAAACGTAGTGAAGAAACCTTAAGACTGGTGCACCCAAAAGGTCATAACTATTTTCACGTACTGCGAACTAAGCTTGGTTGGGGTAGTAAATTGTTCTAATAGCAATCAGTATAAAGATAATATCTCGCCGGTAGTCTACTTTGTGCTATCGGCAAACTTTCTCGTAGCTCTCATCTAATCAGTCCGTACATTTCCTAACATTAGCTGTTAGTAAACTACAGTTTTTACTTTGTTCAAAACTTGACGTTAAAAACAGCATCGTTTTCCTTTAAACTACTAAATCAACATAAACATTAACTTAGGTTAATAATGATAATTAAAACCGAATAGCTAAAGCCAAAATAGAGATATAGATCACACTTGCAGAGCTGGAATAGCTCATTAGTCAATATCGATTAAGAAAGTTTACGATCAAATAAAGGCTATTCTCACCGCCATCAGATACATTTTGATACCTTCTACACTTATTTTTCCTATCTCCAACCTAAAAACCATCAAACCCTAGCACTACCACCAATATTTTGAGTGATCAAGATCACACCTACACAACAAGTAAAACTGTGATCGCTCTCACTAATGGCATTATCGACCACAATTAGGGGGGAGTATGATCCAGATCATATTTGTAAAATGCTAAATCACGTTTAGTACACACCTTAATCCATTACAACTAAAAGTTAATAGGTGGATTGATAACAAAACCAAAGAAGTGAGCCACTCAAATTTAGCTATTTGAAGTAGAAATTGAAGTTAGATACAGAAATATAAATCAAACGAGGCACGCATGACCTTTATTCAACTACTCGCAAGCTTAACGCCAATTATCAGCGTAATGCTGTTTTTAGTCCTATTGCGGATGCCCGCATCTAGGGCTATGCCAATCTCCATGGTTTTTACCGGTCTTGCCGCTGTATTTATCTGGAAAATGGATACCACTTTTTTAGCCGCTTCGGTGGTAGAGGGCTTGCTATCAGCATTAACGCCGCTCACCATTATTTTTGGCGCGGTATTCTTACTTAATACCCTTAAATATTCTGGCGCAATGGATACTATACGCGCAGGCTTTACCAACATTAGTGGCGACGCCCGCGTACAGGTAATCATCATCTGTTGGCTATTTGGCTCCTTTATCGAAGGTTCGGCAGGCTTTGGTACCCCCGCTGCAATTGGTGCGCCACTGCTGGTATTGCTTGGGATCCCACCTATTGGCGCAGCAGTTGTCGCCTTAATTGCTGACTCAACTTCGGTTTCGTTTGGTGCAATTGGCCTACCAGTACTATTTGGTATGGAGCAAGGCTTAACCCAAGGTGGCGCCAATATGGCAGCCGAGCAAATCGCCCAACATGGTGGTAGTTTTGCGGATTTCGCGCAGTTTATTGCCATGCATATGATAACCATTGATTTAGTGACCGGCACGCTTATCCCGTTAACTATGGTTGCTATTCTGACGGGCTTCTTTGGGCGTAATAAGTCATTTAAAGAAGGTTTAGCAATTTGGAAGTTTGCGCTATTTGCCGGTCTTGCCTTTACTGTTCCTGCTTGGCTAATTAACTACTTTGCTGGCCCAGAATTCCCATCAGTTATTGGTGCACTTGTCGGTATGGCTGTGGTGATCCCTGTCGCTAAAAAAGGTTACTTACTACCAAAAGAGCAATGGAATGATTTTGCAGAAAATGATGGCCAAAAACGTGAAGATCTAGCCACTGAAGTTAAATTTTCTCAGCTTGCTGCGTGGTCACCCTATTTAATTATGGCTGCACTACTCGTGTTATCACGCACAGTAGCGCCGCTTAAAGCTTGGTTATCGAGCTTTAATATCAGCTGGACCGGATTACTAGGTACTGAGTTAAAGGCGGGATTTGCCACACTGTACGCGCCAGGGGCTTTCTTTGTCCTAGTGTGTATCTTAGGTTTCTTCCTCTTTAGAATGAAGTCACCTGCGATAAAAGAATCAATCTCTGTCTCGTGTAAATCTATGGTGCCGACGATTATCTCTCTAGGTGCATCAGTACCTATGGTCAAAATCTTCCTCAACTCAGGTGAAAATGCCTCGGGTCTTGCTTCTATGCCAGTGGCGCTTGCCGATACCTTGGCAAATAGTATGGGCGCAGTGTGGGCTTGGGTTTCGCCGATTGTCGGTATCTTCGGTGCCTTCTTATCCGGCTCTGCCACTTTCTCAAATATGATGTTCTCAGGCCTACAATACAGTGTTGCCGACAATATTGGCGCTAACCATGCGCTGATTTTGGCGATGCAAGGCATTGGCGCTAACGCCGGTAACATGATGTGCGTGATGAACGTTGTGGCAGCTGCAACCGTTGTAGGCATGGCGGGACGTGAATCAGAAATTATCCGCAAGACGATGCCAGTGGCACTAGGCTATGCTTTAGTCGCCGGTACTATCGCTGCAATTTGGGGTGGCTTCTAGCCTCCTCATTGCTGAACAATAAAAAAACAAAATAATAATATCGAAAAAGCCGCATAGACTGCGACTTTATTCACTCAAAAGATGTGTGTGAGATAAAAAAATGTCGATTAATTATGAAGCTGTATTAAGAGATTTACGTAAACAAGTTGGTGAACAAGCCGCAACTAACGACCCTGTACGCCGCTTTGCCTGGTCAACTGATGCCAGTTACTTTCGCATCGTGCCTGAAATCGTGGTGCATGCCGATACCTTAGAGCAAGCCAAACGCACCCTTGCCATTGCCCGTACTTACGGAGCACCTGTGACCTTTCGTGCTGCCGGTACCAGTTTATCAGGCCAAGCAATTGGCGAAGGTATTTTGCTAATTCTTGGCCATGATGGCTTTAGAACATTGACGGTTAGCGAAGATGCATCACAAATTACTTTAGGTACTGCCGTTATTGGCGCCGATGCCAACGCCGTATTAAAGCCATTAAATAAGAAAATTGGTCCAGATCCAGCAACTCTGGCTTCAGCAAAAATCGGCGGCATTGTGTCAAATAACGCCTCTGGTATGTGCTGTGGTACCGCGCAAAACAGTTACCAAACTATCGCTTCAGCCAAATTGCTGTTTGCCGATGGCACGGAGCTAGATACGGGTTGTGAAGCGTCAAAAGCGGCATTTAGTCAATCGCACCCTCAGCTTTTACAAGAACTAACCGAGCTGGCACAGTTAACGATTAACAACAGCACGCTTGCTGCACGAATTCGCAAAAAATTCTCCATTAAAAACACAACAGGTTATAGCCTTAACGCCTTAGTGGACTTTAGCGATCCTTTTGAGTTAATTAATCACCTAATTGTCGGCGCTGAAGGCACACTCGCCTTTGTAGAAGAGGTCACTTACAACACTGTTGATGAAGCACGCTTTAAAGCATCAGCCATGGCGGTATTTTTTAATATGGAAGATGCCGCGCGCGCCGTGCCACCCATAGTGGGCGATAGCGTAGCAGCAGCCGAGCTACTAGACTGGGCATCAATCAAAGCCGTAACCGGTAAAGCGGGCATGCCAGAATGGTTGGCCCAACTGCCTGAAGGCGCTGCAATCTTGTTGATTGAGTCACGCGCTAACGACAAATCAACGTTAGACAGTTATACCCAAGACGTTATCGCGAAGCTTGCTCATATCGAAACTGAGCGCCCTATTACCTTCAGTGATGACCCTGCTGTATTTGGCCAATACTGGGCAATGCGCTCAGGTCTATTCCCCATTATCGGTGGTGAGCGCCCTAAAGGCACCTCAGTTATTATTGAAGATGTTGCTTTTGAACTAGAACACTTAGCCGCAGCAGCAAATGATTTAACTGAGTTATTCCATAAGCATAATTACCCTGAGGGGGTTATTTATGGTCATGCTCTTGCGGGTAACTTCCACTTCATCATTACCCCAACGTTTAACTCTCAGGCCGACATTGAGCGCTTCCATGCCTTTATGCAAGACGTTGCCGAGATGGTGATCAATAAATACGACGGTTCAATGAAAGCCGAGCACGGTACAGGCCGGGCGGTGGCGCCTTTTGTTGAAATGGAATGGGGCAGCGACGCTTATACCTTGATGAAGCGTATTAAGCAGATTTTTGATCCTGAAGGATTATTAAACCCAGGTGTTATTCTTAACGACGACAGCCAGATTCACGTTAAGAATATCAAACCTTGCCCTGTGGTCGATGACTTAGTCGACAAGTGTATTGAATGCGGATTTTGTGAGAAAACCTGCCCTACCTCTGCACTGAATATGTCGCCGCGTCAGCGTATTGCAACCTTGCGTGAAATTGAGCGTCTAGAACAATCCGGTGACAAGCAAGCCGCTAGCGAAATGCGCGCAGCGGCAAAATATGACGTTGTAGATACCTGCGCTGCCTGTCAGCTCTGTACTATCGCCTGCCCTGTCGATAACAGCATGGGTAACCTTGTACGCAAACTGAGAACGCCATATATCAGTACTACAGAGCAAAAGGTACTCGACTTTCAAGCCAAACACTTTGGCGCGGTTAACCAAGTGATTAGCACTGGCTTCAATGCCCTTGGTACGGTGCACAAAATTACCGGTAGCGCGATAACTGGCGCAATAATGAAAGCCGGTCGCGTGGTAAGTAAAGAAGTGCCTTATTGGAACCCTGATTTTCCAAAGGGCGGTAAACTGCCTAAGCTTAGCGCACCTATACCTGGTCAAGAAACCGTGGTTTACTTCCCGGCCTGTGGTGGTCGTACTTTTGGTCCGACACCAAAAGATCCTGATAATCGCAGCTTACCAGAAGTCATTGTCACCCTGCTTGAACGCTCAGGTTATAACGTGATCACCCCAGAGAAGACTCGCGACTTATGTTGCGGTCAAATGTGGGAATCAAAAGGTGATTTTAAAAATGCCGACGCTAAACGCATAGAGCTAATCGAAGCGGTAGCAGCTATGACTCAAGGTGGTAAGTTACCAGTAATTATCGACGCCCTATCATGTACCTACCGTACATTAGCCGGTGACAAATCGCTGACAGAAAAAGTAGAAATTGTCGATATGGTTGATTTCATCCATGACAAACTGCTTGATAAGCTGACTATTAGTCGTAAGAAGCCTGCAGTAGCCCTGCACTTAGGTTGTAGCGCACGTAAGATGAAGCTTGAACCTAAAATGGAAGCGATTATTGCGGCTTGTAGTCAGCAAACTGTTCGCCCTGCAGGTATAGATTGCTGTGGTTACGCCGGTGAAAAAGGCCTTTATAAACCTGAAATCAACGCCAGCGCCCTGCGTAATATTAAAAAACTCATCCCTGTTGATGTTAGTGAAGGCTACTACGCTAACCGTATGTGTGAAGTGGGCTTAACTCAACACAGTGGTATCTCTTATCGTCATCTGGCGTACCTTTTAGAAGAATGTACCCGCTGATAATTACGTTAAAATAACCGTATCAACACCCAGTTAGGGGCTGCTCTTGCCCCTAACATTCCTGACCTCGCATAAACCTTCACCTCACGCTGACCCAACTAACCATTTTTAGATACCTCCTTATCCAACAAAGCCACAGAAAGCCAAATTAACCTTGAAATACAATTATATATATTGTTTTCATTTTTGCAAAAGTCGCTAAGTTTATTTACTAAATTAGCACTACTTTTTATAGGGGTATCGGCCTATATTTATTAAGTGAGTAAATAAAGGCGAATATCCGTTTGAGATGAAGTCGGCTTCTAGAGCAGGCTTTTTTGCGGTTACTTTTTACGGTTATTTCCTACGGTTAAAAGTCGCTAACAATGTCTGAAAAAATAGAAGAGAAACTACAATGAAGATAGCCCTTTTCATTCCATGTCTAGTCAACCAGATGGTTCCAGAAGTGGGGATCGCCACCTTAGAATTATTAGAAAAACTCGGTCATCAAGTCATATTGCCTCAAGGGCAAACCTGCTGCGGCCAGCCAATGACTAACTCTGGTTGCTATAACGAAGCCAAAAAAACCACCTTGAAATTGCTTAATGCTTTTAAAGGCGTTGAGTGTGATGCCATCGTGTGTCCTGCCGCTTCATGTCTTGTGGCGGCAAAAGAAAACTTCCACGAGTTTGATAGCAGCCCTGAAGCACAAGCTGTGATTGATAAGCTGTATGAGCTTACCGAATTTCTGCACGATGTTTCTCCTATTCCAGCATTTAGCAAACCCTTCCCACACAAGATCAGCCTACAAATGAGCTGCCATGGCATTCGTATGCTGGACTTAGCGACCCCTAGCGAGCAAATGGGTCCGAGAATGAACAAATTCGAAGCCGTACTGGCCGCCATTCCTGAAATTGAAATTGTCTATCCAGACCGCCGCGATGAATGCTGTGGTTTTGGTGGTACTTTTGCCCTCGATGAAGGTGCTGTATCTGCCAAAATGGGCAAAGATAAAGCACAAGCCCATGCTGAAACGGGCGCAGCTTATGCTGTTGGCTTTGATCCATCTTGCTTGCTCCATATCGATGGCATGGTGAGAAGGCAAAAGCTGCCGATAGAGACTCGCCATATTGCTCAAGTCATTAACGCCGCGCTTTAGGAGGACTTATGTCGACTTCAACATCAGCTGTTCATGCCCATAAAGCGGAGATTTTTTGTAAAGATGAATCTCGAGTCGATTGGCATTCAAAAGCACTTTGGATGCTACGTGAAAAACGTGACCGCGCAGCAGGGAGTTTGCCGGAATGGGAACAACTGCGCCAAATCGGCTCAGAGATGAAACTGCATACGCTTACTCACTTAGCGCAATACTTAGAAGAGTTTGAGCAAAACTGTCTAAATAATAATATTCAAGTGCACTGGGCCAAAGATGGCGCAGAGCATAACCGTATTGTGCACAACATTTTGGCCAAGCATGAAGTAAAAAAACTAGTAAAATCTAAGTCGATGCTTACCGAAGAATGTCACATGAATCCTTATTTAGATGAGCGCGGCATTGAGGTGATTGATACCGATTTAGGTGAGCGTATTATTCAGCTAGCTGGCCAGCCACCATCACATATTGTGGTACCGGCGATTCATCTAAAAAAAGAGGAAGTAGGCGATCTATTCCATGACAAACTGGGTACTGATGCTGGCGCTTCTGACCCACTTTATCTAACTCGCGCCGCCCGTGCACATCTGCGTGAGCAATTCTTGTCGGCCGATGCGGCTATGACAGGGGTGAATATGGCGATTGCCGATAAAGGTGCTGTTGTGGTGTGTACCAACGAAGGTAATGCCGATATGGGCGCTAACTTACCTAAGTTGCAATTGCATTCGATGGGCATAGACAAGATAGTGCCGAATATTGATAGCGCGGCGGTTCTATTGCGTACGCTTGCCAGAAACGCAACCGGCCAGCCTATTACCACTTACAGCTCGTTTTATCGTGGCCCACAAGATGGCGGCGAGATGCATGTGATTATTGTCGATAACGGCCGTACTGATATGCTCAAAGACAAAATTTTAGCGGAATCATTAAAATGTATTCGCTGTGGTGGTTGCCTAAATACTTGCCCTGTTTATCGCCGATCAGGTGGTTACAGCTACAACTACACCATTCCAGGTCCTATCGGTATTGCAGTAGGCGCTAAAAATGATGATACCAATTCAATCCCGTGGGCTTGTACTTTATGTGGTAGCTGCTCTTATGTGTGCCCAACTAAAGTACCACTAGATAAGATTATCCATCATCATCGACGCCTCAAAGCGGAAGCCGGCAAACTGCCTTATGGCAAAGCCAGTTACATGCCATTAGTAGGTAAGTTTATGGCCAGCGAAACCGCGCTTAACTGCTCAATGAGTGTGGCGCGTACAGCGCTTAAAATTCTACCGGGTAGCTTACTCAAGCCATTTTCAGGCGCTTGGGGGAAATACCGCGAGTTACCAGTAGCACCTAACTCAAGCTTTGAAGCTTGGTTTAAGAAAAACAGAGGCTAAAAACATGTCTAGCAAACTCGAGATTCTTAACGCGCTAAAAAGCGCAGCGATTGCGCCTCAAGCTATGCCAGTTATTGACATCGCACCCCGTATCGATGATGTAGTTGGGCAATTTGAAACGAGCCTCAACACAGTTGCTGGCACTTTGCACCGTGAGGGTGGTTTAGCTAAGCTGCAAACTCAAGTTGATGAACATATTGCACAGGGCATGCAAATTATCTCTATGGTTGACGGTATTATAGGTAACCGTGAAGTCACCGATACAGCCCATCAACTAAGAGATATTGATTACGCGGTGATCCCTGGTGATTTAGGTGTGGCGGAAAATGGTGCTATCTGGGTTAATAATAAAAACCTTGGCCATCGTGTTACGCCGTTTATCTGTGAAAACCTGTTTCTCGTACTAGAGGCAAAAACCATTGTGGCTAATATGCATCAAGCTGCGAGCCGTATAACGTTGGATTCAGGTGAGTTCGGTACTTTTATCGCAGGACCATCTAAAACAGCTGACATTGAACAAGCCTTGGTTGTTGGCGCCCACGGCGCCTGTAGTCTTAACGTTTACTTGGTGTAGCCCAACCACCATTGATCAAAATCAAAAAAGCCCTAATCACAATTAGGGCTTTTTCAGCAGCTGTGAACACAATACAAACTGATCAGTACTTTACCTTTTCTCGATATAATACTCTAACTGAACCCTCACCTCTTTGGCCTCAACCGCTTTACCATCAACAAACTTAGGCGCATAACGCCATTGCTTTAATGCCAGTAGTGACTCAGTTGCAAACTTTTCACCGCCAATCGTATCAATAACAACAGGATCTCTTACAAAACCCATTTCATCAATAGTAAAACTTAGCTGAGCGGAACCACTCTTACCCATGCGAGCGTAAGATATCGGATAATCGGGATTTTTGCGAAACAGTGGCGTTGGCTCAATATCCTCTTTCCAAGGCTTCATACTACCAATCGCAATACAATGCTGAGTCGACTTTTCACTTTCGCCATCAAGCTCATAAATCTGTACTAACTTGGCATGAGCGGCCAACTCGTATGGGTGATTATAATCAAGCTTTTGAAATTGCGTAATAACAGCTAAAAATAGCGCTTCGGATTCATCATAATCTTTTTCGGCAAAACGTATATTTGCTACTCTAAAGCTGTTGAGTACTCGCTTCATCGCATCTTCTGGAAGCAATTCACTGTAGGCCTCATGCGCATCAAACGCATAATTGCGCACCTTACGGGTGTAATAACGTGAATTTACTAATCGCTCAAAATAAGCCATCTTAGTATCAGCGATGACCATTGCATTATCTGAGTCTTCGGCGATATCAAGTGCATCATCTAGATATTCACGAGCATATTTTTTACTGCTGGCGTCACTTAATCCCAAAAGTGGATCGATAAGCTCGATGCCATCGTCACCATAACGCTCACGGTAAATTTTTAATGTCTCTTCATAAAGCTCAAATGCTTGTGGTTGTAGCACTTTCGCCTTCTGTTTTACCTCTTTTTCAAAGGTTTGCTTAGACATATTAGCAATTAACGCATTGCCAGCATTTAACGCTAAATTACCGGTATTTATACTGTCAGCGCCAAACTTAACCTTACCTAGCTCATAAGATTGCAATGCATAACGCTCTGTGTCGGCTTTATTTTTTTCTGTTACCGCGGTTTGATACGCTGAATATACATCGCCAAATTCAGAGGCGTAAGCGGCTGCAGTTACTGTAAGCGCACTCGTTAATATAGCAGCTTTAAATAGATTAGATTTTATTGAAGTCTTAAACATGAAAAGTCCTTATTTCATCAAGCACTACTGCTATTGGTTATGTTTGTTCTTCTGTCAATTGCTTAAATTTCACTAATGCAACTTTCGCATGAGGGACAATGAAAATCAACCGCGGTTATAACAGCCACAAAGCAGCGATTGTTAATTAACGGCATTTATCATTTTCTACCTAAGCCATAAACTTGCTATTAGTTCGCTTCATTATCCACGCCATCCAAATCACCAAAATCGTGCTGCAAGTCGCTAATGAAATCCACACACCCGGCACCCCAAAAGCCCAGGCAAACACATATAAAATGGCAGCGAATAAAATCAGTTTTGCACCCGTTAAAATAGAGGCTTCTTTTGAGTAATTAATTGCTTGGAAAAATGATGCCCCCACCAGTAATAAACCTTCCATCGGTAAGCCCCAGAAATACCAGCGCATGCCCTCGGTGGCGATTGGCGTGAGTAAGGTGTTATCGCCAGCAAAAATATACACAAACAATTGCGGCACTGAATAAATAAAGATAAGCCCTAGCGCCGCACATATTAGCGTAACAGTGAAAGCCATTTTTAATGCCTGCTTCACTCTATCAAAGCGTTTTGCCCCAGCATTAAAACTCAAAATAGGCTGCACGCCAAAGGCGATACCTTCAAATAGCAGGTAGAAGAAAGCTTCGGTATAACTGACCACGCCATAAGCTGCCACGTGCAAAGGTGTGCCCACCGTAAGAAACGCCACATTGTGTAATGTCAGTACCACGGTCAGATACATGTTCATTAAAAAGCTTGGGGTGCCAACACGGATAATATTGATGCAGTGATCCCACTTCAGCTTCATCTGCTCAAGGTTAATTCCTAACTCAGTTCTGTTGGAAAAAAAGTGCTGCAAACACAAGGCACCGGTAACAGCTTGAGAAATCATGGTGGCAATGGCTGCCCCCATTAGTCCATAGGGGAATACCACAATGAGTAGCCAATCAAGGATAGTGTTTAGTACACCACCTAAAATTAATACACAGGTGACGAATCCTGGGCGACCGTCATTACGTAAAAGTGCGCTAAACGCCATCGACACGATGGGGAATGTACCTAAAGCGAAATACCAAAACAGATAGTCATCAGCGCTATTTAGCACCTCACCTTCTGCGCCAAGCAAAACCAGAATGTCTCTTGAAAAGTAACAACCCAATATCGTTGTGATAAGCCCAGATATAAGGCATAAACTAAAGGTGTTGCCCAAGATCCGCCGTGCAATATGTGGCTCACCTTGACCTTGATGAATGGAGACTAACGCCGCTCCGCCCATACCTAAAGTTGCACCGATAGCATAGAGAATGGCCGCAATTGGGTAAGCCAAAATCATACCGGCTAGCCCCACCTCGCCTAGATAGTGACCAATAAACATACCGTCAATGGTGACGTAAATTCCGGTCACTAACATAGATAAAATAGTAGGAATGCTATAGCGCCAAAACAGTTTAGCGATAGGCTCTGTCACCATAGGTGATTCTTTATTTACAGGCTCGGTATTACCAACGGCGACTGTGTGTTCTGTCATGATAATGCTCTAATTATTATTTTATTTATCAGGTCTCTAAATTTTTATTTTTAAGTGCCACTGTCAGTATTACAACCACAATGCAATTATGCACCTAATCGAGTTGCAGCTTGTAATAATGCCGCCTCGATGTCTTGAGGGTTTACTTCTGACATAGACAACAACTCAATGCGAGAGTCCATTGCATCATCAAGTTCAACAACCGATAGCTCACCATCGACACCATTAAAACCGGCAATGCCCTCTTCGGTGATCATTACCGCTTTAACTCGTGCAACCTGTAAGCTTTTAATAAAAGATAGGATCTGGTCAAAGTCGAATTCATAACTTGGATCAAACACCCAGCCATAGCTATAAAAACCATCACCTTGATTAAGCTTACATAGGATCCCACGAGGATCAAATTGCACTATTTGCTCAGGTTCAGCCTCTGAAAATAGTGGGCTATAATTAATATCCACTAACCTTGGTGTGCTCGCAGGCTGGATAAACGAGCCAATAACGGCTTTCGTCGTATGAGTTGTTTGATGAGACTGTGACAATAGCGCCATCACCTGAGCAATACTTTCATCTGCCTGTTGTAAACTCCACGGCACGATTTCTAGCTGATGATTCTCTAACGGATGATTAGCAAGCTGATCATCGATATTATTTGCCTGTCGTACTCGCGCCAAATAGTCAGTTAGTTGACCGAGTGATGATGCTGCATAACGATCAGATTTGCTGGCAATTACAGCATCAGCCACCTGTAATTGCTGATTAAAAATCTCATGCTCTGTATAACGAGTGTCAGACAACTTTCTGGCATCCACTAAAGTGATACAGGCTTTCATCGCCAACACTTGCTGATAATGTGGCTGAGTGAGTACCTTTAGTACCTCTTTAGGATGCCCTAAACCTGTTGGTTCAATCAGCAATCTATCTGGCTTCGCTTTAGCAATAAGCTGGTTTATTGCCACCTGCATCGGAACGCCGGCTGCGCAGCACATACACCCACCAGCCACTTCTTTAATTTGAACCTTAGCCTCGGTGCTATCTATCAGTCCTGCATCAATGCCTACTTCACCAAACTCATTAACCAACACCGCCCATACCTCACCTTCAGGCTTATGGCGTAACAGGCTTTTAATTAAAGACGTTTTACCGACACCTAAAAAACCGGTAATCACATTCGTTGGAATAATTTTGTGGATCATGGCTTTGACTCAGCTATTTTCAAATTGGCACAGAGTCTAATCGTTAATACACGAAGTTGTCACCCTACTAACAAGGATTGTACTGATTTTATCAATGTTTAGAGCTGGCTATAACTTCGTCAAAATCTACAGCGTATGCTATGTTGATTACAGGGGAAATCAGCGATTTACCGATGGAGCGACGCCAATCTATGTCCGTTAAACTACTCTATGCGCCACTCTTGCTAATGGCGAACTTGCTAATGGCAATAGTACTTGCGCCCCCATGTGATGCAGAGCAATGGAGCGATGTAAATACTCCCGTATTAACAGAAGCAAGCCAAAACATCGACGCCAAGGTGAACGCTCTTCCAGAGTTACACCTTGCCACAATTCGCAGTCAAAATAGCGCAGCTAACCTGCTATTAAGCGTATTTAACCAACAACAAGCTCATTGCCAACTACTAAAAAACCAATTACAGAGTTATAAAGCCACTCCCAGTGCGGTTAACTGGGCTCAGGTCAATAGTACTAAGTTATCACTCGACAGTTTAAACAGAAATAAGGCTGAATTACTGCAATATGTAAGCCCGAGAATTTATGACAAATTCACAGGCTTTGGCCCTGATGGTGTTAGGCAAATCCTGCTTGAAGCTCAAAGCGCAGAGGCGGTGCTGAATTTTCAGCTCGTGTCACAATTAAAAAACCTCACTGACTTTACAGCAGACTTAACAGTATCTCCTTTCCCTCTTTTAGTGCTCATCGTTAAGTTAATTATCATTTTTGTCATACTGAGATGGTGGCTCAATATTGGGCCTAGGCTTATCTTGGCTCAGCTAGAAAAAAATAAATCGGTACGAGTAAAAAGAGAACCACTAAGCGGTATTTTTTGGCGATACCTAAATAAAATACACAAAACGTTAGCGTGGTTTATTGCCATCTCATTGGCGATGAGTTTATTAGAAGCTTTGCCGGGATTTAACAGTGTTAGCTATTTAAAGATTATCGTTAACTGGGCATTTTCTGCCGCCATTATTATTCGCTTACTCAGCGAATTTACCGCCCACCATAGCCACCACAATAATAAGTCTGAGATTGTTACTTTACGTGTTGCCACCCTCAAACGCTGGGTATGGTTAATCATGGCCGCGGGGATCACCTTAAAATCCACCGCCCTCAGTGTTTATCAAGGCACTATTTACGCCTGGGTTGAAACAGTTATATTGCTACTGCTGCTCATCTTACTCATTAAGACACTCGTCGATTGGCGTAGTATTGTTTTCAAGCAATTAAGCTTAGATGATGATCATCCGGATTACATTGCTTGGGCAATAAAAGTCCAAAACAATTGGCTATTGTCACCTGTTGCAACGCTACTGGGTATTTTCAGATTATTTTACCTGCGTGCTTTCCAAGAACTGTTTAATAACCTCTCACGCTACCAAGCCTTTAAGCATGCAATAGCCTACTTTTTCAGAGTGGAAGTGGCCAAACAAAGCTTAGCCGATAAAGAAAACAGCAATATGGTACGTATAAAAGGTGACGATACCTTTTTATACGTACAACCTGGCCATGAAGACAGTGAGTTAATTGAAGATTACGCAAAAAACGAACTAGATGAACTGGCACAATATGTTCTTGCCCCTATCCCCGCGCTAGCATTGGTTTACAGTGAACGAGGTTTAGGCTTAACCACACTTTTCAAGCAGCTACTGCACCGGTCGAAATCAGAACACGCTATCTATGTAAATTGCCCTTACGGTGGCTATACGCCGCTTATTGCTGAAATTAATGCATCGCTTGGTCTAGAAGGGGAAGCCAATGAGGCCGAACTCATCAGCCATCTGCGCCAATCAGAATATAGATACATCCTATGCATTGATAATTGTCAGCGCCTAGTGAGTCCGAAAGTGAACGGGCTCACCGACTTAATGAAGCTCAGTAAATTATTACGCCGCGGTAGAAACCAACATGGCGCCGTTATCGGCATGGAGCAATCAGCATGGCGCTTTATTGATCGCGCCCGTGGAGAGCGTTTGTTATTCGACAAAGTCATTGCTATGCCGCGCTGGAACGAAAAGCAAATAGCCGCCTTACTGTGTAGCAGAATAGATACCGAAGGAGAATATGCCTTGAGTTTTGCCGGATTAAAACTGCCTCGGCAATGGGATGAGCAAGATCTCAGTGAACTGCAACGAGCAGAGCAAGGATTTTACCGTATTCTATGGGACTACTCTGACGGCAATCCTACCGTTGCACTGCGATTTTTTAGAATGTCGCTACATAAAGATAAAACTAACGGTAACGTGTTTGTAAGGATCTTTAGTGCCCCTGATGCCAAAGAATTAGAAACCATGCCTAAACCTATGTTGGCTGTCCTGCGTGCGATTGTGCAGCTGGAGGTAGCCTCAGCTGAAGAGCTATCTGACTGCACCCAGTTAGGCTTTTCTGAAGTGCTTAATACCCTGCGTTATTTTCAAAATCGCGGTTTTGTTGAGCTCGTTGATGATAAAGCCCGCATATCCGCCCATTGGTTTAGATATATAACTAACACGCTCCATAATCAGCACTTATTGGTGAAATAGATGAAGATAAACCACCTCTTTAGGTTATTCGTCAGCGGCGCTTTATTATGTGCAGCCCTGCCAGCCTACGCCGAATCAAGCCCTGCGAACCTAGATAGCCTGACTGAAATCGCCAGCTTGATCCGCTGGAGCGGCGTATTCATCTCGCTTATCGTGGTGTTTATTGCCTGGCTAATGCTTAAGTTTACCCAGAACTTGGTAGATTCAATCGGTAATCAATTTGCACAACGGCGTATGCTAGCGCAAAAGCTGCAATCCTTCTTTCAGTTCTTTGTTTATATGACCGCAGGGATCTCGGTCTTCATGCTCAGTTTTCGAGTCGATGATAGAGTACTCACTCTTATTGGTGGCACCTTGGCGGTATCAATTGGTTTTGCGATGAAAGATCTCGCCGCCTCGTTTATTGCAGGCTTAACGGTAATGATAGACAGGCCGTTTCAAGTCGGTGATAGAGTGACATTTGAAGGCCACTATGGCGACATCGTCACTATCGGCTTACGTTCAGTACGTATGCAGACTCTAACCGATGACATTATCACGATCCCCAATAGCAAGTTCTTAAGTGACGTGGTGATTAGCGGTAATTACGGTGCTTTAGATATGCAGGTGGTGATCCCGTTTTATGTCGCCCTTGACCAAGATCTTACCTTAGCCAGTGATATCATTCGTGAAGCGGCTGCATCAAGCCGCTATATCCACCTACCTAAGCCAATAGTTGTCTTAGTTAAACAAGATATTAGCGACAGCTATTTTGCCATCAAACTAACGCTGAAAGCCTATGTGCTAGATATAAAATATGAAAAGCTATTTGAGACTGATATAACCCTTAGAGTAATGCAAGAATTTAAAAAACAAAGTATCTGCCCGCCAACAATCATACAAAGCACTAAAATTTCTCGCTAATGATGTGCAAAGAAACTGTTGTTATTAACCTAATGAAAAACAGCGTAACGTCAAAAGCGCAAATAAATTGCAGCCATTATCGCTTATCAGCCTTTGCAATAACGGCTTAAACCACAACCTTGCTTTAGCGGATCTCAGTTGATGTAATGACGATTAATATAATCACACCAAAGGTCAGAATCTTTAGAAGGGAGATTAGCTTTCCCTCTTATGCCAAGTTTAAATTCAATCACTGAGCGCCATTCAAGCGAGCCAAGATCGGGACCATGTCCTTGACCATCGCCAGAGGTTAACTGCTGCTCAACTTTTGCAAACCAAGCTTGATTACAGCTATTGTTAGGCCCTTCATCAGCGCCGTTTGGCGAAGTTTTACTCTGTTGCAAAACGGCGTTGTTATTCTCTGGCGCAGGTACTGACTTTTCGCCGCAGCCTGTCAGTAAACCAATTAAAACCGTCAGCACACAGATCTTTAGTAACTTGCTCAACTCTGACTCCTGTTGTTGATTTATCACCCATAAAAAAAGTGAACATACCTTAGGTATATTCACTTCTTTAGCATACTGAAGAAAGCTTTATTCAAGCTTATTTTTTGGCTTTATCTTTTGAGCGACCGTAGCTACTTTTACCCGATGCTGCGCTACGGAAATTACTTTTTCCTACAGCATTTTTAGCGGGACGATTTTTGTCTTCGTACTTACGCTTATTATGACCTTTCTCTTTTACAGGTTTGGTCACTACGTCACGGTAGCGCGCAGGTAGTGGTGCGCCCTCTTCATAACCAGGCATAGTCAATCTTGGCAGTGTTTGCTCAATTAGCAGCTCAATCTCTTGCATCATGTCGCGATCTTGTGGTGACACAAATGAAATAGCACGACCCGCTAGACCTGCTCGACCTGTACGGCCAACACGATGAACGTAATCTTCTGCGGCAAACGGCAATTCAAGGTTTATCACTAAAGGCAGCGCTTCAATATCAAGACCACGAGCCGCAACGTCCGTTGCAACCATCACACGTAACTTGCCAGATTTAAATTCTTCTAATGCACGGTTTCGCGCACCTTGAGTTTTCTCACCATGGAAAACCGCATTTTTAACACCATCAAGTTTAAGCTCGGCATGAAGATGCTCGGCGCTTTCTCGGGTGCTCACAAACACCAATACTTGCTGCCAGTTATTACGACCAATAAGCTCTGACAACAGCTCGGCTTTACGGCGAGTATCAACTAAGTAAACTTCTTGGGTAATAAGGCTTGCTGTGGCTGAGGTCGCAACATTAATCCACTCTGGCGCAATTAACATTTTTTCCGCTAGCGTTTTAACTGCGTCGCTATAGGTTGCCGAGAAAAATAGCGTTTGGTGAGTCGCAGCCACCAGCTTTTTCACTTTTTCAATATCGCGCACAAAACCTAAGTCCAGCATGCGATCCGCCTCATCAACCACTAAGTGAGTCACATTTGATAAGTCCAAGCCAAATTGACCAATGTGATCGAACAGACGACCTGGTGTAGCAACCAAAATATCAACGCCAGTCTGGAGTGCTTTACGCTGCGGATTCATGTTCGAACCACCATATACGGCAACGGTTTTAAATGGCAAATACTGTGCATAAGCAGTGATATTATCGGCAACTTGAATTGCCAGTTCGCGAGTCGGCGTTAATACTAAAACCTTAACCTTCGACTCATGAGTCAATTCGGTTTCAGCTTCTGTAAATAAGTTATATTCCTTAATTAAGCGATTCAATAACGGCAGTGCAAACGCGGCAGTTTTACCTGTACCTGTTTGGGCACAAGCCATAATATCTTTACCTTCCATGGCAACGGGTAGCACCTGCGACTGAACTTGCGTCAATTGCTGGTAACCCCGCGCAGAAACTGCATCTAAAATTTTGGAATGTAAATCGAATGCATCAAAGTTCATGGTCGGCTCAATATGAGTTAAGTACTCGCTAGCTGGAGTAGAAGCAATAAAAGTGAGCGCGGAGTCTAGCAAAATACCGCGTCAGATAATAGCCAAGATCAAACCTCACTGTTTTCTTTTGCCTTGGTAATAAAAACCTGCTCAAACTCTTCAACGGGTACAGGCTTAGAAAACAGGTAACCTTGTCCATAATCGCAACCCGCGTCAGCAAGCACTTGGCGTTGATAATCCGTTTCAACTCCCTCTGCTATCACCTTCATCCCGAGTTTATGAGCCATCACAATGATAGCCTCACACAGCGTAAAATCATTACCATTGCTATCGAGATTTCGGGTAAACGATTGATCTATTTTTAAGTAATCAATTTCAAATTTCTTTAGATAAGCAAGTGATGAATAGCCCGTACCAAAGTCGTCAAGAGACACCTGAATACCTGATTTGCGATACATGGCTAAGGTAGACGATATTGTATGACTGTTATCGAGTAATAAGCCTTCTGTTATTTCGACACAAATATTGTTATTGGTTAGCTTTAAGGTCTTGAGCAACGCCGCCCACGATTCAAAACTATCGCCTTCATCTCTAAATTGAACGGGCGATTTATTGATGCTGATCTGAACTTCTACTCCAAAACGATCACGCCATAATGCGCTTTGCTTCGCAGCTTGCTGAAATACCCAATTCCCAATTTCAATGATCAATCCAGTTTCTTCTGCGACAGCAATAAACTCTATTGGGGAGACTAGGCCCCGTTTCGGGTGGCGCCAACGGATCAAAGCCTCAGCCTTAAGACATTTTTCACTCTGCAAACAAACTATCGGTTGATAAAACAGCTCAAACTCTTGATTAACTATCGCCTGCCGTAAATCTTGAATAAGGCGCATTCTATGTTTAGCATAGCGCTGCATTGATGGCGTAAAGTAATGGAAGCGGTTTCGCCCCTCTCCTTTAGCGGCATACATAGCTTGGTCCGCATGCTTAAGTAACCCTTCAATCGTTAAGGCATCGTCTGGGTATAAGGTAATGCCGATACTGGCACTAATATAAGCTGTCTCGTCCCCTAGCTTATAGGGCTCTGCAATGCGTGATAAAATATGCTTTGCGACTTTATCGACCCCTTTTGTATCGGTTATTCCTGATAAAACAACGGTAAATTCGTCTCCACCTAGCCTAGCGACAACATCAGTTTCGCGAATGCAGGCCTTCAAACGCTTAGCTGCTTCAAGCAATAACCTGTCCCCCATATCGTGGCCTAAAGTATCGTTTACCTCTTTAAAGTAATCGAGATCTAGAAACATCAGCGCAAAACGATGCTCACCATTATCTAGCCTGAGCATTTCAGTACTTAAATAATCTAACAACATACGCCTGTTCGGTAAGCCTGTTAACGGATCATAATTGGCCTGCTTCCAAATAATTTTTTCCGCTTGTTTTTTATCTGTAATATCTGAAAACAACGCCACTCGGCGCTGGGTTCCCGCGCGCTCGTCAACCAATGCGTTAAGCGTCAACCAAACCACAAACTCCTCGCCGTTTTTGCGTTTAAGCCAAATCTCACCTTGCCAACGCCCTTCTTCTTCAACCGCTTGGTTCATCTGCTTGTAAGCATTACGATTGGTTTGGTTACATTGCAATACCTTGATATTTTTTAGCTTGATTTCATCTTCGCTATAGCCCGTTATTTTAGAAAATGCGGCATTGGTATTAATAATATAACCCTGTTCATCTTGAACGCTCATCGCCTCACTGCTGTTGTTATACACAGAAGCCGCTAGCCGTAAAGATTCTTCAACCCGCTTTCTATCGGTAATATCGGTATAGATGCCACACATCCGTAGCGGTTTACCTTTTTCATCTCGGCTCATTACTTTACCGGTATCTAATAGCCATAAGGTTTCTTCTGCTTGATTGCGAATACGATATTCCACTTTATACTGCTCTGTTTCGCCATTGAGATGTGCATCAATCGATTTAAGAACTGCAACTCTGTCGTCAGAATGAATTGCGTTAATCCATAGTTTTGGCGCTTGATTTAAAACATCAATATCACAACCTAAAATAGCGGCGCTATGCTCATTTCGCTCCATAACATCATTAGCTAAATCCCAATCCCAAAAACCAAGCTCGCAACTACCTAACACTAAACCTAGCTGCTCCTGACTCGCTAACTCTGCAATTTCAGCCTCTTTTTGAGAGGTGCGATTCAGTACACCTGTAATCACCAAGTCGACTTTAGATTGCTCTCGCTGACATGCGACTGTCATATGGGTATAAACAATGCTTTCATCTTTTGCTACAAGACGAACTTCTAGCTCAAACTCATTGATTTCTCCTTCAATCAGTTGATTAAAATAATGCTTATAAATAAAATAGTCTTGAGCCTGCATTAACTCTGGCCAAGATAAGTGCATTAACTCTTTTTCTGAGTACAACAGCATTTCACATAGATTTGGATTAACCTTTAACCACAAATGTTCTTTATCAGTGATAGCAATCCCCATGCTGCCCGCTTGAAAATGAGACTTGAACAACAAGTGGTCTTGTAATTGAATTTTTTGATCTCGGGTGATTTCAATACGTCGAGATAGTAAGGTCCCTAACAATGCAGTAGTGACAGGAAAAATAATAAGAAAAGGGAAGATGATCAGAGGAAATAGGTTAAGTGCGAGTTGTGCTGGTACGGTAAAACCCCAGAGTAAAATAATACTATTGGTGACGACACCAAATGCAAACAATTCACTAAAGCGAATATCGCCAACTTCTCCCTTGCGAAACTTGCGCCACAAATAACCTAAAAGACCTGAAGTAAAAATGGCACCAATACCTGATATGACCGTAGGTCCACCTTCACTTAAACGATAAAGGCTGCTCAGTAGTACAGCCACTAAAGTTGGCACACCACCAAAAAACAAACCACTAATACTTAATATAACCGTACGAGAATCAAAGAAAACCCCTTGGCTATGCTGCCAGGGCATTAGCATCAATCCTACTGTAATGCCACCAACCAATAGGCCAACACCAAGTTTGGGGAGCAGTTGCAACTCACGTTTATGGCTACGAGGGAAGGCGTCATATACCAACACTATTGCCAATAATAGTGCGGCATTTTGAATAAAATTAAGTATTAAGCTTTGATCCATAAAAACGCTTCGTCCTTGAAAACAAGTGCAAAAAAATTACAACTTAATCAATCTATTCAACATGGTGGAAGCTCGGTGTCACACCGATAAAGCACTGTCGTTTAAACCGCGATTTGTGACCGACTGTTTGTGCCGAAAAAACCAAATAAACGAAATAAACGAAGAAACCCCTAAGATGGTTAACCGACTGTTCAACCTTAAAAATAGAATCTAAATGACTAAAATTCAAAGTTAAACATATGAACATTAGCACTCACTAAGTTTGATTCTACTTTGAATAACGAAATAATCAGGTAGTACCAGATAAAATTAACTGAAATAGCAAATTATTATCTTAATAACACCGGATTTTTAACCAGGAGAAAAGTGCAAACTAAAAGGCAAGAAACTCAAGAAAAGCTGACAACTAAAAGTACAACGTTAAACCAAGTGCAGCTATAAGCTTGATGGCGCAGTCAATATTAACGATGAAGTACAAGTACACATAGAGCAGTAATAGTAGCGAGTAAAAGAATCGGCAATGAAAAACAAGACAATAAAAATCCAATGGCTAAGCCCATAATTAATGAAACCTCTGACATCACTTGATAAAAAGCACTCTTAGTAAGCACTTAATTTATCAGTACCACTTGCAGTTTAGAGTCTTGCTTATTGGTAAACATCAAGTAATTAGGTCAAGCCTAATATTAAAACTTAACCATTAACCATTAACCATCGTTTCATGGGTGACTAAACTAGGTTTAAGTAGATTGTCGTGAATTGGACAGCGATGACAAACCACATCTAAAAAAACGATCTTTTGCTGGTCAGTTAACTGTGATCCGCCATTCGTTGCATCCATATCAACGAGCATATCAATACGTTTAAAACCAACAGGATCATCTGTCTCTAAGCCTTGCAATCCAGCCGTATTAATATCAGCTTTAATCGATACATCAATAGTATTGAGTCTGATTTTTTGCTCTCTAGCAACCATCTTAGCAATAGTCGAAATACAACCCGCCAATGAAAACACAAATGTCTCTAATGGATTCGCTCCCGTATTGCTAGCCGATGGCTGATCAATCACTAATTGATGCTCTCTAACCTGCGCGGTTACACGCCAGTCATTACCCATATGGGTATTCACTTCAACAATCTTGTTCGCCATACAACTACTCCATTTGAAACATTCAGTGAAACTTAAATTGATCAAACAATCTGCATAAAACTTGGGCTTTTGCTGTTATTATCACAGCTAGTTTGCTGTCTTAGCGCCTAATTTTACACTTTGAGAATACGCTATTAAGCGCTAAGTTTAAAACTTAAATCAAACCAATATTGGTCATTTTTAGCAGTTTATTAATAGGCCTCCCAAGGACTATGTTAAACTGCTGCGCAATTACTCTACAGTATCAAAAACAAGTCAAATAACCATGTCACAAACTACAGCAAACAAAGCTCAACTTAGTGAATCAAAATCCGTTCAACAAAGTAAAACCTACCACTTTCCGGTGCAGATCTATTATGAAGATACCGATTTTTCAGGTGTGGTTTACCACCCTAACTTTCTAAAGTATTTTGAGCGCGCTCGAGAGCATGTTATTGGTGCTAATAGCTTAGCAAGCCTATGGGACGAGCATGATTTAGGTTTTGCGGTTTATCGCACAGATATGCTTTGCCATGACGGGGTAGAGTTCGCAGATATAATCGATGTTAGAACAAAATTTTACTTAGAGAGTAAATATCGCACAGTGTGGATACAAGAGATTTGGCGACCTAACGGCAAAAAACCGGCGGTAACAGCGCAAATAGAGATGGTCTGTATGAACAAAAAACGCCAACTTAGCCCAATGCCACAGCAACTTATTGCGCGCTTAGGTGAGGCCTTTGCTGAGCAAGTGACATTTTAACGACCAAGCTCAACACTAAACAGTAATAGCGTTTTCCAGAAACGGAGTCGTATTTGGGTATAAAGTTAGTCGCTGCCTTTGAATGGCAGCGCCATTTATAGCCACAAAGTTCAATAATATTAGTTGGTTACACTGCTACCCCATTTCACTCAACTTAGCCCAACGCGCTTCTAGTTCTTTAGCTTTTATAGGCTTAGAAAAAATATCACCTTGGATTTTATCGACTCCCATCCCTAGCAATAATTGCAATACGTCTTCTGTTTCAACGCCTTCAACTGTAACCTTAAAACCAAGCCCTTTAGCTAAGCGAATACTGGTATCCATAATATGTCGCGCGCGGCCATCGACTTCTAGATCATCTAAGAACGCTTTATCGATCTTCACTTCATCTACGGGTAAATATTTCAAATAAGCTAGCGAAGAATGCCCGGTACCAAAATCATCAATCGCCACATCAACTCCTAACAAACGTAAATCTTTAATGGTTGCAACCGCACCATCAAGATCTTGCATCAGTTTACTCTCGGTGATTTCAATCGATATAACACTTACCTCAAGCTGATACTGTGTCAACCTCGCTTTTATACCGGTAATTAAAGAGGCATTACGTAAATCTTGAGTGGATAGGTTTACAGCAACTTGCAGTTCAACCCCCATTTCATGCCACAGAGCTTGCTGCGCAAACACCTCATCAAGTACCCATTGGCTAACAATATCGATCATGCCCGAGTACTCGGCTAAAGGAATAAATTCCGCTGGTGATATAGAGCCTAATTGAGGATGTTGCCAACGCATCAATGCTTCGACTTGCTGACAAGCGCCACTAGGGAAGCTTTGTTTAGGTTGGTAAACCATATATAGCTCACCATCACGTAATGCTTTGGCAAGGCTGTTAATAATGGATACCTCTCTTATTTGCACTGCATCATCACCTAATAAATACTCGGATAATGCTACATCATGGGTCTTAGCTTTTTTTAACGCTAAGTCCAATCGCCTTAACATAGTACTAATATCACCATGAAAAGGTTCCAGAGCTAAATGGCCAACTTGTACTCGAGTGGTAATAATACTTCCAAAAATATCATAGGGAAGTTGCAAGTTATCAATAAGTTGTTGTAGCTGAGGCGGAGACATTGCGCTGGTAAAATAGATTAAGAACTCATCTTCGTTCATTCTTGCGATAAGTGAACCCGGTGGCGATAGTTCTTTGACTCGTACAGCCATCTGCTTGAGAAGTTCATCACCAAAATTAAAACCAAATAAATCGTTAACATAACGAAAGCGATAAATATCGAGTAACACCAAGCTGCCCTTATCGAGCGGCATTAACTCAGCCATTTTTCGCTTCATGCTTAAACGATTATCCAATTCAGTTAACTTATCTTGTTCAACCTGTCTGCCCTTGATAGCCAGTTCGTCGACTTGCTTTTTCAGTTGCCTAAGTTTGCTGATAACTGGGACGTCATCACTAGAAGGAGGATTAATTGAGTGAAACAGCTCATTGATTTTAGAATGCAGTCTTTTCTGACGTATTAAAGATACGACTAACAAAAGCAGTAATAATAAACAAACGCCAAAAAGCATCCAAAAACTGTCCATCAATGTGTATTTGACCTTTAGTAAATTCCCTGTTCAGTTTATAACCTAAACTATAGTGCTCTGTTACACCATCACCAGAGCACTTTAATTTCAATCTTTTTACTAAAATAGCTTTATTGGTAACTGGCCTTAATCGACTGATAAGCTTCAATAAAGCCTTCACTTGTTAATACGCTACTTGATACGGGTAACCCTTTATCAATAAAGACCTGCATACGTTGTTCAAACTCTTCGCCCGCCCTAAGCTCACCAGTATAGAAAGCCGCAGCACGAATAAAGTCCAAATAACTCACATGGTTAGATTGGTAAGTTAAGTCTGCCCAGCGCTCGACGACTTCCATCACGTCAAGTGAAAACTGCCAATTCTTTAGCACTGCGCGACCTAATGGCCCTTGCAGTTTTTTCACTAAGCCACGTAAAAAATCAATATTTGCAAATAGCTCGGGGTTAGCCTCAGCTTCAGTGAGGACAGGTAAGGCACCAATATTATGTACTAACCCTGCGAGAGTCATAGTATCGAGATCAAGAGAGCTGTCAGGATGCTGCTGTTTATAGAGCTGCAACATAGCGCACGCAGCAGAAGTAACGTCAATAGACGCGCTCCAAACTTCATCCATTACTTCCCAAACCATTTGATTGGTTGAGATAAACAGCTGCTCCATGGCAATTGAGGTAACAATCGATTTTATCTGCACTAAGCCAATTCGGTTAATCGCTCCATTAACATTCTCAGCCGGCACGCCCCTGCTATAAAGTGCACTATTGGCGACTCGAATAACCCTTGCGGAAATAGCCGCATCTTGGCCAATAATATTAGCGATATCTTTGAGGCTTGCATCTTCCTTAGCAACAACCTCCTGCACTCGCATCGCGACTTCTGGTAAGGTCGGTAAAATAAGTGCATCCGACTTAAGCTTTTTCAACAATCCTACTAATACTTGATGCTCTGTTGACATCTTTACTCCCTTTTAATGCGTATTAATTTGCAGCAAATCGAGTATATCAGTTGAGTGCTTGATGATGCGTGCAAAATCACATTAACGGGTCAATACTTAAACAAGTAGCCATTGTCAGCGAAAAAACACCTAAAAATGATACAGGGATCACAAGATTTTATAATAAACGACTCTGAACGACCCAAAGGCACTTATTATATGCGGCTGACTTTATTGCATTAGCAAGCGTGCATTCAGTAAAATGCGCGACCGATTGTCAAATCCTTATCCGTTAACAGAGAAGCTATTATGTTTAAACCTGAGCTATTGTCCCCTGCTGGTACATTAAAAAATATGCGTTACGCCTTTGCCTATGGCGCAGATGCAGTTTATGCCGGCCAGCCAAGATATAGTCTTCGCGTGCGTAATAACGACTTTAAAATGGAAAACTTGGCCGCGGGTATTAAAGAAGCTCACAGCCTAAATAAAAAACTTTACGTTGTAAGCAATATTGCACCGCACAATGCCAAGCTAAAAACCTACATTAAAGATATGGAGCCAGTGGTTGCTATGCAGCCTGATGCGTTAATCATGTCAGATCCAGGTCTTATCATGATGGTACGTGAAGCGTTTCCAGATCAAGTGGTTCACTTATCAGTACAAGCCAACGCAATTAACTGGGCATCAGTAAAGTTCTGGGAGTCACAGGGCATTAAGCGTGTCATTCTTTCTCGTGAACTATCACTAGATGAAATTGAAGAAATTCGTCAACGCTGCCCAGATATCGAATTAGAAGTTTTTGTTCATGGTGCGTTATGTATGGCGTACTCAGGTCGTTGTCTATTGTCTGGTTACATCAACAAGCGTGATCCTAACCAAGGAACCTGCACTAACGCATGTCGTTGGAAGTACGATGTCCATGAAGCACAACAAACTGAAACCGGTGATGTAGTTCCAGTTAACCCTGCTGTACAAATTGAAACGCCAACATTAGGTGCAGGTCAACCATCTGATCAAATCGTTCTGCTGCAAGAAGCGGGTCGTCCAGGCGAGTATATGCCTGCGTTTGAAGATGAGCACGGCACTTACATCATGAACTCAAAAGACTTACGTGCAATTCAACATGTTGAGCGTTTGACTAAGATGGGCGTTGACTCACTTAAAATCGAAGGCCGTACCAAGTCATTCTATTACGTTGCACGTACAGCACAACTTTATCGCCAAGCGATTGAAGATGCTGCAGCAGGCAAAGACTTTGACCGCACCTTGATGCATAACTTAGAGGGTCTTGCTCACCGTGGTTACACCGAAGGCTTCCTACGTCGTCACGTACATGATGAATACCAAAACTACGATTATGGCTATTCAATCAGCGATACTCAGCAGTTTGTCGGTGAATTTACAGGCGTTCGCAATGAAGCTGGTCTTGCTGAAGTTGATGTGAAGAACAAATTCCTTGTTGGCGACAGCGTTGAAGTCATGACACCACAAGGCAACCTTACATTGAAGGTTAATAGCCTAATTAACCGTAAAGGTGAGAACGTTGAGGCTGGTCTAGGTTCAGGGCACTTTGTATTCCTAGACGTACCAGCAGGCGTTGAGCTTGATAAAGCTGTGCTACTGCGTAACTTGCCACAAGGCCAAGATACCCGTAATCCGCACCAGCCAACAGCCTAGTGCTTTGTACTGCAATAGCAATTAGCAGTACCAATAAACACTAAATTATGATTAAAAGGCCTCAATTAAGAGGCCTTTTTTACATAAAAAGCTGACCCAAGATCATCATTTTCAACGTTTAACTTTCCATTGTTGCAGTTCTAATAATCCCTGTTTAATACCAAGGTAACTTTTAGGTTAAAAAACTGCCGACGGTACTGTGTCGGAGTCATGTTCATTTGCCGTTTAAATGCGCGAGTAAAATGAGCCGCATCCGAGTAGCCCATTCTAATTGCGATTGAAGTGATCTTTAGTGAGGGGCATTTTAATAGGTCCAATGTTTGCTCAAGCACCATTTCCTCTATCACAGCGCCATATTGAACTTGCTCTTTTGCTAAGCGACGCTGCAAAGTTCTCACATGTAAGTTTAAAATTTGCGCGGCAGCTTTAATAGGGAGTTTGCCCATTGACAGATAAGGCTGGATAGCTAACTTGAAGGTGCCTAGAAAACAAGCCGATGACGATACAGGGGTGACATGTTCCTTAGTCGATATATATGGATGGCACACTGGCGCCATCATCAGGTTTTCATCAATAGAAACAGCTGTCACCGGCCTATTGGTAAAAAACTGACTCCGAGCTAGTTGCGGCAGCGTGCAAAACACGCTGGCATTAGAAGATTGAACTCCCACTTGCTTCGGTCGCCACTTATTCGCCGTCAAAGCCGATAGCAATTCACAAATAAATATCACAGAGAACAATTCGGCGTGAGTAAACCACAACTCATCAACGCCCTCTTTTTCTCGTACCAACCACCAACTTCCTCCAGAGAACTGGGTATACACTTTGGTATGGGTGATGTTTGACTTTAACTGCTCTGCAAATTCATCTAATACGGCCCTTAATGAATCATTCTGGGACAGACGCCTGATAAACATCGGAATATAAATATTCTTACAAGCACTACTGATTAGCCGAATAAACTCTTGTAGCTCTAATCTTTCTCCCAAAGCTTGGATTAGGTTTTTCACTGTATTTTCAGGTAAGTAATCATAATTACTCTCACTCGAATACAAGTCAATCGGCACCTTTGCTTGTTGTAATATCGGGTAAATACTGCCTTCTAGCCCTCTTAACAAGCTGGCAAAAAAAATCACGTCTTGTCGCTGAATAAGCGGTATCGAGCCATCTTGAGCATCCAACGGCATAGTTTCTTCCTAAGTGATCGCTTTTGCCTAAGTGATATTTTTATTTATAAATCAATATCAAGAGCCTGTCTATAAAACCACCGCCGCTCATCTTAATGTTCAGAATATACCTGCATAGCTCCAAAGCTGGCCATAAGCGTGATAATAGTCCGCCTTAGCCGTGTGACGAGCCTAGTCTGCGCCCCTTTGTATGGTATAATTATTAGGTATCACTTTTTAGACTGCTCCGCATAGGCGGGGTTTTAGTAAATTTAATAGGCACGCTAATTCAATGGCATTATTAATCGACGACAGCTGTATCAACTGCGACATGTGTGAACCCGAGTGTCCTAACCAGGCCATTACTATGGGCGAAGAGATCTATGAGATTGATCCAGTTTTATGCACTGAATGTGTCGGTCATTACGACAAACCTACTTGTATTTCAGTCTGTCCAATCGACTGTATCGCGGTCGACCCTGACCATAAAGAGTCAGATGATGAGCTGTTAATTAAATACCACATCATCACAGGTAAGCCAGTCGAATAAGTTTATCTTAGCCATAAAACATGGAGCCATTTGGCTCCATTTTGTTTTATAACGCAGCCATGCTGCACTCTAAAAAGCCTAGTCCAACTGATGACTTCGTTTGTCTGACAGCGTAAAATTGGCCGCTATACCTCGCTCGCTCAAGCTTATTTGTTTACACCAAGTTTAGCGCCCGTTTACCTATCAAAAGATATTAACTGCCCATGTATTTAGCTCAGCACTGTTTTACCCCGTTCAAATCGGCTATCGATAGTTACGAGCTGCCACAGCGTTTTACCTTCCCGTTTTACTATGAGCCTCACCCGTTGTGTATATTGGCAGTCTCTGAGCTGCAAGAGTACCTGAGTACTCAAACTGATTGGCAACATAACTTTGGTTTAGAAGGTGAATTAAGCTCTGAGTCAGATAAAGCTATCGGCAAGATGTTTGGCGTACTTATCGTGCGTAATTCAAGCGGGCAGCTTGGATATTTAGCGGCATTTTCAGGAAAGTTAGCCGAGCAAAACTTACTAAATGGTTTTGTGCCACCGGTCTTTGATATGTTGGCCGAGGAAAGCTTTTTTCATGGCGGTATGCAGGCGCTTAACCAGCTTACTGAGCAACTAAAAAGTGCCCAGAGTAATCCAGATGTTGCTAAGCTCTGTGCTGAGTTAGCACAATTACGCAGCCGAGCTGAAAGCGAGCTAGAAGCGATACGTGCGCAAATCATTGAAAACCGTAAAACACGTAAACAGCGCCGCATAAGCATTGAAAATCAACAAGCTCCCGCAGCACTTAGTGAGCTAAATGTACAGCTAGGTAAAGAGAGCGTCGCCGAAAAATTCCATCTAAAAGCCACAAAGCAGCAATGGGATTCTCGATGCGATGAAGTCGCCAGCCAACTTAATGAGTTGCAGTCTGAGATAACATCACTCAAAGCGACCCGTGCTCAACACTCTAATAATCTACAAAAACAGATTTTTGCGCAGTATCAGTTTTTAAATCAAGCTGGCGAGTTAAAAGATCTCAACCAGATCTTTAAAGACAGTCCAACCCAGCAACCACCAGCAGGAGCTGGAGAATGTGCCGCCCCTAAACTGCTGCAATTTGCCTTTAAGCACGACTTAACGCCTATAGCTATGGCTGAGTTTTGGTGGGGCGTATCGCCTAAATCTGAAATCAAGCAGCATAAAAACTTTTATGGCTCATGCCAGGGCAAATGCCAACCGATTCTAAGCCATATGCTCGAAGGAATTGAGATGGATGAAAATCCATTACTGACCAATCCTGCTGAAGGTAAATCGTTAGAGATTATCTATCAAGATGACGTCATGGCTGTGGTTAACAAACCCGCCGAGTTCCTCTCGGTACCAGGCAAAAACGTCACTGACTCAGTATTTGCTCGTATGAAGGCGCAATTTCCACAGGCGACTGGTCCGCTTATTGTTCATAGACTCGATATGTCTACGTCTGGCTTAATGGTCATAGCCTTAACCCGTGAAGCCAACAAGTCTTTGGCGCAGCAGTTTATTGCCCGCACGGTAGAGAAGCGTTATGTAGCGCAAGTATCAGGTGTGGTTGAGGGCGAACAAGGCGAGATAAGTTTGCCGCTCAGAGGCGATATTGATGACAGACCAAGACAATTGGTCTGTTATGAGCATGGCAAACATGCGCAAACTCATTGGCAAGTAAAGTCGCGCAGCACCAATTCCACTATGTTGTATTTGTACCCGCACACAGGGCGTACTCACCAACTTAGAGTGCACTGCGCTCATCATGAAGGCTTACATCTACCCATTATTGGCGATGATCTTTATGGCAAGAAAGCAAACCGCTTACATCTGCATGCTCAGCGTTTAGTACTAAACCACCCTGTTACTAGAGAAAGGTTAACTTTTGAAGTCGATGTCGACTTTGAACAAAACGTTTGATTTACAGCGTTCTGGCTAAGAGCTTTGCTCTAAACAGCCCCGTTTAATAGGCTGACATAAAGGGCTAACATAATGAGCTAACATAAAAATGTTAGCCCTTATTCGCAAGCCATGTGCTCCCAACGAGCGATGCATGACTTAATCAAGGTAAAAACGCTATCGATTAAGCAAGTGCAGGTTCTGCTTTAGCCTGTAACGCTTGTAGCGCCTGCGCCAACTTTTCAATTGCCACTCGAATGGCTGTTGGCATGGCATCAAACTCGACACTTAGTAGCAAGTTTTTCACCTCAAGCCCAAGCTCTGTATCGCCTTCAATGCTAAGTTTACGCTGGAAAAACAGCGTATCAGGATCTTCTTTTGCCGCGGCGATCAGTAACAACTCTTTTGATTGAGCGGTAAAGGTGACTTCTGCATCTTGTAGTTGACGAACTTGCCATGTATCGGTGTAAGTCACTTCAAATGTCAGACCTAAATCTTCGATATTAATTGCCACCCAGCGACCCTCTAGAAAGTCTAATTCTTCATCGGCAGCTTGCTCTGCTAGCAATAAACCTAAGATGCGCTTTAGTAAATCTGCTTTTAGCGTAAATGGCACGATAGCTAATGGACGCGCAATGACTTTTGGCCCAATTTCGAGCACTTTATGAGCTAACTTGTGAGGAAAAAAACCTTGCATGTAAATATGTATCCAAAATGAGGCAAAGAAGCGAATATTACCTAGATTTTATGATCACAAACCTGTTTTACATCAAAAATATGATCTTCATTCCCTTTTAAACTCCTGTTTCAATATTTTTGGAGCATCCATATGGAATTACTGTGCCCCGCGGGAAATCTCGCATCCCTAAAAACCGCCCTCAATGCAGGTGCAGATGCGGTCTACCTCGGTCTGAAGGACGATACTAATGCACGGTCGTTTGCTGGTTTAAATTTTACCCCGAAGAAACTTCAGCAAGCCGCCGAATATACAAAGAAGTGTGGCAAGAAGATATTTTTGACCATCAACACCTTTCCTAAACCGGGCGAAGAAAGCCGCTGGTATCAAGCAATTGATCTTGCGGCAGATACCGGTGTTGACGCCTTGATCATGGCCGATTTGTCTTTACTCGATTACGCCCATAGCAAATACCCACATCTGCCCTTGCACCTTTCGGTTCAAGCAAGTGCAACCAACTTAGGCGCGCTTAAACTTTATAAACAAGAATTTAATATCGAGCGTGCTGTATTGCCACGGGTTTTGTCGATGAAACAAGTGCGCGATCTCGCTAAGGTCACTCCTGTCGATTTAGAGGTTTTTGCCTTTGGCAGCTTATGCATTATGGCCGAAGGTCGCTGCCACTTATCTTCTTACGTCACAGGTCAATCACCTAATACCGGCGGCTCTTGCTCACCAGCAAAGCATGTTCGTTGGCAAGAAGTCGGAAGCGATCGTTTAACTCTGTTAAATGATGTGCTAATCGACAAATCAGGCCTCGATGAGCAGATGGGTTATCCCGTAGTGTGTAAAGGCCGTTACACAACGACCGAAAATAATACCCCAAGTCATATTCTTGAGTCGCCAACAAGTCTTAACACTTTAAGCTTGTTACCTGAACTCGCCAAAGCCAATGTGGTATCGCTAAAAATTGAAGGTCGCCAACGTAGCCCAGCCTATGTAGAGCAAGTCACCAAAGTATGGCGCGCCGCCATCGATAGCTATATGTCTGCCCCTGAAAAATACCAGACTCAACGGGAGTGGGATCTAGCACTGGCAAAAGTCTCTGAGGGACAAACCACCACTCTCGGCGCGTACGAACGCAACTGGCAATAGTCTTAGGCTAAAAAGGACATATAATGAAAATCTCACTTGGCCCATTGCAGTATTGCTGGGAAAAACAAAAAGTTAATACTTTTTACGAGCAAGTTGCCCAAAGCAATATCCCAGTGATCTATTTGGGCGAAACGGTGTGTAGCCGTCGTCGTCAGCTTAAATTTGCCGACTATTTTGCACTCGCACAAATGCTCAGAGAATCAGGTAAACAAGTCGTGCTATCAACCTTAGCGCTGCTAGAAGCACCATCGGAATACACTGAGCTGCAAAAACATGTCGATAACGGCGAATTTATGATTGAAGCCAACGACATGGGTGCGGTACAAGCGGCTAAAGAGCGCAACTTACCTTTTGTCTGCGGTCCAACGGTTAATAACTACAACTTTGCGACATTGAAGAAACTGCAACAATGGGGCATGCAGCGTTTTGTCATGCCGATTGAGTTATCAAAAGAGTGGCTAACTCATGTTATCGAGGCAGAAAAACCAACACCTTTTGAGGTCGAAGTCTTTGGTCACGGTTATCTGCCACTTGCTCACTCTGCCCGTTGCTTTACCGCACGCCAGCAAGGCTTGCAAAAAGATGACTGCCAAATTGTGTGCCTTGCCAACCCCAAAGGGCTGCTGGCGCAAACAATGGATGACCAACCACTATTACGACTAAATGGTATTCAGACTCAATCGGCGAGTTTAATCGACCTATCGAGTGAAGTTGAGCAGATGAAATTGATGGGTGTCGACTATTTCAGGGTATCGCCAAATAGCCTACAGAGTATTGAAATCGCCGAGCAAATTTTATCACAACCAACAACTGATAAAACCTTAGCTTGTAACGGTTACTGGCATCAAGGTGCCGGTTTTGAGCAGATGCCAAACCCATAAATGACTAGACGGGTTAAATCAATTAGTAGTAATAATTATTTTTCACCCCTTTAATTACTAATACCGTCCACAATAAATAGGTGGCTAAGCCGGCCCACATTATAACCGCTGGCCACCATAATTCTGGGCGCGAGGATTTAACTAACATCTCGTTATAAAAAGCTTCATTCCCCTCAGTAAAGCCTAGCTCTAACCAAGGTAAAAACAAAAACGCACTCATTATAATCAAAGCCAATAATCCGCTTATTTTACTACCTAGGCTAAAACGAACCTCTCTGTCTGCTACTAAAAAGCAGCCATAAAATAACAAACTGCAGCAAGCAAAAACAAAGAAATACTTAATCGCAATGACATGCAAGTGATAAACATTTATCGGAAAAAGGCCCATGGCAGCGAAAGAAAAATAACTTAAGCCAAGGCTAATGTAAAAAGGGAAACGCCATGAAGATTCACCGAGTTGTAAGCTCAATAAGCAAAAAAGCACTACACAAAGGCTGCCAAAAAACAATCCGCCATTCATAACCACAGCATATTGCGAGTGCCCGTAGTTACCTAGCTCACTTAACGTATGGTTCAAGAAGTTAAAGCCACTGCCGTCAAACTGCTCGAACAGCGCTATTGATAAGGCTAGACCGAGCACCTGACCGAATATGCCAAGCATGCCAAACCTAAATGCTAACCTTGAAACTTTATTGTATTTCTGAACCAGCATAGTTTCCTATTTACTCTTTCATTAACACTAATTAATGTATCGTGAATTGTCTTAAAGTAACGAGCGCTGGCTCAGAGTTTTAAGAAACACTTAAGCCACTTTTACGTTGCCTATCTGTTATTTCTATAGTTTACCGATAACTAATTCAAGTAATTTATAACAATCCACACAAAAACAATCTAAAAATCATAGACTAAATAGACAATAATCCCAAAAAACGCTGTAAAAAAGTCAGTAAACTTTGTTATCCAGTAACTTGATTAAAAAAACGCTTCAAAAATTTTAAACGTTTGTATTAATAATATATTCTAACGCCTTGTGTTAATGCATTGTAATGATTAAACAATGCTTTTGCTGTCACAGGGACTAATAATGACAATTCAGCCAGCAAGGTTAATCAACCAGGAAGTAAAGTTAACAGCAAATGACCAGCTTATATCGACGACCGATAGGCGCGGTGTGATCACCTATGTCAATCAACGTTTTGTTGAAGTATCAGGTTATAGCGAAGCCGAACTCATGGGGAGCCACCATAATATGGTACGCCACCCTGATATGCCCAAAGCTGCTTTTAAAGAGATGTGGTCAAAACTAGAACTTGGGCAATCTTGGCGTGGTGTTGTTAAAAATCGCTGTAAAGATGGTAAACATTATTGGGTTGATGCGTTTGTTTCCCCCTTATTTGATAAAGGACAGCTTGTCGGTTACCAATCCGTGCGCATGCAAGCAAGCTCCCATTTAATCAACCAAGCATCACTGATATATCAACGCCTAAATCAAGGTAAGCGAGTTGATGACCCTATCAGCCTAGCTAATAAAAGAGTCTTATCCGCGATTTGCGCTAGCGCAGGTTTATTAGCAGCTGGAGCATTTTGGGGCTGGGGAGTCATTGTCGCAGGTGTCGTCTTAATGTTGGTCAATTTAGCGATTTTTTACGATGAGGCCTTTAGAGTTCCAGCACGACTAATGAAAATGAAGCAAGACTATGACTCAATTAGCCGCTTTATTTACTGTGGTCGTGATACTTCTTCATTGCTCGATTTTCAGTTAATGATGAAAGATGCCAAACTTCAAGGTGTACTTGGGCGCTCACAAGACAACGCCGAGCATATAGAAGACATTGCCAGCCAACTTATTGCCGCAGCAGAGCAAACCCATGTAGGTTTAGATATTGAAAATCAGCAGATTGAACAAATTGCCAGTGCCACCGAAGAGATGGGGGCCACCATTAATGATGTCGCTAAAAATACTCAGTCGACATCAGACAGCGTGCAACAGACCTATCAAGTTTGCCACGACAGCCGTGAAAAGATGCAGCAAAATGCCCTCAGCATTAACCAGTTATCAGACTCTGTTGCTGACGCAGCCGCCAATGCACACCTATTAAATAAGGAAGCAGAGGAAGTTGCTAGTGCCATGTCAGAAATAGACTCCATCGCAGAACAGACTAACTTGCTAGCCCTAAATGCCGCAATAGAAGCTGCTCGCGCAGGTGAGCAAGGACGAGGTTTTGCAGTCGTTGCCGATGAAGTGAGAGCGCTCTCTAGCCGAACTCAACAATCAACAACCAGCATATCGAAAAGTGTCGATAAAATGTTCGCCATGTTGACCGAATGGTCAAAACAGATGGATAACAGCAAATCTAAAGCATTATTATGCAGCCAAGATGCTGAACTATCCGCTCGAATGGTCGACAACATCTACCAATCAATGAAAGAAATCCAACAATTAGCGTTACAAAATGCCGTAGCGGCTGAACAACAAACCTTAGTCGTCAGTGAAATAAACCAAAATATCAGTCACATTAGTCAAGCGTCGAGTGAAAACCTATGCGCGGTTAACTTAGTCGAGGCTTCGGTGAAGGAGTTAAAGTTCAACGCCGAAAAAGCAAAATCTCTGAGAAAAACATTTAGTTAATTCTTCTTTAAATCCTCAAGTGGCCGTCACAATCTAAAGTTGACGGCCAAAACAAACCACAAGAAAGCAACCGAAGCGCAACATTAATAAACATTTGTTTTAAAAAGATTTAACCACAAAAAAGTTTTGTGCTTTTTTGCAAACTTCCGATACAATATAAATAATCATATTGAGCTAATAACTATTCGACCGTAGTGAATTACACTAGTTAAGAATCGTAATAATATTGCTTAGATATTTTAAGGCGAATATATCGCTGACTAACAGTTGAATGGATATTCAATAATTTATCTGTTTATGCATAAGCACCAGTTTATTGTCATAAAGCAAAACTCGTTATTTAGGGTGTAAATAAAAGTGTCAGAACAAAAAACCCACAACATGAAAACAATACTCACGTTTATCGTGCCATCACTCATTGGCTTAATGCTATTTATGATGCCGATTAACTATAATGATGCCATTACAATTCCAATTGCTATCATCTCTAAGGGCTTACAAAACCTGTTAAGTGATGTGTTAGTTGGCGTGGTAACTGCGATTGTTATTTTCACCGCTATTGCTTCATTACTTACTAAGGTACTTAAGCCTCAGTTTATTGTTGAGCAACGATTTTTAAACTCGCTATTTAACGTCAGCCCAATTTGGTTGATCGTACGTGTACTTGGCGCCATTTTTATTACATTGACCTTTTTCAATGTTGGGCCAGAAGCTATTCGCTCTGGCGGCACAGGCGCTTTAGTCCTAAATGATCTATTGCCGGTATTGTTCTCAGTATTCCTATTTGCGGGTATGTTACTGCCGTTGCTACTTAACTTCGGTTTGCTAGAACTACTTGGAACTATGCTGACTAAAGTAATGCGCCCTATCTTTAACTTACCCGGTCGCAGTGCAATTGACTGTATGGCATCTTGGTTAGGTGATGGTAGCGTGGGTATTTTAATGACGAGCAAGCAATATGAAGCTCGCTTTTATACTCAAAGAGAAGCTGCTGTTATTGGTACCACCTTCTCTGCTGTATCAATCACTTTCTCATTAGTTGTGATCTCACAAGTTAAGCTAGAGCATTTGTTTGTACCTTTTTATCTAACTGTTTGTCTTGCCGGTTTTGTGGCTGCGATTGTTGTACCTAAACTACCTCCACTATCGTGGAAAAAAGATATCTATGTTGATGAAACGCCACGCCATGCAGATGATGAAATGATCCCTGCCGGTTACAACGTATTTTCTTGGGGTATGCATCAAGCACTAAATAAAGCTTCTGCAGCAGGCGGCATCAAGCACACTCTTATCGATGGTGTTAAGAACGTCGTAGATATGATTTTTGGCGTGATCCCTGTGGTTATGGGTATCGGTACTATCGCGCTAATGATTGCTGAATTTACTCCAATCTTTGAATACTTGGGTATGCCTTTTATTCCTTTACTAGAGCTATTACAAGTTCCAGAAGCGGCAGCGGCATCAAAAACCATTATGGTTGGCTTTGCTGACATGTTTATTCCTGCAATTTTAGCCAGCTCTATCGAGTCAGATATGACCCGCTTTATCATTGCGACCTTGTCTGTTACTCAGCTTATCTATATGAGTGAAGTAGGTGCACTTCTAATTGGTAGTAAAATCCCAGTTAATTTCTTAGAGCTATTCGTAGTATTCATTCTCAGAACACTAGTAACACTGCCTGTTATCGCAGGTGTTGCTCACTTAATTTTCTAAGCAAAATTGATTAAATAAGGAGCGAATAATCGCTCCTTTTTTTATGTCTAAGCCAAGCAGAGGTTTATAGCTGTTAGAATCAACTTAGTTGCAGCACGTCATAAAGCTGCCACAAATCGTTCATCTTGCCGTCAACAAGCTCTTTTACGCTAGCGCCATCCCCCCCCTGATATGGCAAGTCTATGAGCAAGCAGCCACACGAAAAATCGCGCTTTTCATGCACTAATTCCGTTAGCCCTATCAACTCAGATATAGCATCGATTTGCGTTAACGCTATCTGGTTGTCCGATGTACATTTAGGTAGCAAAGACTGTAAAGCAGAGTATCTATTGCAGTTTCTACAACAACTTGAAACCGAATCTTTATACCTCGTTGGTGACATCTTTGATGTATGGGCGCTCAAGCGTCGTGTTTACTGGCCTGAGTCTCATAATAAAGTGCTGCAACAGTTTCTAAAAATGGCTCGTGATGGCGTAAAAGTGGTTTATATTCCTGGTAACCACGACGAAGTATTAAAGCCCTATAGCGGCTTTCACTTGTGGGATTTATCCATCTTTAATGAATATATACATTGCGGGGTAAACGGCCACAAATGACTGATGTTGCACGGTGATCAATTTGACTCAGAGGTCTGTATTGGTCGCGCTTATGCAAAGCTCGGTGATCACCTATACGATTTACTGCTTTTCTTAAATCGCGGCCTGCACAAAGTGCGCAGTCTATTGGGTTATCCTTATTGATCGCTGGCTAGCTATGTAAAACTCAAAATAGGTAAAGCTCAGCAAGCAATTAACGACTATCAGTCAGCAGTCATTCGTTATGCTCGGACAAAGAATGTTGACGGGGTGATCTGCGGCCATATCCACCAGCCTGCAATCAAATTTGATAACAAAATACTCTACATCAATGATGGTGATTGGGTGGAAAACTGCACATTTGTCGCAGAGTCACGTCAGGGTGATATCCAACTATTTCAATGGCAACAAACTGCAGTGCTGATTAGCTCCCATCAGTTCCCCTCACAAGAAACATCAAAAAAGGTCAAACGCGTCGCATAATTAAAATGCTAATGTTCAAACCTACTCAAAATCTATTGCTATATTTCTTGTTCATTATTATGACAATAATCATGATATTTGCCGTCAATAAAGCCGCACAAATAAACTAAAACCCAAAGCACAGTCGTTAGCTAGATTACCACCGGTAAGTGCTATAACTAAACGATGATTGAGCTATTGAGCTAGCATCAATTTTAGCTGCTAGGTGCTTTAATCGAGCGTTCTTTATCAAAAGAGCTATTCATCGATAACCCTATATCAATAGCCACGCGCAATAAAAAAGCCAGTCACTGCTGACTGGCTTGTACGAGTACCTTAAAACATAAGCCTAGATGATTAAATCGCCCAGCCACCCATATAAAATGCGACTAAGCCAATCGTAATAGCCAGTACACCCAACTTAATTTGACGCCATTCACCACTGCAAATACGGCCAATGACTAACGTCACAAAGCCAAGCATAATACCGGTCACGATATTACAGCTTAAGATGATAAATACAGCGCAAGTCAGTCCCGCCATTGCATCTACTTTGTCGTTAAAATCAAGCTTAGTCACATTGCTTAACATCAACAAGCCTACATACATGAGTGCCGGCGCAGTTGCATAAGCAGGTACTAAGTAACTAAGAGGCGCTAGGAACATCATCAATAAAAATAGCAAACCAACGATGGTTGCTGTTAGACCTGTTTTACCACCAGCAGCAGTACCAGCAGCAGATTCAATATAAACAGCAGCCGGAGCGCCACCAACGGCACCAGCAAATATACTACTTACCGAATCAGAGGTAAGTGCTTTACCGCCACCAATAATATTGTCTTTATCATCTAACAACTCAGCTTGACCAGCAACGGCACGAATAGTGCCTGTTGCATCAAAAATAGCTGTCATCACAAGGGCTAACACGATAGGTAATACCACTGGGTTTAACGCTCCCATGATATCAAGTTGGCCAATAAGTGACTTGTCAGACATAAGGTCTGGTAATGCAAACAAGCCTTGGTAAGTCACGCTTGGGTCAAAGATTAAGCCAAAAATAGATAAAGCGATAATCACCAACAAAATACCGCCAGGCATACCCCGACGCTCTAAACCAATCGTCGCCGCGAGACCAATAACGGTTGCAATAACAGGTAAGCTATGAATATCACCTAAAGCGACTGGCAAGCCTGTCTCGTTTGCCACAATTAACTTGACGCTATTAGTAGCAATTAATAATAGAAACAGACCAATACCAATACCGGTACCGTGTGCGATACCTTTAGGAAGATTAGTCAGTACCCACTGACGTACACCCGTAACACTCACTAACGTAAATACGATACCCATTAAGAAAATAGCACCTAATGTCACAGGAATTGAGATCCCTTGACCGAGTACCATACTAAATGCGGTAAATGCGGTTAATGAAATTGCGCAGCCAATCGCCATCGGCAAATTTGCCCACAAGCCCATTAGCAATGAACCAAATGCAGCAATTAAACAGGTGGCAACAAATACTGCACCGGTATCAAAACCGGCTGCACCTAGCATATTCGGTACAACAATAACCGAGTACACCATGGCTAGAAACGTGGTTAATCCAGCGATAACTTCGCGTCTTAATGTACTTCCACGAGCAGAAATATTGAAGTAGCGATCCAGAAATGAATCGTTAGGAGTTGTAGCGCTTGCTTGAGCCTGATCAGACTTCATCATTGTTATACCTTTTGATCTCTTAAATTGGGCTAAACCAACTGAGCTCAGTTGGGGACAAGGCTATGGCAGGTAGAGCCCCGACTAACAATATCGGGTGAGAGATCCACTGACGCCTGTAAAAGCGACAGTGACCTGCGAGCAAAAAATGCCTGGTAAAATTTACTCTTACCAACACAGCCTTTGTTGGCGCGGAGTTTACAGCAATCAAGTTCTCGGCAATAGTTTACTGCAAACTTTTTTGATAACCATCAACAAAAAATGTCTACTACGGTATCTGTAATAGGCATTATCGCTATCTTGCTTAAAAACAATCAGTGCAATTCGCTGCTTAACGACGTTTCTTGCCACCTAAAGCACGCTTTTTAGCTCTTTGTCTTTGAGCCGCTTTACTATTTTTACGGCTAGGTTCTTCCATCTTAGTTAAGTCTGGCTCAAAACCAGCTAACCACTGTTGTGGCAAACGTTTATCTAAGACTGACTCAACCTCTTCAAGTAACAAGGCGTCATCTTCGCTATAGAGTGTTATTGCTGTACCTGTATTACCTGCACGGCCAGTTCGACCTATACGATGTACAAAATCTTCGGCAACAAACGGGATCTCATAATTAACCACCACTTTAAGTTCAACAATATCCAAGCCACGAGCCGCGACATCTGTAGCCACTAAAGCTTTAATTTTTCCTTGCTTAAAGTCGTTAAGCACTTGCTCACGAGCTCCTTGTCCTAAATCACCATGAAACGCCTTAGTTTCAATGCCCGATGCAAGCATTTTTTCTGCAATCTGATCCGCGGTTTGCTTTTTACGACTAAATATAAGTACTTGGTGCCAATCGTTCTTATTAATTAAATGACAAAGTAGCGCAACCTTACGGTCACTATCGACGGCATAAACAACTTGCTCAACACTTCCTGATGCACTATTCGCCTTATCAACTTCAATCCGAAGTGGTTTATGGAGCAATTTTTTACTTAAGTCAAAAATTGCGCTGCTAAACGTGGCTGAAAACAACATGGTTTGCCGTTTTGCTGGCAGCTGTTTGAGAATAGCGCTAATCTCATCCATAAAGCCCATATCAAGCATACGGTCGGCTTCATCAAACACTAAATATTTTATCGTTGAGAGATGCAATGAACCGCGACGAACGTGATCTAATAAACGCCCTGGTGTTGCGACAATCACATCAACGCCTGCTGCTAACTTAGACGCCTGCGCATCGATACTCACCCCACCGTATATGACTAAACTGGTGATATCTGTATTTACAGCATATTGGTTAACGTTAGTACTCACTTGCACAGCGAGCTCACGAGTAGGCGTTAACACCAACACTTTTGGCTGCTTAGCTTCTTCCGTTGAATCAGACTTTGTTAGATCGAGTAATTGTTGCAATATAGGTAAAGTAAATGCAGCGGTTTTCCCCGTCCCTGTTTGCGCACTCGCCATAATGTCTTGGCCAGCTATAATTGCCGGGATAGCCTCAATTTGAATCGCCGTTGGCTGCTGATAGCCTTTTTGTGCAAGCACGCTTAAAAGTTTGTCACTTAAAGCAAGTGATGAAAATGACACGCTGACAATCCTTGAAGTAAACAGGTAAATTATGCTGAAGTTTACCAGAAAAAACACTGTAACTCGCAATGCTCATTGCGCTCAATACTCATCAAACTGCTGACAATCGGATATCACAAATTTTTTGAGCTTATTAAATCTGTTTTGCCAAACGTCAATTTTGAAGACTCTATATCTCCAACAGAACCGCTTAACAGCGACATTTAGCGATCTAACTCACACTTTACAGATTAACCGAGCAACAAATAAACAATAGCGAGTTGATGATCACAGTTACCAAGTGCAAAAAGTAGACAATGGCGAGCTGTTTTTAAAGTACATTAGGTTTTACTGTTTAGTGTTCGAGTTATCACATCAAGCGTTATTATGGGTTCAAGCGTTGGGCTTTGTTTCAATGGCTATAGGTTGGTGGGCCAACGCACAAAAAAATGATCAGCAGTTGCTATCTGGTAATGTTATCGCCTCAGGGCTTACCGCCGCTCATCTTGGGTTACTTGGTAGTAGTTTGGGAATGATGAACCAGCTCCTTAACCTATTTCGTTTTGCCTGTAGCCGTCACTTCACAACATTAACTCAACGTCGAATTCATTGTTTGCCAGTGTTATTTGCCACAGCAGCGTTAGTTCAAGGCCTCACATTGGCTGAGCATTGGAGTGAATGGTGCGCTGTTGCGAGTGCGATAGTTATGAGCTTTGCCCTGTTTTACTGCGCTGGAGCAAAACTACGCTTTGCAATGCTGTTCAGCAATATGCTTAATTTGACACTATCAGCCTATCTTAGCTCTTGGTCTGGTATCGCTTATCAACTAGTAACCATTATTATTTTGACTTATAGCTTAGTGCCGCAGAAAACGGTTAGCTACGATTCAGAGCCTGCACTTTAAGTGCAGCTAACCGTTAATAACTGTTTTAAAAAACAACACTTCCATCTTTAAATATGTATAATCACAATCACTTAGCATATGGTGATGCCACCTTTGCAAAATATTTACAACTAATAAAATAAAGCAGTAGCTCAGCATGCTGCAAGCTCAAGGATCGATATGGATGATAGACGACAGTTTTCTCGGCTAATATTAACAGCCGACGCTAAACTGATTAGTACTCGAAAGTGCTGGCAAACTCAACTACTGGATATCAGCTTGAATGGGGCCTTAATTGAGCGACCTATAGGGCTCGAACTTAACGATAACGCGCTGACGCTTGAGTTTATGATCCATGACTCTGAAATTTGCATTCAAATGCAGGTGCGGGTTGTTCACCAAAGAGACAATCAACTAGGCTTAGCTTGCCAACATATCGATGTTGAAAGCATTAGTCACTTACGCCGATTACTCGAGCTTAACCTCGGTGATGCTTCATTATTAGACCGCGAATTAGAGCGCCTTTTTGCCTTAGATGGTAAATCTTAAATAGCATAACAAAGACAATAAATACAAAACACCGCAATAAATGCGGTGTTTTTATATCGTTAGTTAATTAACTCAAGTAATTCATGAATTGTCTTTATGGGAATAATCTTAGCGCCCGCACCTTCCATCGATTTATGGTAGTTGCGAAAAGGAATAAAGATTTCAGTAAAGCCATGCTGTACCGCTTCTTTTACCCTAGGTACGCCACTGTCAATTGGGCGTACGTCGCCATTAAGACTAAGCTCTCCCATAATGCAGGTAGTTCTTGGCACGACAAAATCATTTAAACTACTCAGTAATGCCGTCACTAATGCTAAATCGATACAAGTCTCAGACTCATCAATTTTAAGGCCGCCAACCAAATTAAAGTAAGTATCGTGAAATATCTTAGTCTTAGTATGCTTGCGTAAAATACCTGTTAGCATCTTAATTCGGTTCATATTCAAACCAACACATACACGTTGAGGGAACTCAGCTTCAGTTTCTGTGGTTAAACATTGAATTTCGAGTAATAGATTTCGGTTTCCCTTACGAATACAAGTGATCGCCGCCCCCGGAGATTCTGTGCTTGAGCCCGATAGAAATATCTCACTCGGATTATCGACACTGATCATACCGCGCTCTGTCATTTTAAAAATGCCCACGGTATCGACATCACCAAAACGGTTTTTGTTCGCTCTGAGGGTACGAACTTGACCATCATTACATTCAATATGTGTCAAACAATCTACTATGTGAATTAAGGTTTGCGGTCCTGCAGTTTCGTTATTCTTATTCACGTGAGCAACTAAAAACATAGTCACATTATTTTGTTTACAATACTGAGTTAATGCTTGGGCACTGCCCTTAACCTGCGACGGAGATCCTGGGCTACCATTAGCTAAATCGGTAACTACTGCCTGAATAGAATCAATAACCGCAAACTTGATCTTCTTATCTTCAAGCTCTGCAATAATCGCTTCGACACTGGTTTCGGCCATTAAGTACAAATTGTCTTCATTACAATCGAGCTTTAACCGGTTAACTCGGTTTTTAAACTGAGATAATGACTCTTCTGCTGTGCAGTAAAGCGATGGCATCAACTGCGACATACGCGATACGAGATCCGATAAAATCGTAGTTTTACCTGCTCCAGGATCGCCTGAAATAATATTAACGGAACCTGTTGTTAAGCCTCCACAAAGCACCCGGTCCAACTCGCCGATCCCAGTAAGCATTTTCTGCGCTTCAAACTCTTCAATTTCATTAAGCTTTTTTGAGCCGCCACCAACAGAACCAGCGTAGCCAGAAACGGCTGCTCGCGCTGGTTTTGCAGCCGAAATTTTAAGTTCGCTAATGGTGTTCCACTCCTGACAAGCACTACATTGCCCCTGCCAACGTGGAAAGTCCTGCCCACACTCATTACATACATAAGCTGTTTTAATCTTTGCCATAGCCCTGTCTAAATCACATAAAATCGGTAAAGTAATGCCAATATTGGCCGATACTAATTAAAGTTGGGATAGTCCCCTTAAAAGTTGCCTATGAGCCTATCAGCCATTGGCGTTTTTAGCATCCAAAAGAAGTGATTAATGACCTTAGATCTGCATAAAGCCCTAGTTGAACAGTTAAAACCGCTATTAATGGAGCCTGATTTTCAGGAACTATTTGAGCAGCTTACTTCTACAGAGACTAGCTCTACTCGCTTTTTGCTAAAAATGGAACTTAACCGCCTTGCTTCAATCTGTACCCGTAATATTGATTTACGCAATAAGACTGAACTTGAATGCGAGGAATTTGCCTTCGCTCAGCAACGTCACTATTTAGATGCCCCTGCTAAAGAAAGCTTTTTAGAAGCTATTGCCCTATACCGGGACGAATATACACTAGGTGTTTATGAGCAAGTTATTGCTAGCCATAAGCAACGCATTTTGAAGCTACGTAAAGCCAAGCAATTAAATATTGAAGCGAATATCTCGCCTTTTGTTGCCGATGGCGTTGTTTTAGGTAGTTATTTTGCGCGTAGTGAAGAGCGTATGAATTACAGTATGCGTATTAACGTCTCTCAAGCAGAGCAATCGTTAAATGGAATTACCGTCGACCTATCCGTTGGCGGCGCACGCATTCGCCTTCCGGCAAAGCATAGCCTAAAAACTTATCAACCTATTAGAGTTAAATTGCTGGAACTCAGTGATGAATATTATCATCACGATCTGCAACATGGTGTGGACTATCAAATCGTTGATGTCGAACAGAACAGAGAATATAGCTGGCTAAGACTCAAGCGCATATCGGGTTCAGAAGCTTTGAGCGAGATGCTCAAAAAGTTGATTATTGGCCATAAGTATCGTTATAAGGTCGACGTCAATGATGTGCTAACTAGCAGTAAAGGCCTTGGTTTTGAACGCTACTATCTGCCAAATCTGCCACATCTTCCTTTGTTTATTCAACAAAAGGTTGATAGTGAAACGACAACATATCAGCTGAGTCATGCTTTACTAAGCCGAGAAAACCAAAACATAAGTCAATATTTTAAAGATGAAGATGACATTAGCCAGCTAAATGCATTTCTATCGCCAACAAGACTTAAACATATTATTGAATCTGATGACGCAAGTGAGCATTGTCAGTTTTTCAGTTTTATTTTTAGTGCTCAAGGGGCTAAATATTACTATTCTGCGAGCTTAGCAGAGCTAAATAATAGCCGATTTTTGGCTCTGTTCTTAAGTTTTGCAGCAACTAAACCAAGCTTTAAGATGTTTAGGGTAACTAAGCAAACTATCGATCACCTACAGTCGTATAAAGCCTGCATCTTACCCGGAGACCAAGGTAATTATTCACCAAAAACTGAAGCTCAATTAGGCGCTTTTAGTCATGTACTACAAATTATTGATGTGACCAATCCAGATGCTGCAGAGCAATATCAAGAGTGGGATAAAATTCTAAAAGCTGATGATAACCCACCCAGCGTGAATGAGTTGAAAATCTTTGGTCAACAGAAAGTTAGCCAACATTTATTGAAGTTCATCTCATTGCAATTTAGTGAGCGACGCAATGAATCACGGTTTGCTTTTAAAACCGCAGTGCAGCTAAACCAAGGTAGCTTGAGCGCAATTGCCAGTACTGATGATATTTCGAGTCGTGGTATGAAGCTAACGCTCACAAGTCAGGCCGACTTTAATAGTGCGGAGCCGATTGCCATCAGCTTTCCAAAGCTACAAACACTTGCAGGAAAAGTATCATTACAGCAATTGCCTTACCGCTTACTACGAACTCGAAAAAATGGGGTCACTTTACATCTATCTGCAATAGTTGAGCACACTCCTCATGCAGGGGTTGAGTTTTTGAACCGACTCATTAGGCATAACCGTGAAAAACTAGAGCAGTTAACAGATAACAATCAGGACGGTAAAGAGCTCGCTGATGGCATGAAAAATATTGCGATGCGAAAACTTGCATCTTTACCATATTTTGTTGAACGAACAGAAAAGTCGGCACGGCTTTCAACATTAGGTATCGGTACTGAAAATAATGATATCGCAAACCTTTTTGCATCAAAAACTGACAACACACTCAGATATGATTTAAGTCCTTTGCTGCATGACGACAAATTAAAACGAGACTTTATTACTCCTATTAGAGCCGCAAAGCCACAATATGGCTTAACTCATTTTGAAGTTTTTGTGCAGTTGTCTCGTCTGTCACAAGGGAAAATCAAAGTACACTGTATTAGTGATATTGATTTGCCAGATAAAAAACAGCAAATTAATTTCATCAAACGCAGCCAAGAACTCGGTGAGTTTATCGCGCTACGAGTCTATCGAGGCGCAGCAGGTAAACCCGATCTCAATTACATACGTCGTGAACGAGAGTACTTAAGTGTCTATGCTTCACATCGAGCCAAGAAGCTCGAAGAGCAGCTATGGAATATTATTGGCGTTGGTGAGTTTTTAGATATTACTAGCGAAGTTATCATGCGTTATCCTGAACTTGGCTCTCAACAACGTCTAAAATAAAACAACTCTTAATTTCTATAAAACCGAGTAGGCAAACAACTAACTCGGTTTATGCTTAATCACTCGATACATATACCCTACAACCACGATATTAGTTACCAAGACCGCAAACGTTAATAAACCGGGCTTAGTAAAGAGCCCATAGATCTCAAATGGTAAGTAAATTGCGCCGCTTAATAATGCAAACCATTCGGTCCAAAGTAGGCTGCGCCAAAGGCCATATGCCTCGATAAAACGCACTGCGGCATAGAGTGCAGCTCCAGCCATGACTAAACTAAGATTGCTTGCACTGATTTTACCCGCTTCTGTAACCACTTCCTGTAACAGATGATTAGCTGGGTTTAAATGGGAGTGACTAATTAACGCCTCGACACACTGCTGCAAATTCTCGCCTGCTAGCTTATGTAAGCCAAAAATGACCATTACCGATAACAAGCCTTTTGTCGCCTCAAGTAAAGCAACTGCTTTTAGGCCTCTATTAACTACCAACATAATTACTTTTCTCTATACCAATGCAACTCAATGCCAAAGCATCTGGCTGGCAAATGCTCTCGCTTATAATTACGAGCCTTACAGGCCGCTATTTTATGCCAATATCACCAGCTTAGTGCGACATTAACCTAGTTTAATGTTGTTATTACTGCATACCTCAATAGTAGAAACTAAAAAAACTCCAATTTACAGAATTATTATTCACCCTACAAAACCATTATGCTAGTTAAAACAACTATTTGGTATAAGCCGTTCTGTGGCAATCATTTTGCTTAAACAACCAATATAGTTAGCATAGCAATACATGCGAGTGGATTTAAAATGCCTCCCTATACTGCAGCCACAACAGCTAACAATGTAACCCAAGCTTTTATCCATACGTTGACCATATTGACAGATTAGAAAGGTTTGGCTTGCAACAGCCATTGATGGATAAACAAGCATTAATGAATTTCTGATTAACTGAAGATGTATTTTTATTAATGAAGATGAATAGTTAATTAGCATCGTTTAATCCTGAGGTATAGTGCGAACTCAGGCGGTTTGCGCATAGAAAATGATGAAGGTTTGACAACGATCTAACATTCAACACACCAATAGCAAATCCCTTTAGTTACCCACTCAAACTATTGTATTATTTAATAATAGCTTTGAGCATCAGGCCCACTTAGGAACACCGGCAATGCTAGATTCATTTGTCTCAGTCATTACAGCTCTTTGGCAGCAAGATTTCGCTTTATTGCAAAGTCCTGGCAGCGCAACCATGATATACGTTTGCGTATTCACCTTAATTTGGCTTGAAAGCGCATTTCTTCCAGCAGCCCCTATGCCCTGTGATAGTGTCGTCATCTTATCAGGTAGTTTAGCCGCTGCCGGGATCATCAGTTTTCCTTTGGTATTTGCAGCACTCGTCATTGCTGGCGCGACTGGAAGTTGGCTCGCCTTTATACAAGGCCAATGGCTGCACAAATTACCTAAGATCCAACGCTGGATTGATGCCGTACCGGAAAACCGTATGAAGACGGTTGATAACTTATTAAATAAACACGGTTTATTAGCTCTATTTACCGCACGTTTTATACCGGTTGTACGCCCTTTGTTACCGTTAATGATGGGGCTACACATTAAGAAAGTATCTAATTTTCATTATTTTGCATGGTTAAGTGCCTTTATTTGGTGTGCATTATTACTGGGCTTTGGCTATGCACTGTCTTATCTACCTGAAGGTATTGCTCGAGTTGTAACTATGGTGCTAATCATTGCGCCATTTATCACACTTGGTATTGCCATAGTCAGCTTGCTTAGCCGTTTTATCATAAAGAAAAGACGCGCTAGAAAGCCGATTGTCAGTGAAATAATTCAAGAGGCGGTGTTACCGAAAGCGCAGCCAGTATTGAAAAAAACCATCAAGTAATCACCCAGAATAGCCGAGTAATTTAAGCCACCCAAGCGGTGGCTTTTTATATGTCCTTTCCAAGATAAAACCTTAAACTGTCCATCCCCCCTACTCACTAAACTCGTATCAATACACGCCACCAACATAAATAAATCTATGTATAACGCTGATATTTAAGTGCTTATATAAAGTACTAATTAGAGATAAGTACTTATGCAAAATACTATCTTTGAGTACTTATTTCAGCAGCTAGACTAATTTGGTTAACTACAGCACTGCTTCAGATGCGAGACAAATCTCAGCACTAAAGGCATATTGCTGTATTCATGAATGATTTAGCCAATAAGTAGCGACCAAAAAGCTATCAAGTACCTGATTGGCTTTAGAGAGTAAAACAACAAACGTTTAGGCTTCTAACTTCGCGTTAGCGCGCAGTTATACCAGCACAGTTAAAACGCCACCCTAACAAGCACACATAAACTCTTAAGCACCTGTTTAATAAACAATAACTCCAAAGTAATCGTAATAACCTGTACTCAAACTGCTATCGCGAATAAATCCCAAAAAAAAGCCCAAACATCTGTTTGGGCTTTCTTACACATTAATTACAATAGTAATTTAAAGGTTTTTGACTTAACTAATATAGCTTTGACCTGCGTAAACAACAAAGTGTCTCAATGCAAGTACACCAAGAATAGTGCTACAAGATACCGTGATTAAGAAGCCTTTGGTGTGGCGCCATGCCTTAGGTGCTACCGTACTGGCAAGCACTGGCACTACAAGCCCTAAACCGACCACGCCTAACCAGAACACACTGGCCCAAGTACCTGTCGTAATTGCCGCTGTCGCTGCCTGAGCTGCTGGGCCCGAAAAGTTAAGACCTACAAATAGTAGTACCAAACAAAGTGCTTCGTTAAAGGCCACTGGGTACTCAATACGATGAACCTGTTCAATACAGTCAGACTCTTTCTTACTAAAGAACAAAGTCGCCACTAAGATATTACCCGCTGAGCCAACAGATAGCGCTGACGCTAAGAACAATGCAGGCAGTACAGCCGTGTTCAAGATTGGGTAACTGATCATTGCCGATAATAAGAAGCCTGTATATACACCGACACCAAGACCCAGAGCGAAAATAAGTTTATTAAGACTATTTTCCACCTGACGACACACTTTTAGTGTCCCCTCAAGCCAAGGTGCATATTGCAGAACTAGCTTTTCAAACACTAGCGCGGCAAACACAAACACCAGTGGAATATAAATGAGTAGAGCAATTACTCCCCAGGCCATCACAGAGGTTAGATTGTAATTTAGCAGGATATGATAAAACTCAAATGGTTTAGTCAAATCCAACACTAGCAACGCCATACCCAAACAAATTGCGACCGGGCCAATAACCGCTGCCGCTTTAATCACTGGTAAACCTTCAGTAGGTTGACCTCGGCTTTGCTTGTACCATTTCAGTCCTATAGCCACCAGCATAGAGCCTGCAGATAGACCCGCCATAAATAAGTACACTGCGATGATCCAGTTCCACACTACCGGATCGTATTGTTCCATTGAGCCCCAGATATTGTTCATGCTGTGATCCCTCCTTTACGGCTAGGAATGCGATAAACACGTGGCTCAGTGCCAAGGTTTACCTTTTGTTGGTAATGATTCTTGGTGTCTAGCACTTTACGCACTTCAGAGTTCATATCGTTAGCGTCACCGAATACCAAAGCTTGAGTTGGACATACAGTGACACACGCTGGCTCTTCACCTCGTGCTAAGCGGCTTTCTTTACAGAAGTCACACTTATCTGGCACCCGCGTTTCAGGGTTAATAAATCGCACTTTGTAAGGACAAGCTGCGACACAATAAAGGCAACCGACGCACTTTTTTTCGTTAATAGATACTATGCCATCATCATTAACGTAAGCTGCGCCAGTTGGGCATACCTTAACGCAAGGTGCATTTTCACATTGCTCACATGAAACGCGGTTGTACTTAAAATGTAGGTGGGGGAAGTTACCGTAAGGGCCTTCAATTCTCACCTGAATACGAGTCACAGACTCTGGTACATTGTTTTCACTGCGGCAAGCAACATTACAAGCCTGACAGCCAATGCATTTGTTTTCATCGTGTACGAGAACATAACGCTTAGTCATAATTAACTCCGATTAAATCTTGGCAATCTTGACGCCGGTTGTATGCAGGTTCATACCTGTCACCGGAGAAGTCACGTGAGGAAGTAAGTTACCGCAGTGCACACCTTTACCGGTTGCACGAGCCAGTTCTTTGTTCTTTGAGCCGCAGCCCATGTAGGCAAATACCGTATCAGGACGAATACCCGGAGTAACAAGCGCATGGCCCTCTTCACTACCGGTATCGTTGAAGATACGGATCTTATCGCCACTAGAAATATTTAGTAGTCCAGCAGTGATTGGGTGGATCCAAACAGCATTGTCAGACATCAGATTAGCTAGCATGGGCACATTTTGAGTCGCAGCGTTGGTGTGAACTGCAACTTTGCCTTGGATAAAGAACAGCTCATCGGCCTTTTTCATGGTGACTTCACGGTAACGGATCACACCGCGACCAGGCGCCATTTTCTCAACTTTTGCCGAACTCAACTCAATCTTGCCACTAGGCGTTTTAAAGCTTAATTGGCTGCCGTAGGTGCCATCAGCATCCACAGCTTTAGCGTTAGGGTAAGCTGCAACAAAGTCTTTAACCATGCCTCGCTCACGAAGCATTAATGGCTTACCAAAACTAACAAAGCCTTCGTCTTTAATTTTTCTGAGTAAATTAACATCACGTTGCACTTGGAATAGCTGCAAAGTTTCCATGTTTTCCCAAGGGAAATACTGACCTTGACCCATTTCTGTGGCTAACTCTTTCCAGATCTGCCAGCTTGGCTTGGTATCACCAATGGTTTCTACAACGCGCTGACGCACGTAATAAGCAGGGTTCTTACCTGACTTGTCTGCAATCTCTTCATCACGCTCAAGATAAGTTGATTCAGGTAGGAAGATATCGGCATAAGCTGCTGATTCACTGATATAGATATCGCAAGCAACAATAAAATCAAGCTTTTGCATCGTTTCAACGATACGGGCTCTATCTGTCATGGTTTGCATTGGGTTGGTACGACTCATGACCCAGCCACGTAACTGATAAGGCACGGCCTCTAAAGTGGCATCTAGAATGGTTTGGTAAATACCACCAGACGACCAAGTCATCGCATATTGCTCATCAACCATATCGATACGCTTGGCGTCAATTTTGGGCATACCTTCAACACCTGGCTTTGCCAAGGTTGGCGCCACACTGTCGCCAGCATATTTGTTATAACTAGCCGCTTTTTTACCGAAGTACAAACCACCTTTACGTTCAATATTGCCCACTAATACGTTAGCGGCGTATAACGCACGGCGCATTTCAAACTCTTCGGTAGTAAACGATGAGCGGTGACCAAAATCGACTAGCGCATGCGGCGCCGCAGCAGCATATTCGTGAGTAATACGGCGAATATCTTCTGCAGGTACATCACTAACAGATTCTGCCCACTCTGGTGTATAGGCTTTAACTTCTTTAGCAAATTCATCAAAACCTGACACATATTGCGCCACAAAGTCTTTATCGTATAAATCATCGCTAATTAAGGTGTGACAAATCGCTAAGGCTACCGCAACATCTGTACCCGGCTTAATCGCGTACCACTCGTCAGCTTTATCGGCCACAATAGAGAAGCGTGGTTCAAATACCACCAACTTTGCGCCCTTCTCCATTTGTGCATTCATCATGCCTCGTGTTTCAGACATGTTGATGCCTTCATAGAGGTTATGACCAAAGTTAATGATGTACTTAGAGTTGCTTAGGTCGCGTTTAATCTTACCGCCAAACATCGCTTTTGCAGCAATGACATAACTGCCTGGGCAAGTAGATGCGTGAGTAAAAGTATTTGGGCTACCAAAAGCTTTGGCTAAATGAAATAAGTGACCCGATAACGAGCCTGATTTAGAAGAGAAAGCGACAGTATCTGCACCATGCTCTGCTTTTATCTTATTCAGATTCTGAGCGATGATGCTGTATGCTTCATCCCATTCAATTTCTTGCCAGTTACCTTCACCACGCTCACCAACACGCTTTAATGGTTTAACAATACGTTGTTTATCATAAAGCTGACTATGACCCGCACCGCCACGGGCACATACTGCACCACCAAATGACTTGGCATTCTTGTTACCCAAAATCGATACGTTTTTGCCATTCACTACGCGAGCAGAAATCGGACAGCGGGTTGAACACATTTCACAAATACTGGCAACAGACTCTGCGCTGCCTTGTAACTCAGAATGCCCAAGGGCGGCTAAAGAACCCGGCAGCGTGGCTAATGCGCAAGTCGCAGTACCCGCTCCAGCTCCTTTAATGAAGGTTCGCCGATCTAGTCTCATGATAAATCTCCCAATGACAATGATCCTTAGCAAAGCGCTGGATTAAGCTCGGGTTAACTGCTATTGGCAATCAACCTACTGCTAAGGTTTTCATCATTGTTATTGAGACAAGAAAAATTAAATATTGTGGTAAACCACATACTGATAGACCGATAGGTGGGATTGTGAGGCAATTCACAGTTCAATTTTGCACCACCACAGCGACCAAAAACTGTAAATTGTGGTAAACCACATAAAGAAAAATGCTTGGTATAATTGGAGGCTACAGCATGTTTTCGATACAAAATGTGCGGCTTAATAGCCGCACATCTGTTTACTCATATCCATAGGTAATCGATAACCACTTGCGCTTAAGTTACACTTCTATCGGCGCTTCACTGCCACGTTTTTTCAAGCTCAGTGTTGCCATACAGCCTGTAACGCCATCATCACGGTTACTCAGCAAGAAGTGACCATCGTGATCACTAATCACTTCTTTACAGATGGCGAGGCCTAAGCCTAAACCATCCATCTTAGTGGTATAGAAGGTCGCCATGAGTGTGGCCGAGTCCATCGCTAAACCTGAGCCATTATCGGTAATACGCAAATTGACCTGACACTCTTTAAAGTCCAGTTCGATATTAATTTTACCAACACGGGCACTTTCACTATCTGCAATCGCATCTAAACTATTTTTGATAAGGTTTATCAGTACCTGTAACAAACCGACTCGGTCAGCAGTAATGAAAAATGGCTCGCCTTTAATCTGGGTATTGACCTGTATTTCACGCCTTGCAAGCTCAAGCCTTAACAGTGATATGCTTTCTTCAACAAGAGTTAGAATATTAACGTCAACCATCACTGCTTCTCGCCGCCTTAACAAACCACGAATACGGTGAACAACCTCACCAGCACGAGTTGACTGCTTGTGGATCTTTTCTAGTAATTCAATACAAGCTTGTACATCGGCTTTTTCTTGGCTCTGCAAGCGCATAATACCGCCTTCGCTATAACTGGTTATAGCGGCAATAGGTTGGTTTATTTCATGGGCCAGCCCAGCGCCTATCTCACCAATAATTGATGCACTCTGTAATCGTTCTAACGCCACAGCTTGTTGCTTTAACTGGCGCTCTGATTCAATGAGTGAGCTACTCTTTTGGTGAAAACGGTATTCAATCCATAGGTGGTAAAGCGTGGCAATAATAAACACTAAGACAGATAAAATACCCCAATGGCGATTATCTTTAAGCCATTGCTCCACTGAGTCCCAACGACTGCTGTCAGGAGACTTAACATGCAACTCTTTAAACAAATTGATCACTGCCAACTGGCTGATAGGAGATGTCCAGCCTTTAAGCTGAGCACTCATTGCTGCGTCTGTGTCAGGGGTGAGATCGAGTAACGCTTGAGTAATTGATTTACTCAGCTCAGTGCTAACGCTTTCAGTCGCGGCAAATGACCAGTTAGGATACAAGTTAGTACTGCATTGACACTCAATACCCTTTGGCCTGCTAGGGTTTAAAACTCGGTAATCACTACGACGGATCAACCCGCGTTCCACCATATCTTCTAAGGTACATAACGGTGTAATTGCCGCATCAACGTTACCGTCACGTACTTGATATAACAACGGATCCAGTGGGAAACCGAGAAACTTTGTTTGCCCAAAATAAGTCTCAGGGTTCATCCCCAAGCTATGCATTAACCCCACGGTTGCCTGATAGCCGCCTAAGGCATGCGGATCACTCGCTGCAACGATTTTTCCCTTTAGGTCATACAAAGTCCGATAATCACTATCCGCCTTAACGATGATCGCCGAGCCAATTGCAGAAGTGCTGCCGTTGTGACGCTTTGAGCGCATTGTTGCCAACCACGACAATGGATAATGATTGGATAAATACAAGTATTGACCAGGGTTAGTGATAATGAACTGGATCTGCCCTAGCTCCATCGCTAAATTTAAGGCTTCAAAGTTGCCGGGATATACATGAAACTCAGCCTGCGGCACCTGTTCATTAAGGTATTCCATCATGGGTGTCCAGCGCTCGACGGCTTGCTGATGCCCCCAATTGGCAAGCACACCAACATAAAACTGCTGCGGCTTACACCAGGTGGCAGATGAAAATAACAGTAACAGTAGACACAACAAAACCTTAGGCAATTTCATTTCCTTAGACTCCACAACCACATAACTTTAAACTAAATTACTAGAACAGTGATTAACTCAAGACATTGTTTAATTTAGCAATGTAGTGGCAGGCTTTCCCATAGTGGAATTTGATTGATTAGCGATAGCTTACGCTAGGTTTCAGACTTTGCTGCGTGACCCAATTCATGATTCCTGCAAAATAGTTCGCTAAAAGCAGCAAACTGAGATATCAATCAATTAAGCATTGCTAAAATAAAGGTGTTTTGTGGAGCAGAATATTGAAGGGCCAGTTTATTTAGTCGACGACGATGAAGCAATTGTCGACTCCATTAGCTTTTTAATGGACGGTTATGGTTATAAGCTTAATTGCTTTAACAGCGGTGATGATTTTCTTGCCCAAGTTGACTTAAACCAAGCTGGCTGTGTTATTTTAGATGCAAGAATGCCTGGGCTTACAGGACCACAAGTACAGCAACTACTCACAGAGGCTAAAAGTCCATTATCAGTCATATTTTTAACCGGTCACGGCGATGTACCAATGGCTGTTGATGCATTTAAAAATGGCGCTTTCGACTTTTTTCAAAAACCGGTTCAAGGCAATGTATTATCGCAATCCATCGCTAAAGGTTTAGCTTACAGCGTGCGTCAACATTGGAAGCTCACGAATCAAGCACTGTTCAATACTTTATCTGAACGTGAAACCCAAATTTTTGAATTAGTGATTGCCGGTAACACCAACAAGCAAATGGCTAACGACCTCTGTGTTGCAATCAGAACCATTGAGGTTCACCGCTCTAAGCTCATGACTAAACTTGGGGTTAGCAATTTAGCTGAGCTAGTTAAACTCGCACCCTTACTAGCCCAGCAACACTAAATAATGCAAACTGAAACCCTGCCAAAGCATCAATGCCTTTGGCAATTTAAGGTTAGCCGTTAAAACTGTGGTACCAATCTTTAATGCGAGGAAAGTGATCATCTACAGCATCTTTATGTGTCAGCATGCCGCCATGGTCATAGTCATGCTTAAAACCCTGCTTCTTTGATAAAAGTGTGTAATCGACCTGTTTAATTTGGCATTCCTTAATCATTCTCTGCACATCTGCAGGATTACCTAACACCTTGTCACCCTTACCTGCGATAAACCAAGATTTTGGCCAACTCGCCTGTTTAGCTGCGCAGGCATAATCAAAACCATCATCGCTATCTACCCAACGTCCTTTTACCCAGTCTATGGTTTGCCTAAGCGATGATCGTGATTCATTATCCATACCCATTTTTAGTTTGTCCGCTGGCAAGTACCCGCTTTTCCAGGCTATTAATGGTGCCAACTTATTCCAAACTAGATTGACAGTAAGCCATTTTTGCAAAGATTTAACTTCAATACGACGCTTACTACCAAAGGTAACTAATGAAGCAACAGACTCTTGTAAGCTGTCATAGCGAGCGATAGCACTCGCCATCAACACCCCGCCCCAAGAGTGGGCGCACCAATGGACGGTTTTAGTATTTGGGTGAAGAGATAGAATATATTGCTGGATTAATGGTAATTGCTCACGGATCACTTCCCCTTGCCCACCTGTAAAGCCACGAGCAAGTTTAGGTTCACTGAGCCCACGCCCTTGGGTGTCTAGCACATAAACGACTACGCCCGCATCAGCCAAATAACAGGCTAAGCCCTTACCAGACTCACTATAAAACACTCTACCATTCGACATGGCCCCGTGCAGCATCAGCACTGGAGATTTATTCATATCAGCTTGCACCGGAACAATCTGTCTCAAATGCAAATGACCATGTTTATAAGGGATACAATAAGATTTTTGCTGAATATTCAAGCCACACTCTCTTGTTTTTCTTTCATAAACTACTGAAGCAAAACAGTAAAAACAAGAGTAAAAACTCTAGAGGCAATTAATAATTATTATCTATAACCGCAATTAAAACACGACTAAGATACATGGAAGAGATAAATCAATATCATAGCTAAGCTTTAAAACAAAAAAGCCCACAACGGTATCATTCAATATCGCGATGAGCTTTTAACTTTAAACTAATACGGCAGCAATCATCACTACCTTCTGTCTCAATTAAAGCTTACTTGTATTGAAACAAATAAGGCAGAGTCTTTAAGTTTAGGGTAGTAATATGAACATCCGCTACCTCTGCCAGCTTTGGCTTAGCGTGGTAAGCAATACCAAAGTCGGCGGTATTTATCATTGGAATGTCATTAGCGCCATCACCGATAGCCACCCTTTGTCCATCTAAAATCTGCCACTTATCTGAACAATTGAGCACTGTGTCCGCCTTAAACTGAGCATCAACAACTTGCCCCGATACCGTGCCAAGTAACTTCTCATGGTCAATATCTAGCTTATTCGCAAACGCTGCATCCAGCTTAAGTAATTGCTTTAAATGGTTTACAAATGGCGTAAACCCGCCAGATGCAACGACGGTATACCAACCGTGCAGTTTAAGCTCTGCAATCATAGGCTCAAGTCCTGGCATCAGCGGCAACTTGTCACACAATGTTTGGATAATCTTCGCGTCTGCCCCCTTAAGTTTTGCAACCCGAGCGCGTAGACTTTGCTCAAAATCTAACTCACCTTGCATAGCAAGTTCGGTAACTTCACTTACGGCCGCACCAACACCTGCCATCTCGGCAAGCTCATCAATACACTCAATCTCAATAGCCGTTGAATCCATATCCATTACAAGTAGGCCCGGCTGATTAAGGATTGGCGCACTCGCAGCCAGTTCAAACACTTCTAATTCTAGAGACTGGTTAACTTGTAATATTTGCTCAACCGTAAGTGGCTTATCAGTACAAACCTCTACACAAAACAAGCCACAATCACGCTTAATCACAGCTAAACTAACATCAATAACAAGCGATGAAAGCCATTTTTCTATCTTGGTGAACGCGGCTTGTTGTAAACTATTGCTAATTTGCAATGGTGCTGAGAACACAATGCGATAGCGCGAAAAGTTTAACGGATACTCAACTTCAATATGACGAGAGAATCTTTGTTTCCCTGCAATAAAAGACGTGCTACTTTCAGTGTTTAACCAAGTAAAAACAGTAGATTGACTCGAACTTTCCATTAGTTATGACTCTCCAGCTACCGAGTACAGACATAATCAATTATGATTAAGTGAGTACACAACATATTAAGGGTTTCAGTGTTCTATTTAAAAGGCTTAAAAAAGAGCCATCGAATAAGCCGATTGTTGCAGATCATGATTGCTATCGCACTTTTCATAGGTCTAGACCAGTTATGGGAAACAAGCCTACTACAAGGGCAGCAGCTTCTAAAGTCCCAAACCGAAAAGATGGCAAGATTACTGGTGCAGCAAACCGCCTACGGGGCAGCCCCTGCACTGCAGTTAGAAAATGATGAGCAGCTACAATGGCTTGCCCAAGCCCTTGTGCTCGATCCCAAGGTAATGTCTGCGAGCATATTTAGCGAAGATGGCGTTAGACTATCGTTTGCTCAAAGTGTCATCGATGAAGAGTTAGAAGCAGACTCTGCAGAGTTAGCCCATATTCTTGAACAATACCCTCCCTATGTTGAAGCCGTTTCTCAAGATGGAAAAAACCTTGGTTATGTCGAAGTGCGCCTAGAGCCTAAGTACTTCTTCAATGAAATTAAAGAAGCGCACCAAATCAATATGGAACAGCAACAAATGATGCTGTTAATTGCAGGCTTGATTGGTATGCTGCTATCACGTGCTCTGTCCTTTAAACGTGCAGATTTTGATAGGCGAAAAGCCAGGGTAAAACTAAGACAACTGTTAACCAAGAAAAATGCTAAAGCAGCGGCAAAAGCTGCGAAACAGCAGGCGGCTAATGAGCTAAAAGAGGCCAAAAAAACACAAGAGATTACGCCGACTAGTACTGACCTAGAGACTATGGCAAAGAGCGCTACTAACAGCGGAGCTCAGCAGCCCTCGATGGTTGAAGAAACAACCAATGAAGCACAACCTAAAGTAGCTATTGAAGCCAATAAAATCATTGCTGGCACGCACCCAGTCGCTATAGTTGATACAAAGACGGCTACCCAAAAACAATCTGCGACAGAATCCCCCCTTGTTAAACCAAGGGCTACAACTACAGTAAAAAAGCCTATAGAAGAAAAACCCGTAGCTAAAATTGTGGTAAAAGCTCCGGCAAAATCCAAGCCCAAGGCTAATGTAAAAACGAAAGCTCCAGTAAAACCTAAAGAAAAACCGGTTACCCAAACAGTATTAGCGCAAAAGGCGAAGCCTAAAGCGAGGGATAAAGCTAATGATGAAACTAAACCCGTCGCTAAAACCAAAACAAAATCAAAAACAAAGATTGCTAGCGATGAAAAGCCTATAGTTGAAATAGTGGTAAAAGCCCCAACGAAAACTAAAACGACGGTAAAACCTAGAACACCCGCAAAAACAAAAGCTGAGGCTGAGGCTGAGACAGTGCAGCCCCAAAAAGTACCTGCGGGACCAAAAACTGGCGCTAAAGCAATACCCAAAACAGCATCGAAAACAGCATCGAAAACAGCTTCCAATGATGACACTTAAATATAAGCATATTATAGAAACAAAAACGGACGCATAAGCGTCCGTTTTTTTAACACTGCAGCTTAAGCTGCGAAGTTAACTATTACAGAGTAATAGCAGCTTCTAGTGTCATTTCAATCATTTCATTGAATGTTGTTTGACGCTCGTCAGAAGTCGTCTTTTCACCTGTACGGATATGATCAGATACAGTTACAACACACAATGCTTTAGCACCGAACTCTTTAGCTACGCCGTATAGACCAGCAGCTTCCATTTCGACACCTAGTACGTCCATCTTTTCCATCACGTCAAACATTTCTGGGTCTGGCGTGTAGAATAGGTCAGCAGAGAAAACGTTACCTACGCGGTACTTAGTGCCTTTTGCTTCAGCAGCTTTAACTACTGCGCTTAGCAGACCGTAATCACAGATAGCTGCGAAGTCTTGGCCACGGAAACGCAAACGGTTAGTTTGCGAATCAGTACAAGCACCCATACCGATGATAACGTCACGTACTTTAACGTCAGTGCTGATAGCGCCACAAGTACCCACGCGGATTAGGTTCTTAACACCGTAATCTTTGATCAACTCAGTCGCGTAGATTGAGCAAGATGGGATACCCATGCCTGAACCCATAACAGAGATACGAACGCCTTTGTAAGTACCAGTGAAACCTAGCATGTTACGTACGTCAGTGACTTGCTCAACGTTCTCTAGGAAAGTTTCAGCAATGTACTTAGCGCGTAGTGGATCGCCTGGAAATAGAACTGTATCGCCAAATGCACCGTCTACGGCATTGATGTGTGGTGTAGCCATCAGAATAACCCCTATTTATATTTTTAGACCGTTGTATCAACTTAGTCTTGTTTGCTAGTGGCTCAATTTGAGCCACCAAATTCAAATTTATTTACAGCTTAACGAATAAAAGATTCGCCATATTCCATCGGCTCAAGCTTGAAATAGCTCGCGATAGACTGGCCCATATCAGCAAAACTGTTACGACGCCCTAATGAGCCCGCTTCTAGACCCGCACCATATGCAAGAACCGGTACACGCTCACGTGTATGGTCACTACCAGGCCAAGTTGGGTCACAACCGTGGTCTGCAGTCAGTAGTAAGAAATCGTCTTCATCAAGCAGTGCTAAAATCTCAGGTAGACGCGAGTCGAAGTACTCGAGACTGCGAGCGTAACCAGCAACATCACGGCGGTGGCCATAATGTGAATCAAAATCAACGAAGTTAGTGAATACGATAGTGTTATCACCAGCAAGCTTAACTTGCTCTAAAGTCGCATCAAACAGCGCTTCTAGACCGGTCGCTTTCACCTTCTTAGTGATACCACAATGGGCGTAAATGTCGGCAATCTTACCCACACTCACCACCTCACCACCGGCTGCTTTTAGCTTATCCAGTACCGTTGGTGCTGGCGGCTCAACCGCATAATCACGACGGTTGCCCGTGCGCTCAAAGCTGCCAGGACCAGTTCCCACAAATGGACGCGCGATCACACGACCAATATTGTAATCAGCAAGCTCTTCACGAGCAATAATGCAAAGCTCGTATAATTTTTCAAGACCAAAACTTTCTTCATGACAAGCGATCTGGAATACCGAGTCTGCAGAGGTATAGAAAATAGGCTTACCTGTGCGCATATGCTCTTCGCCAAGCTGATCTAAAATCACTGTACCTGAAGAGTGGCAATTACCTAGAAACTCAGTTAAACCAGCACGAGCTAAAATCTTGTCGGTCAACTCTTGCGGAAATGAGTTAGTTAACTCACTAAAGTAGCCCCATTCGTAAAGAACAGGTACACCCGCCATTTCCCAGTGACCACTTGGCGTGTCTTTACCAGAGCTTAATTCATCAGCATGACCATAAGCACCAATAATTTCAACATCATCACCAAAGCCAGCAGGAAATTCGCCCGTGCTTTCTTTAGATGCATGACCCAGGCCTAAACGCGCCAAATTCGGCAGTTTTAGAGGACCTTCACGGCCATCATTTGCTTTACCTTCGGCACACGCCTTTGCGATATGACCAAAAGTGTTAGAACCCACATCACCGAAAGCTTCGGCATCGTGCGCTGCGCCAACGCCGAAAGAATCCAGCATCATGATTATAGTACGTTTCATAAACGGTGCTCCGTTACAGATCTGACTCACGGATATAACGATATATTTCCGGAGTTGCTTCTGGTTTACTGTCGCCAATACGGATCGCTTTTTTCACTGCAGCTTCGGCTTCAGCAAAGGCGCTTTCAGATTGGGCGTGAATAAATGCAATAGGTTGCTCTGGGTTTATCTCATCACCTAGTGCGCAGACTTTAGAAAGTCCGACACTGTAGTCGAGAGCATCGCCAGGCTTACGACGACCGCCGCCAAGTGTTACTACTGCAAGTCCAAGTTCGCGAGTATCCATCGCGGCTGCAAAGCCGGATCTATCAGCGTAAACTGGACGAATAATTTGCGAATCAGGTAGGTACTTGCTGTAGTTCTCTACAAAATCAGCTGGACCACCTAAACCTGAAACCATACGGCCAAATATCTCTGCCGCTTTACCGTTATCAAGTACAGCATTTAACTTAGTGCGTGCTTCGCTCTCGTTGCTAGCAAGGCCACCTAATACCAGCATTTCAGCACACAAGCCCATGGTGACTTCATAAAGACGTGGGTTGCGATAAGCACCAGTCATAAAGTCGACCGCTTCTTTCACTTCTAGTGCGTTACCAGCACATGAAGCCAAAACTTGGTTCATATCAGTTAGTAATGCCGTCGTCTTAGTGCCTGCGCCATTCGCTACCGCTGTAATACTGCGTGCTAATTCTTCTGATGCTTCGTAAGTAGGCATAAACGCGCCAGTACCTACTTTGACGTCCATCGCAAGGGCATCAAGGCCAGCAGCAAGCTTTTTAGAAAGAATAGAAGCGGTAATTAAAGAAATAGACTCAACAGTTGCGGTATTATCACGAATTGAATAGAAGCGTTTATCTGCAGGAACAAGATCGCCAGTTTGACCAATAATTGCCACGCCAGCTTCTTTTACTACTTTGCGGAAAAGAGCGCTATCAGGCTCGGTGTTGTAGCCAGGAATAGCATCGAACTTATCTAATGTACCACCAGTGTGACCTAGACCACGACCTGAAATCATCGGTACATAACCGCCACAAGCTGCTGCCATAGGGCCTAACATCAAACTAATGACATCCCCTACACCACCAGTTGAATGTTTATCGATAATTGGACCGTTTAAGTCCAGTGACTGCCAATTTAGCACGGTACCAGAGTCACGCATTGCGGTCGTAAGTGCAATACGCTCATCCATGTTCATGTCATTGAAATAGACCGCCATACCTAGCGCTGCGATCTGACCTTCTGAAACAGTATTGTTGGTGATACCGTTGACGAAGAATTGGATTTCTGCGGTCGAAAGTACTTCAGCATTACGTTTTTTACGAATAATTTCTTGAGCTAAAAACATGTACTACCTCCAAGAGTGTAACTTAGTTTCTATTCAATAGAGCTTTTAGTTAGCATTCTGCTAAAGTGAATCAAAAGCCGTAATATTGTTACATACTAACGAACTTTTGATACACCTAATTAGATTTAGATCACACTTAACGACAAGTTTAATCAGTAAAGATTAGTAACCTTGTGCACCTTGTGGTGCGTCACCTAGCTCAAGCGTGTGCAGTAGGTTAGTTAATAGGCTTGAAGCACCAAAACGGAATGTAGCCGGAGTAGCCCAATCATCACCTAGAAGACGAGCTGCGACACCTAAGAACTCAGCTGCAGCTTCTGCATCTTTAACGCCACCGGCTGGCTTGAAACCAACTTTAGAATTCTTTTCACTGATTACAGTCATCATAATTTCAGCGGCTTCTAGTGTTGCGTTAACGGCAACTTTACCAGTAGAAGTCTTGATGAAGTCAGCACCAGCATCGATAGAAAGCTCAGATGCTTTGCGGATTAGTGCAGGATCGGCTAATACACCTGATTCAATGATCACTTTAAGGATTGCATCTTCACCACAAGCTTCTTTACAAGCTTTAACTAGCTCGAAACCAATAGTTTCGTTGCCTTCCATTAATGCACGGTATGGGAATACTACGTCAACTTCGTCTGCTCCGTAGGCAACAGCTGCACGAGTTTCTAGTACAGCAATAGCAATGTCGTCGTTGCCGTGTGGGAAGTTAGTTACCGTAGCAATTTTGATATCATCGCCACCAATTTCGTTTAGTGTTTTACGCGCTATCGGAATGAAGCGTGGGTAAATACAGATTGCAGCAGTATCGCCAGCTGGCGTCTTAGCTTTATGACAAAGATCGATAACCTTTTGATCAGTATCGTCGTCATTAAGCGTGGTAAGATCCATTAGATTAATGGCTTGTTGTGCTGCTTTTTTTAAGTCGCTCATAATAGCTCTCCGAGAAAGATTCAAATAATTAATAAAACTGAAAATTGTCGCACGGCAATGCCTTGAACTGGCTTATTTTGATTATAGTTTTGGGCCGGGTCTTCGGGCATGACCGAATCACATGTTCGTGCATTTTTAACGCACTCAACATAAAAATACTATTCAGGTATCCAACATTGTGAGCTTACTGTAAGCCCATCTATCCTGACACTAATGTCACGACTTGAATCCATGAAGACCGGGAAGGGAGAGTGTTATCACTGATTATCTGCCTTTCCGCGAAAAATCCGTTTTAGCGCGTAATAAATCTTATCTAACTAACAATACACTGCTCGTCTTATTTTTTGACGAGTCGTTAATGCTTACATAAACAAACTCTATCTGAACACTCATAAAATGAGCATAGTTAATATAGCTGATGCTTAGGTAAATATTAAGCTGTTTACATGACAATATTAGCGTAAGTTTAAATAAAAATTGAGCTTTTAAAGGGTTATTTGAGCTGTAAGATAGAGCCGCGAATATCGCGGCTCTGTCGTCTATTTACAAAATGCTAAGCAATGCTTAGAACTTGTAAGTAGCTGTGAAGTAGTGTGCGAAACCAGTAGTTTCTAGGCCAGTTGCACCGTCATCAGTTAGCAAGTACACGTCATTGTAGCCTTTTAGACCGTAACCAAGCGCGTAGTTGTCTGAGTGCCAGTGTAGACCGAAGTAAGCAGCACCACCTGAAGATGAGAAGCCTTTTTCGCCTGGAGCGAAGTAAACTTCATCAGCGCCGAACTGGTAATCAACATAACCTTGGAAAGAGATGAAAGTACCATTGTCAAAGTTAACAATTGGCTTGAACCAGTTCATAGAGAATTGGTAACCGTTCCACTCTTTGTTGTTTAGGTCGTAGTATGCGTAAACGTTCATACCAGTCTTACCTAACCAAGGAACCATAACGTCAGCACCTAGACCCCAGAATGTAGAGTTAACGCCTTCGCCAACACGGTCATCCCAGTTGAATAGAGTAGAGAAGTATACTTCTTGGATTGGTCCAACAGAAAGGTCCATGCCTGTCATAGCATCGATAGAGAAACGTGGAGCAAACTTCATGAACAACTTGCTCTTTCCTGAACCTGCGCCTTTGTCACCGTAGTCACGGTTAGTTACGTTGAACACGTCAACATAACCGTATAGGTCAACGATGCCAGCACGGCCGCCGAATTCCATTTCTAGGTAATCGTGACCACCGTCAGTAGAACCGTCACGTGGAAGTTCGTTTACAGCGTACATTGCGTTGAACTGCATCCAGCTGTAATCGCCAGCGCGTAGATCAGTACGGTCAGCAGCGAATGTAGGTGCAGACATTGTTGCAGCAACAGCAGTAGCTGCTAGTGCTAAAGTTTTAACGTTTTTCATCATCAACCCCATTTTATTTTATGGTTTGCCGCCCTTCTTTATGAAGAGTCAGCGTTTCTTTTTTATGGCGCGCATTTTACTTAATTTCCGCCAAACTTCAACATGATTAATGTAAAAATGCGAACACTAAGTTTTAACATTGAAACAACTTTATGATTTTGTGACAGAATCGACTATCTAATCATCTTTTTTGTCATTTTAAAGCCGAAGCAATCCCTAACCATAGTCACTGATCACTTCATAAAACATCGAGTTTGGAATACGTTTGACTTATTAGTCAGCTCAACTTAAAGAATGCAAATTGAGCAAAGATTGGGTCTATATCGACCCAATCTTTCTGAGTATTACAATGCTAGGAATAAACCAGCAAGTGTAGCACTCATTAGGTTAGCTAAAGAGCCGGCGATTACCGCACGAACACCAAGCTTAGCTAGGTCATGACGACGACTTGGCGCCATTGAACCTAGACCACCAAGCAGAATCGCAATAGAAGATAAGTTTGCGAAACCACATAGAGCGAAAGAGATAATCGCTTTAGTACGGTCTGTCATTGCCACACCAGTTTCAGCAACTACCATACCGCCATCTGCAATATCTTTTAGGTAAGGAGCAAAGTTCAAGTACGCTACGAATTCGTTGACAACGATCTTCTGACCGATGAATGAACCAGCAACAAGCGCTTCGTTCCAAGGCACACCGATAAGGAATGCTAGAGGCATGAAGATGTAACCTAGAATTAATTCTAGAGTTAGGCCTTCCATTCCGAACCATCCACCAACACCACCGATAATGCCGTTGATCATAGCGATTAAACCTACGAATGCTAACAGCATCGCACCAACGTTTAATGCTAAGTGCATACCAGATGAAGCACCTGCTGCAGCTGCATCAAGAACGTTAGCTGGTTTATCAGGATCTTCTGGTAAGTCGCTCATGTCGTTCTTAGCTTCTTCAGTTTCAGGATGCATTAGCTTAGCCATTAATAGACCAGCTGGTGCAGCCATGAATGAAGCGGCAACTAAGTACTCGATAGGTACACCCATCTGCGCGTAACCCGCTAATACAGAACCGGCGATAGATGCAAGACCACCCACCATGATTGCAAATAGCTCTGAGTTAGTCATAGTCGCGATAAACGGACGCACAACTAGTGGTGCTTCAGTTTGACCAACGAAGATGTTAGCAGTTGCAGACATAGATTCTGTGCGGCTAGTACCTAATGCTTTTTGTAGACCACCACCGATAATACGGATGACCCACTGCATGATGCCTAAGTAGTAAAGAACTGCGATTAAAGAAGAGAAGAAAACGATGACAGGTAGTACGTTAACGGCAAAAATAAAGCCAACTTTAAAGTTAGCTAAATCACCGAATAAGAAACCAATACCGTTTTGCGCGTATCCAATAACACTAGATACTGCATCTGACATACCTTGAAGAATGTCTTTACCAACTGGAACTGCCAATACAAAACCACCTAAAGCGGCTTGGATTGCCAACGCACCAAAAACAGTACGCTTGTTAATTGCTTTTTTATTGTTTGATAACCCGAAAGCTATCGCAAGTAAGGTGACCACCCCTACTAAACTCATTAAAATATCCATTAACCATCACCCTATTGTTAATACTTTTTAATTATGTTGTTAACCAACCTTTTTTTACGATCCCGATTATACCCGACCACGTCGGTAAAAGCGTCGTATTGATCATATTTTTGAGGTTTTATTTCAATGATTTCTTTGAGAATTACGATGCGACAAACATCTGTTTAAGTAGAAAAAAACTAAAGGTCAAAGAGTTGCGTTACGTTAGAAAACATCTGTTCTGAAATCAGAACGGCAGACTTTTTTTGTAAATTAGCTATTTTTTGAAGGATGTCAGGTAAAATTAACGGTGTATTGCGAATATTTTGACTATTTTTAGGTGCCATAGCAGGCGAATCTGTTTCTAAGACGAACGATTCTATAGGTAATTCAGCGACCGTAAGTTGCAACTTTGGTGCATTATCATTGAGTAACAATCCTCCTACCCCTATCTTGTAGCCTAAATTAACATATTGAGCAGCTAATTGAGGGCTACCATAAAAGCCATGGATAACTCCTCTTCTTGATGGACTCAGGCTTTTAAGGCTCTTTAGTATTTCTTCATGCGCCCTGACAGCATGAATAATGAGAGGTAGATCAAATTCGCAGGCGAGCTCTATTTGAGCTTCAAAAACGCTCATTTGTGTTATGAAATTACTTTTGTGTAACTTATCTAACCCACATTCACCTATGGCGACTAGCCCAGAACGCTCTTTATGTTGCCGCAGCAATGCCTGTAAAGACAACCATGTCGCATCCGTCGCATCCTCCGCATACCAAGGATGAACCCCCAACGAGTAAAAACAATTAAAGCGCTCTGCAACCTCAATCAACTTAGGCCAATGCGCTTCATCAACAGCAGGAATAATCGCACTTTGAATACCGACACTGCGCATTTGCTGCAGTAACTCCTTTCGATCTCCATCAAAGTCCGGGAAATCAAGATGTGCATGGCTATCTATCATTGGGCTATTTCGATTTGGACAAGCTGCTATTGCTAGCCCCTTATTAATCACGGCTGTCATTAGTTATTGTCTCGACCTTTTCTTGTAACGGATTGACTGCGCTTTGGGTTTTAGCACCGCTGAATATTGCCCTTTTCAACTCAGGCTCTTCTCTAGTTGGCATGCAACAACGACGATTATCAGGAGTTAACCCCATTGAATCACACCAATTTATATACTTAGTCCAAAAATAAGTTATCAGTTTCATTCCTGTCCCTTAGCGCCTGAGAAGCATTACATAAGTCGATATAATACAAGTTCATTTGGTACTAACTGCATCATTTACTGGTTTTATTGTCATTTAAAAACCTATTGTCAATGTAGTACCAATTCGTATTAGGCTCAATAAACAACTCTCTGTTGAACCCAAAATACGGCTAATTATTTGTCTATTATTGCCAATATAAATCACTAGTAGCTAGGCATTAGCTTTCTTTGACCCCTTTACCCTTATTCAAGCATTAATTAAATATCATGATTTTCTGTGTGCCAAGATTACTTGCTGCTATTAAACTGACTTAGCGGCGCTCTAGCCATCAGCGTTGGGGCAATAATAAATTTAAAAAGTCTTTACTGTAAAAAACAAAACCCCAAGACAATGCTTGGGGTTTTATAAATGTTGACACTGAAACTAATAATGTTTAGTTCTCACGAGTCTTAGCAAACTGAATATCTGGATAACGTTCCATTGATAAGTTCAAGTTCACCATAGTTGGCGCAATATACGTTAAGTTATCACCACCATCTAATGCTAAGTTCATGCTGCACTTACGTTTGAATTCATCAAGTTTCTTGTGATCATCACAGTAAACCCAGCGTGCAGTCGCAACACTAATCGCTTCATAAATGGCTTCAACTTTGTATTCTGTCTTTAGACGACCAACAACCACTTCAAACTGCAGTACACCCACGGCACCAACAATCAAATCGTTGCTATCTAATGGTCTAAATACCTGTACAGCACCTTCTTCAGATAACTGCACAAGACCTTTAAGCAGTTGCTTTTGCTTTAATGGGTCTTTTAAACGAATACGACGGAACATTTCCGGCGCAAAGTTTGGTACACCGGTATAGCGTAACTTTTCGCCCTGTGTGAACGTATCGCCAATACGAATCGTACCGTGGTTATGGAGGCCAATAATATCACCAGGGTAAGCCGCTTCAGCACGGTTACGGTCACCGGCCATAAATGTCAGTGCATCACTTACGTTAACGTCTTTACCTAAACGCACATGGTGCATTTTCATGCCCTGCTCGTAACGACCAGAACAAATACGCATAAAGGCAACGCGGTCACGGTGTTTAGGATCCATGTTTGCTTGGATCTTAAATACGAAACCACTGAACTTCTCTTCTTCAGGCTGAACATCTCGCGCTTCAGTTTCACGAGGCTGAGGCGTCGGAGCCCATTCAACGATACCATCAAGAATATGGTCAACACCAAAGTTACCTAAAGCCGTACCAAAATATACTGGTGTTAATTCACCCTTTAGGAATAGCTCGTGGTCAAACTCGTGCGATGCACCAACAACCAGTTCCATCTCATCTCGAATATCAGCAGCGTAGCTACCAATCGCTTCATCAAGCTCTGGGTTATCTAGCCCTTTGATGATACGGGAGTCTTGAATGGTGTGGCCCATACCGTTTTGATAAAGAATCACTTCATCACGCAGTAAGTGGTAAACCCCTTTAAACTCTTTACCTGCACCAATAGGCCAAGTAATAGGAGCACACGCAATGTTAAGTACTTCTTCAACTTCATCCATCAACTCGATTGGATCACGAATATCACGGTCAAGTTTGTTCATGAAGGTAACAATTGGCGTATCACGTAAACGTGTCACTTCCATTAGCTTAATAGTGCGTTGCTCTACACCTTTAGCAGAGTCAATAACCATCAAACAAGAGTCAACCGCCGTAAGTGTACGATAGGTATCTTCAGAGAAGTCTTCGTGACCAGGTGTATCGAGTAAGTTAACCAAAGCATCGTTATATGGAAACTGCATTACAGATGTCGTAATTGAGATCCCGCGATCTTTTTCCATCTCCATCCAGTCAGATTTAGCATGCTGACCTGATTTTTTGCCTTTTACGGTACCCGCTTTTTGTAACGCGTTTCCGAACAAAAGCACTTTTTCAGTAATGGTGGTTTTACCCGCATCTGGGTGAGAGATGATGGCGAAAGTGCGACGTTTGTCGACCTCAACTTTATAGCCTGACATGTTTACCTGTAATTCTGGGAGTTTACAAAGGCCGCAATTATAGCCGTTCACCTATATTTTGGCTACCAAACTAGGCGGGTAAAATTAGCATCTCTGCTATTTGTAAATAACAAGCAATAAAAAAGCCCCTCTGAAGGGGCTTTTTTTAATGTTCGCTATTAATTAACAGCAGTTTTTAGCAGCTCATTGGTTCTAGCGAGCTCTAATCTAGCGTAACGATGTTCTACAAAGTCATAAATATTGGTCGCTAGGGCTAAGCGGAAGTAATTTGCAGCTTGTGCATGTTCACCACGTTTTTGCGCAATCTTGGCCATATAAAAATAAGCTTCACAAAGGCGCTCGGCATACTCTTGAGGATGCTTTAATCCCTCTTGCGCCAAACTAAAAATCTGTTGCTTGGTTTTTGTTCCAAGGTAGTAATCGACTAGTGCTGTTGCCCAAGCATTATCTTGCAATTGAGCTCTGTGCTGTGCAAGCTGACTCTTTGCAGCCACTTCGTCAATTTCTCGCTCAGCTAAATATAGCCATAGCACGCGGTAGCCATCGGACGGATCACGAGCATAAAAATCACTCATATCCGAAACGGCAAGCTCCATACGTTCGCCATAATAAAGAGAAATACCGCGATTTAAAAAGGCATAGTCGTAATCAGGAGAAAGCTCTATCACAGCATCGAATGCTTCATAAGCACTTTCAAACTCACTTTCCTGAGTGTAGTAAATCCCAAGGAAGTTGTATGCATCTGCAAGATTAGGCTGTAGTTTCAGCGCCTGATGGAAATCTATTCGGCTTAAGATGCGCAGGCCAACACGGTCATAAATCACGCCACGGTCATAATGAAAACGTGCACGTTGTTCTGGTGTTAACTCCACAGAAGCAAGGATTTCATTTAACTTTGCTAGGGTAATTTCTAACTTATAGTCAGGAGAGACTGGCGCAACTTTAATTGCCGCTTGCTGATCATTTTCAGACTGAGTGGATACACATCCTGTCAGCAGCATACTCATACTTGCCATTGCGAGGATTACGGCTGTTCGCATCATTTGATTCATCCATTTAACCTTTTGAGTTCGCCAATAGCCTCAATCATAGCAACCCCTATTCATGACTGCTATCAAGGATTTGAAAATAATCTTATTATTGCCGATTAATTAATCAGAGCAATATATTAAAGCCAAAAAAAGGAGGCTCATGGCCTCCTTTAGATTCAAAGTGCTAGTGCTTATTCAGCAGCTGGCGCTTCAGCTTTAGGTGCAGCTTCTTTCATAGAAAGACGTACACGGCCTTGGCGGTCAACTTCCATCACTTTAACTTTAACTTCTTGACCCACTTCTAGGTAGTCAGACACGTTCGCAACGCGCTCTTCAGCGATTTGAGAAATGTGTACTAGACCATCTTTACCAGGAAGAATTGTTACGAATGCACCGAAGTCAACGATACGAACAACTTTACCGTTGTATACAGTACCCACTTCAACTTCTGCAGTGATCTCTTCAATACGACGGATAGCTTCTTTAGTTGCATCGCCATTTGAAGAAGCAATTTTTACTGTACCGTCGTCATCAAGCTCAATCGTAGTACCGGTTTCTTCAGTAAGTGCACGAATAGTTGCACCACCTTTACCAATAACGTCACGGATCTTCTCAGGGTTGATCTTGATAGTCGTGATACGTGGAGCGTGATCAGAGATATCTTCACGGTGTCCAGAGATTGCTTGGTCCATAACGTTTAGGATATGAACACGTGCACCGTATGCTTGCTGTAGAGCAATCTGCATAATCTCTTTAGTGATACCTTCAATCTTGATATCCATCTGCAGTGCAGTAATACCGTCACGAGTACCGGCTACTTTAAAGTCCATGTCACCTAAGTGATCTTCATCGCCTAGAATGTCAGAAAGAACAACGAAATCGTCGCCTTCTTTAACTAGGCCCATTGCGATACCTGCAACTGAAGTCTTGATTGGTACACCTGCATCCATAAGAGCAAGAGAAGTACCACATACAGAAGCCATAGAGCTTGAACCGTTAGATTCAGTGATTTCTGACACGATACGTACGCTGTATGGGAATTCTTCAGCAGTAGGCATAACAGCGTTGATACCACGCCATGCTAGCTTACCGTGACCAATTTCACGACGCTTAGGAGAACCAACCATGCCTGTTTCACCAACAGAGTATGGAGGGAAGTTGTAGTGAAGCATAAAGCGGTTTGTAGACTCGCCCATGATGCTATCAATCTTCTGTGCATCACGCTCAGTGCCAAGAGTACAAGTTACTAGCGCCTGTGTTTCACCACGAGTGAACAAAGAGCTACCGTGAGTACGTGGAAGTACACCAGCCATAACGTTAAGCGCACGAACCATATCAGGTTCACGACCATCGATACGTGGATTACCCGCAATGATACGGCTACGAACAACTTTCTTCTCTAAGCTACCAAGAAGACCGTCGATTTCGCGCGAATCAGCTTCTGGGTTCTCAGCCAATAGTGCTTCTTTAGCAGCAGACTTTACAACGCCAACTTGAGCGTAACGGTCTTGCTTAACTTCGATTTGGTAAGCTTCAGTAAGACCCGCTTCAGCCAAGTCTTTAATCTTAGCAACAAGAGTTTCGTCTTGTACTGGTGCAGACCAATCCCACACAGGCTTGTTAACTTCAGCTTGAAGTTCTTTAATCGCTTGAATAACAACTTGCTGTTGGTCATGACCATAAACAACTGCGCCTAGCATAACTTCTTCAGGCAATGCGCTTGCTTCAGATTCAACCATTAGTACGGCGCTTTCTGTACCAGCAACTGAAAGCTCTAATTGGCTATCAACTAGTTGAGAAACCGTTGGGTTAAGAATGTATTCGCCGTTTACGTAACCAACACGCGCTGAACCTAGTGGACCATTAAATGGAATACCAGAGATAGAAAGTGCAGCAGAAGTACCGATCATAGAGATAACTTCTGGGCTGATTTCTGGATCAACAGAAACAACAGTGATGATGACTTGAACTTCGTTCTTAAAACCGTTCGGGAATAATGGACGGATTGGACGGTCGATTAGACGTGCAGTAAGGGTTTCACCTTCAGATGGACGACCTTCGCGCTTGAAGAATCCACCAGGGATTTTACCAGCTGCGTATGTTTTTTCCTGGTAATTAACGGTTAGCGGGAAAAAGTCACGGCCTGGCTCTTCAAACTTCTTGCCAACAACAGTTACTAAAACTGTTGTATCACCCATACTTGCCAAAACAGCTGCATCTGCTTGACGTGCAATAACCCCAGTCTCTAATGTGACTGTGTGCTGACCATATTCAAAACTCTTTACGATTGGATTCACGTGAACCATTCCTTAATATTTAATTACCTTAATTACGCGCGTAAGTATACTGCAAGTTTATTCAATAGTTAAAGAGAATGATTGATGACAAAGAGCAATCTTTTCTCTAAAGTGGTTTAATCAGCCTAATAGCATGATAACTGCACGCCTGTCGCCATCAAAACAATATGCATAAGCCATTGATATTAAGGACAAGGATTGATGAAGGAGCGTTTCAAATCTCTCACTTGGAAGCAGAGTATTTTGGTCGTGTCAGCAGCATTATTTTTTGCCGTAGCGATCTTTATTGTTGAAATATCATGGCTTGTGAATGATGCCAGGAAAACCCTGACCACCAATCAACATGAACTTTTAGATTCGGTAGAGCAACCCGCTACAAACGCTGTTTGGGCTCTCGATGATGTCCTGGCCACACAAACCGTGCAAGGGCTCATAAAAGTCCAACATGTTAGATCCGCAATTTTAGAATTAGACGACCAAAGCCCTTTTGTTTCTGTCAACAATGGAGCCATGACTACAAGTCCACAAATCTTTCAAGACATAAGCGCAGAGTTATTTGGCGATTTAAAGCAAATATCACGCAATATATATCGACCATACTATGTTGATAGTAATGGCAATGAAGAGCTAATCGGAACATTAATCGTTGCTTACGATACACAAGAGCTCACCAACTCTTTATTTTTAACACTGAGGCTAAGCTTGTGGGCTACCTTAGCGAGAGCATTTCTACTGACGCTGGTGCTTTCCATCGTTTTCCATCGCTTTTTAACTCAACCCATCGCTCGAATAAGCAATTCAATCGATAATATTGACCCGGAGTCCCCAGCAGCGAACCTCTTACCTATACCAAGTTCACATCAAGACGATGAACTTGGCCTTGTTGCCTCAAAATTAAACCAAATTTTAGTTCAATTTGATAAGACCCAAACCAAACTCCGTAAAATGGCAACGCGAGACCCATTAACAGGCTTACCCAATCGCACCTTGCTACTTGAAACTATTGCAGTAACCATTTCGCGAGCTAAACAACAGCAGTGTCAATTTGTTCTGTTATTTATCGATTTAGACCGTTTCAAGACCGTAAATGACTCATTAGGTCATGAAATTGGTGATCAGTTTTTAATTAGGGTCGCCCGCACCCTAGAGTTAATCTCGGCCAATATAGGTACGGTTGCCAGACTCGGTGGCGATGAGTTTGTGATACTAGCTGATGGTTTAGAATCCCCAGCCCAGGCCGCAGACTTTGTCGACAAGTTACTAAAACAACTCAATAATCCAATGCTTCTCAATGAACATACCGTTCACCCCGCAGCATCAGTGGGAATAGCAATTTATCCTGATGATGGTTTACGAGCAGACGATCTTATTCGCCATGCTGATATTGCAATGTATAGCGCCAAAGCGGCTGGTTCAAATCAGTGGGCCTACTTTAAGCCGCAAATGACCGAACGTGCAGCGGTAAGATTAAAAACTGAAGCATCTCTACATGACGCACTAAACAATGATGAATTCTTATTGTACTTCCAGCCAAAGCTCGATATAAAAACCGGCGAACTAATTGGTTGTGAAGCGCTTATTCGCTGGCAAAAAGACGGTAGATTGATTAGCCCAATATCTTTTATACCTGTCGCGGAAGACACAGGAATTATTGTCCCGATTGGTCGCTGGGTCATAGAACAAACCTGTAAAACCATCCGTGATTGGCAAAATCGATTTCAAGTTTCGATCCCTATTGCGATGAATGTTGCGACTCAACAATTCCAAAACGCCAGTTTAGTGCCAGATATTAAACAAGCATCTCTTCGCTATCAGATTGCTCCAGAGTTGCTCGAAATAGAGATAACAGAAACCTCATTAATGAACGATATTGAATCGGCTATCACCAAGCTTCAACAACTAAAAGTAGCGGGGTTTGGAATTGCAGTTGACGATTTTGGTACAGGCTACTCGTCGTTATCTTATTTACGCCGTTTGCCCATCACCACCATGAAGATTGATCGCTGTTTTGTGTCAGATTTACCGGATGATAGTGCAATTGCATCAACTATCTTAATGCTAGGAAAGCAGCTTAAGCTTAATATTGTGGCCGAGGGAATTGAAAACGAACAACAGCTCGCTTGGTTGCAAGAAAGAGGTTGCCAGATAGGACAAGGGTTTTATTTTAGTGAACCTTTATCGGCAGGTGATTTCGAACAAAAATATATTGTAGTTAAACCTAGCGCCATTAAAACAATTAGTTAGCATCCTCTATCACAAGCCTCAGCCCTTACATCAGATGTATTCATACCTGTTGAGCTTATGACTACCAATTTTAGCATCTATATTTGGCTTCTAAGCACACTGTAACTTTCCCCCCTCTTTTTTGGTAATCCTTTTATACAACCACAAGCAGCTAAAATGCCCCCTGATAGCTAAATTTCAGATACAAAAAAAGGAGGCATAGCCTCCTTTTAATAGATCAGACGTTAAAATTAACGACGTAGACCTAACTTCTTGATTAGCTCTTGGTAACGTACAACTTCAGTACGCTTAAGGTAAGCAAGAAGCTTACGACGAGAGCTAACCATACGTAGTAGACCACGACGTGAATGGTGATCGTGGATGTGCTCTTTGAAGTGACCTTGTAGGTGGTTGATCTGTGCAGTTAACAGAGCAACTTGAACTTCAGTAGAACCAGTGTCGTTTTCACAACGACCGAATTCAGCTAGGATTTGAGCTTTAGCTTCAACACTTAGTGACATTTCTATCTCCAAAATATTACATTAAAATTCTTTAGCCGATCACTAACTCAGCCAAAGGGGCGCGCCATTCTACCTATTTACATAATAGGTAGCAATACTAATATCAGATTAAATCTGCGATTAGGCTTGCGGCTCTCTTAAAACGATGAGTCGCTTAGGTGCAAGCTGACCATCGTCATTCATTTGGCCAATACCAACAAACTTGCGCTCATCACCAATAGTGATCCGCACTAGCTCATCGACAGGCAAATTCGAAACTTGAACTGGGTTACCGTTCATTAAATAAGTGGCTAATTCATCAGAGACGTTCACCTCTTTAAAGCCACTAACTGCAGTATCCATAGGTAATAGCAGAGGGTCTAATACATCAGACAAAGTCAAAGACTCTTCTTCAGCTTTAGCCACTAACTCTTCAAGTTGCTTCAGTGACACCATCTTATCGTATGGATAGCCTGCAACCTGAGTACGGCGCAACATAATCACGTGTGCGCCACAGCCTAGCATCTCACCTAAATCATCGGTGATAGTTCGGATGTAAGTGCCCTTTGAACAATGGATATCTAAAGTTAACTCATCGCCTTCTAAGCTGATAAAGTTAAGTTCAAATACATTGATAGGACGCGCCTCACGTGGTACTTCAATGCCTTCACGCGCATATTTATATAAAGGTTGACCTTGATATTTAAGCGCCGAAAACATTGAAGGCACCTGCATGGTTTCACCACGAAAGTGCTCTAAAGCTGTTTCTAATTGCTCTTGAGTGAAGTTAATTTCTCTCGTTTGAACAATTTCACCATCTGAATCACTGGTGTCGGTGCGTTGACCCAGTTTTGCCGTCACTAAATAACGCTTATCAGCGTCAAGCAAGTGTTGGGAAAACTTAGTCGCTTCACCTAAGCAGATAGGTAACATACCCGTTGCTAGCGGATCCAGAGCGCCAGTATGACCTGCTTTATTTGCATTAAAAAAGCGTTTAACTCTTTGTAGCGCAAAGTTAGAGCTCATGCCGGTGTCTTTATCTAACAGTACAATACCGTCGATAAAACGGCCGCGAGAACGACGTGCCATTACTTATCGCCCTCATCCTTAGAATCATCTTGAGTAGCATCAGGTTCAATACCGTGTTGCTTCTGCTTAGCTTCATCGTTGCTGATAACGCGGCTAACTAGATTAGACATACGCATACCTTCAACAAGTGAACTATCGTAGATAAAACGTAATTCAGGCATCACACGCAGCTTCATGCGGCCTGCAACTAATGAACGAATGTAACCCGCTGCAGCGTCTAACGCTTCAACTTTCTGCTCGACAAGTTTGATGTCTTCTTCAAAGAAGGTGACATAAACTTTTGCGTAGCTAAGGTCGCGAGACACATCAACGTCATTAACAGTGACAAAACCGATACGTGGGTCTTTCATGTCACGCTGAAGAACAACGGCTAGCTCTTGCTGTAGCTGCTGTGCGATACGGCGTGTACGACTAAATTCTTTTGCCATAATATATTTGCCATAAATATTAAGGGCGGCTAACGCCGCCCTTATAACTAACTCGATAAATTACAAGGTACGTGCAATTTCTACCGTTTCGAAGACTTCAATCTGATCGCCAACTCTGACGTCATTATAGTTCTTCACACCGATACCACATTCCATGCCGTTACGAACATCGTTAACGTCATCTTTAAAGCGGCGAAGAGATTCAAGCTCACCTTCATAGATAACAACGTTGTCACGTAGAACGCGGATTGGAGCGCTACGCTTGATGGTACCTTCGGTAACCATACAACCAGCGATTGCACCAATCTTAGGCGACTTAAATACGTCACGAACTTCAGCAAGACCAATAATCTCTTGCTTGAACTCAGGTGCTAGCATGCCGCTCATTGCGTCACGAACTTCATCAATCAATTGATAAATGATGCTGTAGTAACGTAGATCAACACTTTCACTATCAACAACTTTACGCGCCTGTGCATCAGCACGAACGTTAAAGCCAACCATGATAGCGTTAGACGCTGCAGCTAGAGTTGCATCAGTTTCAGTTAAGCCACCCACACCGCGAGCGATGATGTTAACTTTAACTTCGTCTGTTGATAGCTTCTCAAGTGAGTCAGCAATCGCTTCAAGTGAACCTTGAACGTCTGCTTTAAGTACCAAGTTAAGCTCTTGAACTTCACCTTCAACCATATTGGCGAACATGTTTTCAAGCTTAGACTTCTGCTGACGTGCAAGTTTAACATCACGGAACTTACCTTGACGGTAAAGTGCAACTTCACGTGCTTTACGCTCATCGCGTACAACAGTCGCTTCATCACCCGCTGATGGCACACCAGAAAGACCTAAGATCTCTACTGGAATTGATGGACCCGCTTCAGTGATTGACTTACCGTTCTCGTCTTTCATTGCACGGACTTTACCGTACTCTAGACCACATAGAACGATATCGCCTTGCTTAAGTGTACCTTCTTGTACAAGCACGGTTGCAACTGGACCACGGCCTTTATCAAGCTTAGACTCAACAACAACACCCGCAGCCATACCTTCACGAACCGCTTTAAGCTCAAGTACTTCAGCTTCTAGAAGAATACCTTCTAGTAGTTCGTCGATACCTGTACCTGCTTTAGCTGAAACGTGAACAAACATGTTGTTTCCGCCCCAGTCTTCTGACATTACGCCGTGCTGAGAAAGCTCAGACTTAACACGATCTGGATCAGCTTCTGGCTTATCAATCTTGTTGACAGCAACAATCAGAGGTACACCACCCGCTTTAGCGTGTTGGATAGCTTCAATTGTTTGTGGCATTACACCATCGTCTGCTGCAACTACAAGAATTACGATGTCAGTAGCCTTAGCACCACGAGCACGCATAGCGGTAAACGCCGCGTGACCAGGAGTATCTAAGAAAGTGATCATGCCGTTATCAGTTTCAACGTGGTATGCACCGATGTGCTGAGTAATACCACCCGCCTCACCTGATGCAACTTTAGCACGACGAATGTAGTCAAGTAGCGATGTCTTACCATGGTCAACGTGACCCATAATGGTAACAACTGGCGCACGAGGTTCAACTTTAACGTCACCGTTACGGTCAGCAAGTACTTGGTGCTCTAGTTCGTTTTCACGAGTAAGCACTACTTTGTGGCCCATTTCTTCAGCAACTAGCTGCGCAGTTTCTTGGTCTAGGACTTGGTTAATAGTAACCATAGAACCCATCTTCATCATCTGCTTAATGATTTCAGTCGCCTTGATTGACATCTTAGAAGCCAACTCAGAAACTGATACCGTTTCACCGATGCTTACGTCAGCTTTAACCACTGCAGCAGGCTTGGTGAATGCGTGATCCATTGACTCAGGTGCTACACTGCGGTTGTTACGTGTGTTACGTGAGTTACGGTTGTCACGACGGTTGTCTTTAGCGCGCTTACCTTTGCCGCCAGGCTTACCTGCACCCGCATTAGCGTTAGCATTGTTGCCAGCGTTAGCTGAAGGCTTACGTGGACGACGACCGCGCTTTTCTGCGTTAGCATCTGCAGTATCTTCAGCTGCACGCGCTTCAGTAGAGGTAGTCACGTGGTGATCAACTGATTTCTCAGCTTCTTTACGTGCTTTTTCTTCTTCAGCCCAACGCTTTTCGTTTTCTTCTGCTAGACGACGAGCCACTTCTGCTGTTGCAGCCGCTTCTTCGTCTGCTTTTGCTTTTGCTGCCGCTTCTTGAGCTGCAACCAATTTAGCTTCTTCTGCTTTAGCAGCTTTGTCTTCAGCACTTTCTACTGCTGGTTTTTCTGTTTGCACTTTTGCTTTCGCCTTAGCTTCGGCTTCTGCCTTAGCTTTTGCTTTCGCTTCAGCATCGGCTTTTGCCTTTGCTTCTACTTCAGCTTTTGCTTTAGCTTCAGCTTCTGCTGCCGCTTTAGCTTCTTCTGCTTTAGCCGCTGCTAATTCCGCTTCAGCCGCTTCATCACGCTTAACGAACGTACGCTTTTTACGTACTTCGACTTTCACGTCTTTTGACTGTCCGCCACTACCAGCAACACTGAGTGTTGAAACTGATTTGCGTTGTAATGTCATTTTCTGTGGGGCTGCATCGCCACCGTGTTGCTTCTTAAGGAAATCAAGCAACTGCTGTTTTTCAGATTCAGAAACCGTATCACTTGCCGACTTCTTGATACCAGCCTGAGAAAACTGTTCGACTAAACGATCAGCGCTTTTCCCAACTTCCTTGGCTAGCTTGTCTACTGTAGTATCCGCCATATATAAAACTCCCCTCTGCTGATCGACTTATGCTTCTTCGCCAAACCAACAGATATTACGGGCAGCCATAATTAGCTCGCCTGCTTTTTCTTCTGTTAATTCTTCAATTTCGATCAAATCATCAATGCCTTGTTCGGCCAAATCTTCAAGCGTAATAACGCCTTTGCTTGCCATTACGAATGCCAAGTGTCTATCCAAACCTTCTAACGCAAGAAGATCTTCACTTGGTTCAGCACCATCTAGTGCTTCCTCAGTCGCAAGAGCACGAGTAGAGATCGCAGCTTTTGCACGCTCTCTTAATGACTCAACGATATCTTCGTCGAATCCATCAATTTCTAATAGCTCTGATTCTGGAACGTAAGCAATCTCTTCTAGAGAAGTGAAACCTTCGTCAGAAAGTAGTTGAGCAAACTCTTCATCAACATCTAATGCTTGGATGAATAGGTTAACAACTTTAGCGCTTTCAGCTTGATGCTTAGCTTTCATGTCATCAACTGTCATTACGTTTAGTTCCCAACCAGAAAGTTGAGTTGCTAAACGAATGTTTTGACCATTACGGCCAATAGCTTGAGCTAGGCTATCTGCTTCTACAGCGATATCCATTGAGTGGTTGTCTTCATCAACAATGATTGAAGCCACATCAGCTGGAGCCATACAGTTAATTACGTACTGAGCTGGGTTATCGTCCCAAAGCACGATATCAACACGCTCACCACCAAGTTCATTTGAAACCGCTTGTACACGTGCACCACGCATACCAACACACGCACCGATAGGATCGATACGACGGTCATTAGACTTAACCGCAATCTTAGCGCGAGAACCTGGATCACGAGCAGCGCCCATGATTTCAATCATCTCGTCTTGGATTTCCGGTACTTCAACACGGAAAAGCTCGATAAGCATATCTGGCTTAGTACGCGTTAGGAATAACTGAGCACCGCGCGCTTCAGGACGTACAGAGTAAAGCAATGCACGCACACGGTCGCCAGGGCGGAAAGATTCACGAGAGATGAGATCTTCTCTGAATAGTACGCCGTCAGCATTGTTACCTAGATCAACAACGACGCTTTCGCGGTTACTCTTCTTTACAACACCAACAATCAGCTCACCTTCGCGATCACGGAACTGATCAACGATTTGTGCGCGCTCAGCTTCACGTACTTTTTGTACGATAACTTGCTTAGCTGTTTGAGTAGTAATGCGGTCGAATGCTACTGATTCAATTTCATCTTCGATGAAACCGCCTAACTCAACTTCTGGATCGTCAAATTTTGCTGCTTCAAGGGTGATTTCACGGAAAGGGTTTTCCAATGGAACGCCTTGATCTTCAACAACCATCCAACGACGGAATGTTTCATAAGCACCAGTCTTACGATCGATAGCAACACGAACTTCAATGTCACCTTCGTATTTTTTCTTGGTTGCTGTGGCTAGTGCAATTTCCAGCGCTTCAAAAATCTTTTCGCGCGGTACACCTTTCTCATTTGAAACCGCCTCAGCGACTAGCAGAATCTCTTTATTCATTGTCTTGCCTCGTTCACCTTGAGTTCATCAAAACTTAGCGATTAGGTTGCCTTTACGGATATTATCCAAAGCAACAGTAAGTTCGTTCCCATCGACTGACAGATTAAGCATTTGCCCATCCACGCCAGTAACGGTGCCTTTTAAATTACGACTGCCTGCAACAGGCATCGTTAGTTGTACTTTTACAGTCTCACCGATGTAAGCCTGATACTGCTCAGCAGTAAATAGAGGTCTGTCTACACCAGGAGAAGAAACTTCTAGTGTGTATTCCGTTGAGATTGGATCTTCAACATCCATAACAGCACTGACTTGGCGGCTAGCTTCGGCGCAATCTTCAATGAAGATGCCCTTTTCGTTGTCTATATATAGACGCAAGATAGAATGCTTGCCTGCTTGAATATATTCCAAACCCCAAAGCTTATGGCCTAATGCTTCAACTGGCGCTTTGAGCATCTCTACCAGTTTGCGTTCTAATGTAGCCAAGGATAACCCCCAGAAAAACAAAAAAGGGCCTAATAGCCCCAGTACACGTCACAGAAAGTGACCGTTTTATAAGTTCCAGATAACAAAAAACCCCGTAATGACGAGGTTGATATATCCAGAACCTGTAACAGTATAGAAATAAATTCTTTACTGGGAAGCTGGTTGCGGGGGCCGGATTTGAACCGACGACCTTCGGGTTATGAGCCCGACGAGCTACCAAACTGCTCCACCCCGCGACAACTTGTGCAAGTATATTGAGAAACCTCTTCACTTGCAATAATAAAGGCTGTTTAAAGCACTTTATTATCTTCAATTTCGTCATTGTCGAAATCAAAGATTTGGTGCGGATGGGGGGACTTGAACCCCCACGAGCTTTCGCTCACCAGCCCCTCAAGCTGGCGTGTCTACCAATTCCACCACATCCGCTTAAATCGTTACATCTGACTGTTTTATTTGCCTGCTACAAGAGAGGGAGTAGCAGGCTTACAGTCGGTATCAATCGATTATGATTGATACCTTTCATAAGTTTCCTTATGAATTAGTCAGGGATCTTATCTTCTGACTTTTCAGCTTCTTGCTGAACTTGTTCTACAACTTGTGCTGCATTGCTTCCTAGCTCGTCCCATGCACCTTCAGCTTTAGAGTGATTTGCACTTAAGTTACCAATTGTAAGGCTTAGTGCAAAAAACGCTACAGCTAGAACTGCAGTTGAACGTGTCAAAAAGTTACCAGAACCAGATGAACCGAACAGAGTACCTGAAGCACCGGCGCCAAAAGAAGCACCCATGTCAGCACCTTTACCTTGCTGGATAAGGATTAAGCCAACTAGACCAATCGCAACCAACAAGTAAACAACCATTAGAACTTCATACATATTATGCGCTCATCGCTATCGTACATAAACTGAGAAATTCGGTAGCATTGAGGCTAACACCGCCAATCAATCCACCGTCTACATCAGGTTGAGCAAACAAATCTGCTGCATTACTCGGTGTTACGCTGCCACCGTACAAAATCCTGATATTTTCTCCGATAAATGGAGATACTTCAGAGAGGCGTTTGCGAATAAACGCATGAACTTCTTGAGCCTGCTCTGGCGTAGCGCTCTTACCCGTTCCTACTGCCCATAATGGCTCGTAGGCGATAATCGCGTTGTCAAAAGCCATAGTGCCATTTTTTTCAATGACCACATCTAACTCTTCAGCAATCACTTCAAAAGTACGTCTTGCTTCACGAGCTGGACCTGACTCACCAACACATAAGATTGGGGTCAAACCATGTTTTTGAGCTGCAGCAAATTTCTCTGCTACGATATCACTCGTCTCTCCGTACATACGGCGACGTTCTGAATGGCCGATAATAACATATCGACATCCTGAATCTTTTAACATCTGACCAGATATTTCGCCAGTATATGCACCAAAGTCATGTTGACTTATGTTTTGTGTGCCCATTCTGACTAAGCAGCCGTTTAAGGCTTCTTTGTTTTCATCTAGTAGTTGTCGAACACTTTCTAAGTAAATAGAAGGTGGACATAATACCACTTCCGCTGAATCATCTTGGAGCTTAGTAGCGAATTTTTTGAAAAGCTCTTGCGCTAGTTGCGCACTGCCATTCATTTTCCAATTACCAGCAACCATGGGACGTCTAAGTGCCATCACTGTCTCCTTTGAAAGCGGCGTGAATAATAGCGAACCACTTGTTAAGTTACAATACCTAAAGGCGTTATTTTTTATATTCTCGGAGGGAACGCGCGTTTTTTGCGCTACCAAGAACCTAACCGTACAATTAATGATTACCTTTGCTGTAATTTCAATCGCTACGGCTAAATTTGCCTTGTTTATTCCATTAATTACTAAACTAAATTACGAACGGCATCTGCAATATAGTTAGCATATTCAGTAACAGCTTCTTGCTCATCGCCTTCAACCATCACACGCAGTAGCGGCTCTGTTCCCGATTTACGCAATAGAACTCGGCCTCGAACCCCCAGTTTTTGCTCTACTTCAGTTTTAGCTGCTAGTACAACCTCAGAAGCAAGAGGGTCATTATCCCCTTCGAAGCGAACATTCACTAGTACCTGCGGCAACATAGTAATACTTTCAGTCAGTTGTTCTAAGCTTGCATTTTGACGCTGCATTGCAGCCAAGACCAAAATACCCGCAACAATGCCGTCACCAGTTGTACCATGATCCAGATTCAAAATATGACCGGAGTTTTCACCACCGATGCGCCAATCGTGTTCTTTTAATAGTTCCATGACGTAGCGGTCGCCCACTTTAGAGCGTACAAATGGAATATTAAGCGCTTGTAATGCGAGATCTAAGCCAAGATTTGACATTAAAGTACCAACAACACCACCGCGAAGAATGCCACGTTGCTGAGCATCACAGGCTAAAATATACAAAATTTCATCGCCATCAATCACACGACCATGACGATTAACCATCATAATTCGGTCGCCATCACCATCTAGTGCAATACCTAAATCAGCATTTTCAGCTAACACAGTTTCACAGATCTTCGCCATAGATGTTGCACCAACTTTATCGTTGATGTTTAAGCCATTAGGTTTATCGCCAATAGCAATAACTTCTGCTCCTAGCTCTCTAAACACACTAGGTGCTATATGGTAAGTTGCGCCATGGGCACAATCGACCACAATTTTAAGGCCACTTAAAGTCTGTTCTGCAGGGAAGTGACTCTTACAATATTCAATGTAGCGACCAGCTGCATCATCAATACGCGCAACTTTACCTAGCAAGTGAGATTCTACGCATGCTAATGGTTTTTCAAGCTCTGCTTCAATTTCCAGCTCAACGTCATCATCAAGCTTGCTACCATCGTTGGCAAAAAACTTAATACCGTTATCGTAATAAGGGTTGTGAGATGCGCTAATCACAATACCCGCTTCAGCGCGGAATGTGCGCGTAAGATAAGCAACTGCGGGAGTAGGCATAGGACCGATAAGCATTACATCAATACCTGCCGCAGACAAACCAGCCTCTAACGCAGATTCAAATAAGTAACCAGAGATCCGAGTATCCTTACCAATAATAACTTTATGGGTGCCAGCACGAGATAAAACACGTCCAGCCGCCCAACCTAGTTTTAGCGCCAATTCTGGGGTCATTTTACCCGCGCCAACTTTACCGCGAATACCGTCTGTTCCAAAAAATTGTCTTTGCTTCACTTGAACTCCAAACTTAATAATCAGGTAGATCTAAATCCATCGATTCTACCGTAAAAAATACTAACCCTAGCTGAACCGCCGGCATAAAAAGCCAAGTGTTATGCTAAAGTTTTAAAATTCTTTGCAGCGTCTAACACTGCTATCATGTCACAGGTTTCTTGTACGTCATGTACCCGCACTATCTTGGCACCTGACTGTATAGCCAACATATTACCAGCAAGAGTTGCACTAAGTCTTTGTGATACCTCACGTCCAAGTAATTGGCCGAACATACTCTTACGTGAAAGCCCAGCCAGAATAGGCAAGTTAAATACAGAAAACTCGCTTATGCGATTCAGTAGCTCATAATTATGAGCCAATGATTTACCGAACCCAAAACCAGGATCAAGCACAATATTTTCGCGCTTGATGCCTTCGGCAACACAAGCAGAAACTCGTTGCTCAAAAAACTGATTAATATCAGCTAGGACGTCATCATAATGAGGCGCGTCTTGCATGGTTCGTGGTTGCCCCTGCATATGCATTAAGCAAACAGGCACATTAAGCTTTGCTGCAACCTCAAGTGCCCCAGGCTCTTGTAGCGCCCTGACATCATTAATCAAATGCGCGCCAGCATTCACCGCGGCTTCCATTACGGTAGCTTTGCTGGTATCGATAGAAATCCAAACATCATGCTTAGCGCTTATATACTCAATTAACGGTAACACTCGCGCTAGCTCATCTTCAGCTGACACATCTTGTGCACCAGGGCGAGTCGACTCACCGCCTATATCAATAATTTTGGCGCCTTGCGCCACCATCAAATCGGCTTGCTGGCAAGCTGTCGTAAATGATGAGAACTCACCACCATCAGAAAAGGAGTCGGGGGTCACATTGAGGATCCCCATAACGACCGGAGAACTTAACTCAAGCGTTTTACCATTAGAGATTAATTTAGACAAAATAAAGTACCGTAAACAAGAAAACCCCTAAAAGGGGTTTTCTTAATTTCACTAAAGTTTACTTAGCTGGTGATTCATCAGCGTCGCTGACGTCAGGCTTATCTTCTTTAGTTTTCTTGATCTCTTCTTTCTTTTCAGAAGAAGTATCATTGTTGTCTTTGTCGTTTGACTGCTGATCTTTTTCCCATTCAGCAGGCATACGTACTTCACGACGTGCCATTAAGTCGTCAATTTGATTCGCATCAATAGTTTCGTACTTCATCAATGCATCTTTCATTGCGTGAAGAATATCCATATTTTCGGTTAAGAAAGTATGTGCGCGTTCATAATTTGCATCAATTAGCATTTTAACTTCAGCGTCAATAACACGCGCAGTGTCATCAGACATGTGCTGAGATTTACCCATGCTGCGTCCTAAGAACACTTCATTTTCATCTTCAGCGTAAAGTACTGGACCTAGCTTTTCAGAGAAGCCCCACTGAGTAACCATGTTACGCGCAATAGAGGTTGCATACTTAATGTCTTGTGAAGCACCCGTCGAGACTTTTTCACTGCCATAAATAATATCTTCTGCAATACGCCCGCCATAAGCAACCGAGATTTGACTCTCAAGTTTGCGACGACTTTGGCTGATAGCATCTGCTTCAGGCAAGAAGAACGTCACACCAAGCGCACGACCACGAGGAATAATAGTCACCTTGTGCACAGGGTCGTGCTCAGGGACTAAACAACCTACGATTGCATGACCCGCTTCATGATAAGCCGTCATCTCTTTTTCGTCTTCAGACATCACCATGGTCCGGCGCTCAGCACCCATCATGATTTTGTCTTTTGCACTTTCAAACTCTTCCATACCTACAACACGGCGGCTGTTACGAGCAGCAAACAAGGCTGCTTCGTTAACAAGGTTTGCAAGGTCTGCACCAGAGAAACCAGGTGTACCACGAGCGATTACACTTGCTTTAACGCCATCAGCTAAAGGCACTTTGCGCATATGCACTTTAAGGATCTGTTCACGACCACGTACATCAGGTAGACCAACAACGACTTGACGGTCGAAACGACCTGGACGAAGTAATGCAGCATCTAGCACGTCTGGGCGGTTAGTCGCAGCAATAACGATAATACCTTCGTTACCTTCGAAGCCGTCCATCTCTACTAGCATTTGGTTAAGTGTTTGCTCACGCTCATCGTGACCACCACCAACACCTGCGCCACGTTGACGACCTACAGCATCGATTTCATCGATAAAAATAATACAAGGAGCAGATTTTTTAGCTTGTTCAAACATGTCACGTACACGAGATGCACCAACACCAACAAACATTTCTACGAAATCAGAACCTGAAATAGTAAAGAATGGTACTTTTGCTTCACCAGCAATCGCCTTCGCGAGCAAAGTTTTACCTGTACCTGGTGGACCAACTAGCAACACACCAGTAGGAATACGGCCACCGAGCTTTTGGAACTTTGTAGGCTCTTTTAGGTAATCAACCAATTCTTTAACGTCTTCTTTTGCTTCGTCACAACCTGCAACATCGCCAAAAGTCGTCTTAATTTGGTCTTCGCTCATCAATTTGGCTTTACTCTTACCAAACGACATAGCACCTTTACCGCCACCGCCTTGCATCTGACGCATGAAGAAGATCCACACACCGATAAGCAATAGCATTGGGAACCAAGAGATAAAGATTTGAGTTAAGAAACCCGACTCTTCAGCTTCTTGGCCTTTCATCATGATGCCTTTACGGTCAAGATCGTTGATTAAATCAAGATCTGGCATCGGCATAATGGTGACAAATTTTTCACCTGAACGCGTGGTACCTTCAATTGTACGTTGGTCGCTTTTCACTTCGACAGTACTAACCTGCCCTGAGCGAACATCATCCAAAAAGGTTGAATAATCCATCTTCGTCTTAGTTGATGAAGAGGGGGAATAGCCCTGAAAAACTGACATCAACACTACAGCGATGACAACCCAGAGAATTAAATTTTTTGCCATGTCACTCAAATTACTCGACCTCTTTTAAAGTCTTTCGAAAACAAATGTTAGAGTACTTACGATAGATTACTATAACTTGTAGCCCGTCGCCACAAGATAGACTTCACGCGAACGTGGTCGTGAAGAATCGGGCTTGCGTGTTTTAACCGTTTTAAACGCCTCTTTAACCGCTTTCATGTATTCATCAAAGCCCTCCCCCTGAAAGACTTTAACCGCGAAGCATCCGTTTGGCGCCAAAACTTGATGGCACATATCTAACGCAAGCTCCACTAAATACATGGCCCGAGGTTGATCAACGCCACCAGAACCACTCATATTAGGTGCCATATCAGATAACACCACATCGACTTTAGCATCACCAACACGAGTTAATAATGCATCCAGTACTTTTTCTTCGCGAAAATCGCCTTGTAGGAAATCAACACCAACAATTGGATCCATCGGCAAGATATCACACGCGATAACTTTACCTTTGTCTCCAGCTAGTTTTACCGCTATTTGCGACCAACCACCCGGTGCAGCACCTAAATCGACAACCGTCATTCCCGGTCGAATGAGTTTATCTTTTTCTTGGATCTCTTCAAGCTTAAAGGCCGCGCGCGACCTTAAACCACGCTTTTGCGATAGTTTGACATAGTGATCGTCGAAATGTTCCTGCATCCAGCGAGAGGAGCTAGCCGTTCGTTTTTTTCCTGACATTTAAAATCCGCAACAAAATTGAGAGTTACACAAAGCATATATAAGGGTAGAATAGCGGGTTTTCAACAGTAACTCAGCATAAAGTTGGTATAAATGAACTTAACAACCAAACAAAAACAGCACTTAAAAGGCTTAGCGCACAGTCTCAAGCCTGTAGTGATGCTTGGTGGCAACGGCTTGACTGAAGGTGTACTGGCTGAAATTGATAATGCACTTTCTTATCATGAATTGATTAAAGTGAAAGTAGCCTCTGGTGACAGAGAACTTAAAAACGCTATCGTAGATGCCATTGTACGTGAAACTAAAGCTGAAAAAGTACAGCTTATCGGTCACGTTCTAGTACTGTTCCGTCAGTCTGAAGAAATGAAAATTGCTGTGCCAAAGGCAAAGTAATTAGCAAAGACAGCTTTAATCTTTATCGCTGTCAATGCAAGATAAATAAAAAGAGCCGCTGATTAATCAGCGGCTCTTTTTTTATCCTATGTTTATACGAATAAAATTCTACGGCGTGTCGCTAATCGGCGTTACCTCATAGTGTTCAGCTTTAACTTTCAATAATTCAGGCAAACAAGTTCCTACCGAAATTGACGACAAAGTACCAATCATAATCCCTAGGAACATGGCAATAGAGAAGCCTTGTAAAGGTGCCCCGCCCATAATCCACAGCGCGCCAACGGTAAACAAAGTGGTGCCACTAGTCACCATAGTTCTTGAGAACGTCGCTTTTACTGCGCTACTGCAAATCTCATCTGTTGCCATTTTCGGTTTAGCTATTAAAACCTCGCGTACCCTGTCTGCAATAACAATAGAATCGTTAAGTGAATAACCTAAAATAGCCAACACCGCGGCTAAAATGGTTAAGTTGAACTCCATTTGTGTTAAGGCAAAAAAGGCTAATACAAAAATAACGTCATGGAAGAGCGCTAATAGCGCGCCACTTGCAAGGCGCCATTCAAAACGAAAGCTTAAATAGCCCAAAATACAAAGCATAGCGGCAAGTAATGCTAAACCTCCTTGTTCTGCCAATTCCTGGCCAATTTGCGGCCCCACGATACTAGAATTGAGTACTTCAACATTATTAGTTAAAGGTGCCAATACCGTTTTAATGTCACCCGTCGCGGCATTATCCACTTTAGCGTAACGCAATACCCAACGCCCCGGTTCACCTGCCGAAATAACACTGACTTCTTGCGCTGACTCTTTGCCAAGCACTTGGCTTATTTGCGCCGCGTTAATATTAGGATCTAACTTAACTTCGGTCACTATGCCGCCAGTAAAATCCAGCCCCCAATTAAAACCGTTAGCCACGATAATCGCCACGGATCCCAGCATGAGCAGTAACGAAAATACACTTGAAAGGTAACGAGCTTTAGTTAACTTGCTTAAGCTTTTTAAATTTTTCAGATTAATATTATTCATTATATTACACCTTCACGTTACGACTAAAGTTGCTACCATAAGCCCAGTTAATCAGCGCTCTCGATGCAAATATTCCAGTAAACATACTGGTCAACAAACCAAGCCCGAGGGTTAATGCAAAGCCTTGAATCGGCCCATTACCAATGGCATAAAGTACAACTGCAGTGATCATGGTGGTGAAGTTAGCATCAACAATGGTTGAAAACGCACTGTCAAAGCCTCGATCGATGGCATGAGCAAAACTTCGCCCCTCTTTTAGCTTATCTTTAATTCGCTCAAAGATAAGTACGTTGGTATCAACGGCCATACCAACAGTAAGCACTAACCCTGCAATACCGGGTAAAGTTAAAACTGCTCCAGGGATTAACGCCATCAAGCCAAAAATTAAGATCATATTGGTCATTAACGCCACGTTTGCCACCCAGCCAAGTCGGCGGTACCAAAGCCCCATAAACAGCAAGGTAACTCCCATACCTAACGCAAGGGCTGAAAAACCATTGGTAATATTCTCTTCACCTAAGCTCGGTCCAATTGTGCGCTCTTCTACAATAGTGACAGGTGCAGTCATTGAACCGGCTCGAAGCAATAACGCCAGTTGCTGCGCCTCGGCGTAATTGCCAGCACCAGTAATACTAAAGCGATCGCCTAACTGAGATTGGATGGTTGCAACACTGATAACCTCGGTAGTTTGTCTGATTTGACCTTTATCATCACGGCTGTATTCGCTGTAAGATGTAGCCATTGGTTTGCCTATGTTGTGACGAGAAAAGTCCGACATCATGCTACCGCCATCGCGATCAAGATGAATAACCACTTCAGGTAAGCCCATTTCACCAAGCGATGCACGAGCATCAACAATATGTTCACCACCTAATACTGGACGCCTAGCAACATACACAGCTTGGCCTTGCTCATCTCTTAGGGTTTTAGCATTAACAGAGCCTGGCTGTTTAACTTGATAAAAAGCCAAACTTGCCGTGGCACCAATCACTGATTTAGCTGCCGCAGGATCTTGCACACCCGGTAGTTCAATGCGAATACGGTGCTCTCCTTGGCGCTGTACCACAACCTCAGTAATCCCTAGTTGCTCAATGCGGCTGCGCATAATTTGCAGGTTTTGTTTTACCGTCAAGTCGCGAATATTGAACTTTTCAGTTTCAGACAAAGCCAGTTGTAACGAATTATCGCCAGAATTAGACATTTGCCAATTAGGATATTGGGTTTTAATGAACTCACGAATAACCGCGCGCTGGTTAAGATCCGTTGCCGAAATATGCACGCCGCCATCAACTTGTTGCTTAACACTCACACCAAACAAGGAGTCTTGGCGTACAAACTGCCTAACCGCTTCAACAAAGGCATTGTTATGCAACTTATAAACAGGTTCGATTTCAACATCTAATAAAAACTGCACCCCTCCGCGTAGATCTAGCCCTAGTTTTATTGGGGTAACCCCCAAAGATAATAGCCAATTAGGCGCTGCTGGAGCCAAGGTTAACGTCAATTTTGATGGGTCTTCTACTTGGTTACCTAATAACGTTTTAAGCTCTGCTTGCTGAGTATTATCAGCAAGAATGACCGTAGTTTTACCTTGGGCTTGATCGATTCGTTTTAAATCGATGCCTTTAGATACTAATAACTGATGCAGCTCCAACGGGTTAATATTAAGTTGGGCTTCCGGCGCTATTTGTACCGCTGCATCTTCGCCAAAAAATGTTGGCAATGCACTAAATAGCATTACGGTGATAGTGACCACTAACAGCACATATTTCCAGGCTGAGTAATGGTTCAGAATTGTTGCTTTATTTTGCTCTCTCATATTTCGCTCTTCACTAAATACGCGATGGTGAACGGTCAAAAGGTGGAAGGTTCCAGCTCTTTTCAAAGGCCGTTCATTTGTCGTTACCAAAAGCGCATGCTTTGTTTGCAACCCCATAGCGTTAAGCCCTTTTTTAATGGCTAGTAACTAATAGTTAGCTAACAATAGCTTTGCTTTCTAATGCATTAATTAAGAGTTGTTATCTAGACTAATGATCAGAGTATCTATGGCTTAGGCCTACTGTTTTATTAAGAAGCAAAATATAAGCTCAAATAAAAGCGTCGCAAACTAGACCATTCTCGGTAGCGGTGTTGTTTTAAATGAAATGAGATAAACCCTAAGGCCTATCGAGTCGAACTAAGCTCGAGTTTGAGAGTAACGATAAAGGAGGTTGGACTCTTTCCATGCGGAAAGTCGATGTGAGCAGCCATTAATGTGTAATGACCAATCAACTGTTGGCTTAACATCAATGCGATAACCGATCACAAGGGACGGGATCGGTGGCGATGAAAACTCAAAAGCTAGCAAATATTGGGGACGGCTTTGCAGTGGGTCATGCTGTGAAAAGCTGACAAAACGCTGAGAAACTAGTGGCGCATACTCAGACTCATTACCACTGGGCTGCTTGGCTGGCTGCTCTCTTAGCGTTATTGGTAACCCTTTAGGTGAACCGTTGATGCTAATAAGTTCAAGCTGAGTTAAGCCAATTAGATCTGTATCCGTTAAATGCGAGTGAGTATTTAACGGTTTATCGTCCTGTGGCAGCGATGAAGTAGCAAGTTGCTGGCTAGCAGTAATAGCGTTTTGAGTGTCGACTTGAACTGAAGTGAACTGGCTAATTAAACTTTGTTCAGACGCAATAACAGACATAGGCGACAGGAATAATCCTCCTATGAATAACATTATTAATCCAAACCGCCAGAATAGCTGCACTCAATCCCTATTAAACAAAACTTTTAGTCAGCATTATACTAAACCCACTCTGTAGGCGTTACAAACACTTAATTGTCTATTCGCAGCTCTTCAGCAACAAAAAAACCGCTAAGAAGCGGTTTTTTATGATTATCTAAATACTAAAGAAGCCAGTATTAGATATATTCAACTTTGATAATTTCAAAATCGTTAGTGCCACCGGGCGTTACGATTGAGATCTCGTCGTCTAAATTCTTACCAATTAAACCACGTGCAATTGGTGAACTCACTGACAAAAGATTTTCTCTAATGTTAGCTTCATCTTCACCTACTATGCGGTAAGTGACTTCTTCATCTGTATCAACATTCAGAATGGTGACAGTTGAACCGAAGATTACGCGGCCATTGTTAGCCATAGTCGTAACATCGATGATCTGCGCGTGAGACAATTTACCTTCGATATCTCTTACACGTGCTTCACATAAACCTTGCTCTTCACGGGCAGCGTGATATTCAGCATTTTCTTTTAAGTCGCCTAATTCACGCGCTTCGCCAATTGCTTCGGCAATCTTTGGACGACGCTCAAATTTAAGGTGATCTAATTCTTTGCGCAGCTGTGCAGCACCGACAATGGTCATTGGAACCGTACTCATAAGCTTCTTTCGTCTCCTTTAAAACAAAAGCAGGCCTCACTCAACATGATACGTTGGCAAGGTAAAATCTGGTGGAATTACGTTATTGTAAACGTAGAGGGCAATCGATGCACCTTAATCTGTACTTGCTCGCGATCTAGCAGTCATTCAAGCTAGTAATACTATATTTGATTCAAATGGCGATACAAGACAGTAGAGCTTACTCAACCTTCAACGCAGTTGCTAGCAAAGCCGCATAAATATTTATTTAATGTCTGCTCTATCGCAGTGATTAACCTCAAACAATAAAAAAGGCCGCTTAAAGCGGCCTTTTATTTCAAGCTTCGCTTAACTTACTTAGTAATGCGCTTATGCAGTTCTTGTACTGAAGTCACATTCGAGCGGTCATCCGCTGAGTGAGCCATACAAGTTGCAAATGCAGCATTCAAAGTCGTTGTGTAGTTCACTTTGTACCGCAGTGCACCACGACGTAACTGACGTGAATCTTCAATCGCCTTGCGACCTTCTGTCGTGTTGACGATATAGGTGTACTCACCGTTCTTGATACGGTCAAGAATATGAGGACGACCTTCGTGTACCTTGTTAACTAGACGTGGGTTAATACCCGCTTCACCTAAGATAACCGCTGTACCGTGAGTTGCATCGATTTCATAACCTAATGCGATTAACTGCGCCGCTAAATCAGCTACGCGAGCCTTATCGCTATTACGTACAGATAGTAATGCACGGCCAGACTTAGGCACTTCAGAAGTCGCACCAAGCTGCGCTTTAGCATACGCTTCAGCAAACGTGTCACCCACACCCATTACTTCGCCAGTTGAGCGCATTTCAGGGCCAAGCAGTGGGTCAACACCAGGGAACTTGTTAAACGGCAAAACTACTTCTTTTACAGAGTAGAATGGCGGAATAACTTCTTCAGTGAAGTTCTGTGACTTAAGGCTTTGACCAGCCATCACTCGTGCAGCAATCTTAGCTAATGGTACACCCGTTGCCTTCGATACAAATGGCACGGTACGCGCTGCTCGAGGGTTAACTTCAATCATGTAGATCTCGTTATCCTTCACCGCAAACTGCACGTTCATTAGGCCAATTACGCCAAGTTCCATTGCCAGTTTACCCACTTGCTCACGCATGCGGTCTTGAATATCTTGGCTTAAGCTGTATGGAGGCAGTGAACAACCTGAGTCACCAGAGTGAACACCTGCTTGCTCGATATGCTCCATGATTGAGCCAATCACAACAGTTTCGCCATCACACACTGCATCGATGTCGATTTCGATTGCGTTATCTAGGAAACGGTCAAGTAGCACTGGAGATGCGTTAGAAACACTTACCGCTTCGTTAAAGTAACGACGTAAGTCTTGCTCGTCATATACGATTTCCATTGCGCGGCCACCTAGTACATAAGATGGACGAACAACTAGCGGATAACCGATACGCTCTGCAGAGATAACAGCACCTTCAACAGTAGTTACGGTATCGTTTTCTGGCTGCTTCATGCCTAAACGTTCAATCGCTTGCTGGAAACGCTCACGGTCTTCAGCGCGGTCGATTGCATCTGGGCTAGTACCAATAATCGGTACGCCAGCAGCTTCTAGGTCACGTGCAAGTTTAAGTGGTGTTTGACCACCATACTGTACGATAACGCCTTTTGGCTTCTCGATACGAACGATTTCAAGCACATCTTCAAATGTCACTGACTCGAAGTACAAGCGATCTGATGTGTCGTAGTCGGTAGAAACGGTTTCAGGGTTACAGTTAACCATGATGGTTTCATAGCCGTCTTCACGTAGCGCTAACGCCGCGTGCACACAACAGTAATCAAACTCAATACCTTGACCAATACGGTTTGGACCACCACCTAGTACCATGATTTTGTCACGGTTAGACGGGTTAGCTTCACACTCTTCTTCATAAGTAGAGTACATGTAAGCCGTGTCGGTTGAGAACTCAGCCGCACAAGTATCAACGCGCTTATACACTGGGTGGATTTCAAAACGAGTACGTAGCTTACGAACTTCCGTTTCGCTTACACCAGCAAGTGCTGCTAGACGTGAATCAGCAAAACCTTTGCGCTTAAGCTTACGTAAGAAATCTTCGTTCAAACCAGCAAGACCGGCTTCAGCAACGTCTGCTTCAGACTTAAGTAAGTCTTCAAGTTGTACAAGGAACCATGGGTCGATATTAGTTAGACCAAAAATATCTTCTACAGAAAGACCGGCACGGAATGCATCAGCAATATACCAAATACGCTCTGCGCCTGGCTCTTTCAGCTCATGACGAATGCGAGATAATGCTTCAGGATCTGCCAAGTCGATTTGTGGACATAAACCATTCTTGCCCACTTCAAGACCGCGAAGCGCTTTTTGCAGTGACTCTTGGAAAGTACGGCCAATCGCCATCACTTCACCCACAGACTTCATCTGTGTGGTTAGACGATCGTTTGCACCAGCAAATTTCTCGAAGTTAAAACGAGGAATTTTAGTCACAACATAATCGATTGCAGGTTCAAATGATGCAGGAGTTGCGCCGCCAGTAATGTCGTTGCTTAACTCGTCAAGTGTAAAGCCTACTGCTAGCTTGGCTGCAATCTTAGCAATTGGGAAACCAGTTGCTTTAGATGCCAGTGCAGATGAGCGCGATACACGTGGGTTCATTTCGATGATAACCATACGGCCATCTTTCGGGTTGATACCAAACTGTACGTTTGAACCACCAGTTTCAACACCAATCTCACGCAGAACCGCTAGCGATGCATTACGCATCAACTGGTATTCTTTGTCTGTTAGTGTTTGCGCTGGCGCAACAGTGATTGAGTCACCAGTGTGCACGCCCATTGGGTCGAAGTTTTCGATTGCACAAACAATAATACAGTTATCATTGCGGTCACGGACCACTTCCATCTCGTACTCTTTCCAACCAATCAAAGATTCGTCGATAAGCAGTTCGTTAGTTGGCGATAACTCAAGACCTTGAGAACAGATATCCTCAAACTCTTCTTTGTTATAAGCGATACCACCGCCGCTGCCACCCATGGTGAAAGACGGACGGATAATACATGGGAAGCCCACTTGGTCTAATACGCCATAAGCTTCTTCCATTGTGTGAGCAATACCCGCACGTGGACACTCAAGGCCAATTGACTTCATTGCCTTATCAAAACGGCTACGGTCTTCAGCTTTGTCGATTGCATCAGCAGTTGCGCCAATCATATCAACGTTAAACTCTTTTAGTACGCCGCGGCTTTCAAGCTCAAGTGCACAGTTAAGTGCAGTCTGGCCGCCCATTGTTGGCAAAATCGCGTCAGGACGCTCTTTAGCAATAATGTTACGTACTACTTCCCAGTGAATTGGTTCGATGTATGTCGCATCGGCCATCTCTGGGTCAGTCATAATCGTTGCAGGGTTAGAGTTAACTAGAATAACTCGGTAGCCTTCTTCGCGTAGGGCTTTACAGGCTTGGGCGCCTGAGTAGTCAAACTCACAGGCTTGACCAATTACGATTGGTCCAGCACCTAGGATAAGAATACTCTTTATATCTGTACGTTTTGGCATTGCTTAAATCTTCTCCCGGATGAAGTTACTACTTGGCGTTTTTACGGTACAACTCAATCAAATCGATGAAGTGATTGAATAACGGCGCAGCATCGTGTGGTCCAGGGCTCGCCTCTGGGTGGCCTTGGAAACTAAATGCAGGCTTATCAGTTAGGTGAATACCTTGCAATGAGCCATCAAACAGTGACTTGTGGGTCACTTTAATGTTGGCTGGTAAGGTTGCTTCATCAGCAGCAAAACCGTGGTTTTGGCTGGTGATCATTACATTACCTTGCTCGATATTACTCACTGGGTGGTTAGCACCATGGTGACCAAACTTCATTTTCAGTGTTTTAGCACCTGAAGCTAACGCTAATAACTGGTGACCCAAACAGATACCGAAAACAGGAATGTCTGTTTTTAAGATCTCTTGGATTGCAGCAATAGCGTAATCACATGGCTCTGGGTCGCCAGGACCGTTCGATAGGAAAACCCCATCAGGATTCATTGCAAGCACTTCGCTCGCAGGAGTTTGTGCAGGTACAACTGTCACATCACAACCGCGGTCAACCAACATACGTAAGATGTTGCGCTTAACACCATAGTCGTAGGCTACCACTTTATACTTAAGCTCAGCTTCAGGAGTGTCAGATGGCAAACCGCCAACTAAACGCCAGCTACCGCTGCGCCATGAGTACGTTTCCTTTGTGGTGACTTCTTTAGCTAAATCCATGCCTTTAAGACCAGGGAAGGCTTTAGCTGCAGCTAGCGCTTTAGCTTCATCTAAATCACCAACCATGATACAACCGGCTTGGGCGCCTTTTTCACGTAGGATACGAGTTAATTTACGAGTATCGATATCAGCAATACCAACAACGTTGTTAGCGATCAAATAATCGCTTAAAGATTGCTGATTTCGAAAGTTACTTGCCACTAATGGCAAGTCTCGAATGATAAGGCCACAAGCATGAACAGAATCAGATTCTGTATCTTCTTCATTGGTACCAGTATTACCAATATGTGGATAAGTGAGGGTGACCATTTGACGTGAATATGATGGATCAGTCAAAATTTCTTGGTAACCAGTCATTGAAGTGTTAAATACTACTTCACCAACAGACATCCCTTCAGCACCAATTGCAGTGCCAGAAAAAATTGTTCCATCTTCAAGTACGAGTAAGGCAGACTTTGTCAACGCGACCTCCGGAAAGAGCCAAATCATTGAAATTAATTGTTTTTTATATGTTTTTAAAATACCAACTTTCGCTAAAATGCAAAATTTTGACAAATTCCGCCGATTTTATATGTAAAACTCAAACCTGTCCATAGTACAGATAAGAAATTTGTCAAAAAAATTTTTCAGCAAAAAAAAACCGCTAATAGCGGTTTTAAATAATTATGCTTTCAAGCCTAAAACTTGCTGCATATCGTAGAGCCCAGAATCTTGCTCAACCAACCAAGTTGCTGCGCGCATGGCGCCATTGGCAAAAGTCATACGGCTAGACGCTTTATGGGTGATCTCTAATCGCTCACCGATATCGGCAAATAGGGCTGTGTGCTCACCAACGATGTCACCAGCGCGCACAGTAGCAAACCCTATGGTTCCTCTGTCGCGCTCACCGGTAATACCTTCGCGGCCATAAACGGCACATTTTTCTAAATCACGGCCCAATGTTTCGGCAATCACTTCGCCCATTTTAAGCGCGGTGCCTGACGGCGCATCTTTCTTATATCTGTGGTGGCCTTCGATGATCTCGATATCACTGTAATGGCCCATTACCTCTGCAGCTACTTCAAGTAGTTTCCACATAAGGTTAACGCCAACAGCCATATTTGGTGCCATTACAATTGGCACCTGATCCGCATAAGCTGAGATTTGCTCTTTTTGAGCATGATTGAACCCGGTAGTACCGATTACGATTGCTTTGCCATGTTTCGCACACCAATCGGTATGGACTACTGAAGCTTCTGGCGAGGTAAAGTCAATCAGTACGTCAAAGTCATCGACTGCTTTATCGAGTGAATCAGTGATGGCTACATTCATTGCTCCAACACCAGCAAGCTCACCCGCATCAACACCCATAAGGGTCGATCCCGCTCGTTCAATCGCAGCACCTAACAAAATAAATTCATTTTGCTTTGCCGCCTCAATAAGAGTACGTCCCATACGGCCGCTGCCGCCGGTGATTGCCACTCTTACGCGTTCAGTCATCTCAGTGTCTCCCTGCAAATGTCAAAAAAAAGCCTAAGTATTAACTTAGGCTTATTATCTTTATTAGAGAATATCTAATAATTCAACTTCAAATACTAAAGTTGAGTAAGGTGGGATCGCAGCGCCAGCGCCACGCTCACCGTATGCAAGGTGCTGTGGTACGAACAGTCTCCACTTCGAACCAGTAGGCATAAGTTGTAGTGCTTCAGTCCAACCAGCGATAACGCCTGAAACTGGGAATTCAGCAGGCTCACCACGAGCAACAGAGCTATCGAATACGTCACCAGAGATGAAAGTACCGTGGTAGTGAGTACGTACAGTTGAATCATAACCAGGCTTGTCGCCATTACCTTCAGTGATGATTTCGTACTGTAGACCAGACTCTAGCGTTACAACGCCTTCGCGAGCACCGTTGTCAGCAAGGTACTTATCACCTTCTTCTGACGCAGCAGCTGCAGCAGCTTCTTGAACTTTCTGGATACGTTGGCTGATTTCAGTGAATGCAATTTGCATATCTTGCATAGATACAACGCTTTCTTTACCTTCGAATGCGTCAGATAGACCCAATTGAACAGCAGAAATATCGATACCTTCAAACGAGTTAGCGGCTAGTTGCTCACCTAGTTGACGACCAACACCGTAGCTTGCTTGACCTTCAATTGTACTGAACTTATCAGACATAATGATTGTACTCTCAATGATTCAATGAATTTTCGCGCCGAACTTTATCATAATTTCTGTGATATTGCCCTAAAAACTGTAGCTATTTTGGTCTTTGACAAGTATTTTTCACACTCAGTTTACTTGCTTGATATAAAGGTTGTGCTTTCGCCTGCATTTGCTGCAATTGTGCTATACGTTGGTCGTGTGAAGGGTGAGTGGAAAGCAGCTCTGGCCCCTGCTCGCCGCCAGCTTTTGACATATTCTTCCAAAGCTCGACACTCGCAGCCGGATCAAAGCCTGCTTTTGCCATCAACTCAACCCCAATAATATCGGCTTCCGATTCTTGGTCGCGACCATAAGGTAAGATGTAACCCACCTGCACACCTAAACCTAATGCAGCCATATACAATTCTTTATCGGCAATACCACCAGCGCCTAATGCAATGTCGGCAAGCTGCATACCCGCGCCTGTCATTTGTGCGCGAGAAACCTGCTCATTACTGTGGTTGGCCAAAACGTGTGCCACTTCATGACCGATAACGGTAGCCAGTTGATCTTGGTTAATAGCAACATTGAGTAATCCGGTATATACACCGATATGCCCGCCAGGCAGCGCAAAGGCATTAACTTGCTCCGACTCAAACACCACCACTTCCCAAGGCAAGTTTTGATCCGGCAATGCCTTAGTGATTCTATTAGCCACGCAGTTAACATAACTGTTTATTGCTTTATCTTGGCTAGCTAGCTCTTGCTGCTTTATTTGTGCAAAAGAAGAATTACCAAGCTCGCTCATCTGCTGCGATGAAAATAGCAGAGTTTGTCCACGACCCGTAGGTGATTTAGTGGTAGCGCAGCCCGTTAACACCAACAGACTGCTTAGCAGTAATAGTATTGCTTTCATATATTGCTAACCTCTATTTTTTATCTTTTTATCGAATTTCAGATAAGAAAAAGCCCCGCGATTGCGAGGCTTAAATTATATACTGAACTGAATCAGTTTTAGCTATTCAAATCTTGAAAAAACTTCTTAACACCATCAAAGAAACCTTCAGCCTTTGGGCTATGCTTCTTAGACTGACCAGTTAAGGTGTCTTCAAATTCACGAAGTAACTCTTTTTGGCGTTCGTTAAGGTTGACTGGAGTTTCCATTACTACCTTACATAGCAAGTCACCCACGGCATGGCTGCGAACTGACTTAACACCCTTACCGCGCATACGGAACATGCGGCCGGTTTGCGTTTCAGCAGGGATCTTAAGATTCACTTTACCATCGAGTGTTGGCACTTCAATCTCGCCGCCTAGGGCTGCCTTGCTGAACGAGATAGGCACTTCACAATAAAGGTTGTTGCCATCACGTTGGAAGATTGCATGCTCACGTACGCTAACTTGCACGTATAGGTCGCCAGGAGGTGCACCGTACTCGCCCGCTTCACCTTCGCCAGATAGACGAATGCGATCGCCAGTATCAACACCAGCAGGGATCTTAACTGAAAGAGTCTTGCTCTTTTCTACGCGACCTTCACCATGACACTTGTTACAAGGATCTTTAATGATCTTGCCACGACCATGACAGGTAGGACAGGCTTGCTGCACCGCGAAGAAACCTTGACGCATCTGCACTTGGCCTTGACCATGACAGGTACCACAAGTGGTTGGCGAAGAGCCTTTCTTAGCGCCGCTACCGTCACAAGTATCACAAGCTGCAAGAGTAGGAATACGTAGTTCTTTAGTTAAGCCGCGAACTGCTTCTTCTAAAGATAACTCTAGGTTGTAACGTAAGTCACTACCGCGAGCTGCTTGACGCTGACCACCGCGGCGTCCGCCACCGAAAATATCGCCAAACACATCGCCGAATACATCGCCGAAATCAGCACTGCCGCCGTAACCACCGCCACCACGATTAGGATCAACACCTGCATGACCAAACTGATCATAAGCCGCTTTCTTATCGCTATCGGTTAGGATTTCATAAGCTTCTTTAACTTCTTTAAAGTTAGCTTCCGCTTCCTTGTCACCCGGGTTACGGTCTGGGTGAAATTTCATTGCTAAACGCTTATAAGCTTTCTTAATTTCGCGTTCGCTAGTGTCACGTCCGACACCTAATACTTCGTAATAATCGCGCTTTGACATAGTGTTTTATTTTCTTTGCTAAAGTTGCACAAACGGGCGTTAGAGTTTCCTCATAACGCCCGCTACAATAATTTAGGGATTACCCGTCATTATTTTTTGTCGTCTTTAACTTCTTCAAACTCAGCGTCAACTACGTCATCATCTTGCTTAGCAGCTTGTGCTTCACCTTCTGGTTGACCTTGCTGTGCTTGCGCTTTAGCTTGAGCGATTTCCATTAACTTAGCAGACGCTTCCATTAGCTCTTGAGTAGACTTTTCAATCGCTTCTTTGTCACTACCTTTAACAGCAGTTTCAACGTTAGCCATTGCCGCTTCAATCTTCTCTTTTTCGTCAGCTGGTAGTGCTTCGCCCGCTTCTTCGATTTGCTTCTTAGTGCCGTGAACCATGCCATCAGCTTGGTTACGAGCAGTAACTAGCTCTTCGAACTTAGCATCTTCGTCAGCGTGTGCTTCAGCATCACGAACCATAGCTTCAACTTCTTCATCACTTAGACCTGAAGAGGCTTTAATGGTGATGTTTTGTGCTTTACCAGTCTTCTTGTCTGTAGCAGATACATGCAAGATACCGTCAGCATCGATGTCGAAAGCCACTTCAATTTGTGGCATGCCACGTGGAGCTGCTTCGATACCTTCTAGGTTAAATTGACCTAGAGACTTGTTACCGCTTGATTGCTTACGCTCACCTTGAAGTACGTGAATTGTCACAGCACTTTGGTTGTCGTCAGCAGTCGAGAAAGTTTGTGAAGCTTTAGTCGGGATAGTGGTGTTCTTCTCGATAAGCTTAGTCATTACGCTACCCATAGTCTCAATACCTAGAGATAGTGGAGTAACGTCTAGTAGCAATACGTCTTTAACGTCGCCAGATAGTACGCCCGCTTGAACCGCAGCACCGATAGCAACCGCTTCGTCTGGGTTAACGTCTTGACGTAGTTCTTTACCGAAGAAAGCAGAAACTTCTTCACGAACTTTAGGCATACGAGTCTGACCACCAACAAGGATAACTTCGTTGATATCTGAAACAGATAGGTCAGCATCTGCTAGAGCAACTTTTAGCGGCTCTAAAGAACGTTTGATTAAATCTTCAACTAGTGACTCAAGTTTTGCACGAGTGATTTTAACCACTAAGTGCTTAGGACCTGTTGCATCAGCAGTGATGTATGGCAGGTTAACTTCAGTTTGGCTTGTGCTTGATAGTTCGATCTTCGCTTTTTCTGCAGCTTCTTTTAGACGTTGCATCGCTAGTGGATCGTTACGTAGGTCAAGACCCTGCTCTTTTTTGAACTCGTCAGCAAGATACTTGATCATACGGTTATCAAAATCTTCACCACCTAAGTGAGTGTCACCGTTTGTAGCAAGTACTTCGAACGTTTGCTCACCATCAACACTGTCGATTTCGATGATAGAGATATCGAATGTACCACCACCTAAATCGTATACAGCAACGATGTTGTCGCCTTGCTTCTTATCGATACCGTAAGCTAGTGCTGCAGCAGTTGGCTCGTTGATAATACGCTTAACTTCAAGACCCGCGATACGGCCCGCATCTTTAGTCGCTTGACGCTGTGAATCGTTAAAGTATGCAGGAACAGTAATAACCGCTTCTGTTACTTCTTCACCTAGGAAATCTTCTGCTGTCTTTTTCATCTTCTTCAAGATTTCAGCAGAGATTTGTGGTGGAGCCATTTTCTTGCCTTGAGCTTCAACCCATGCGTCGCCGTTATCAGCGCCGATGATTTTGAATGGCATAATATCAACGTCACGCTGAACTTCGTCATCTTTAAAACGACGACCAATTAGACGCTTAATAGCAAAAACTGTGTTTGTTGGGTTTGTTACAGCCTGACGCTTTGCTGACTGACCAACTAGAGTTTCATCAGCAGTGTATGCGATGATTGAGGGTGTAGTACGATCGCCTTCAGCATTCTCCAATACGCGCGCTTTGTCGCCATCTAATACTGCAACACAAGAGTTAGTTGTGCCTAAATCGATACCAATAATTCTACCCATGGAGTCCTCCGAAAAACTTTTAAAAACTAAATTTGTTATCTGGTTTATGAAGTGGGGACTGACCGAATAGTTTTCAAGTCTTTTTGTCACCCTAAATCTTCTCTTAACCCCTATATTGGGACGTTTAGAACGAATACAAGGGAGAAATTTAAAATTTATCTTAAGAGTGCATTAATTTGATCTAGGGTGTAGTAAAAAAACCATCAAAAAACGTATAATGGATACAATCTATGAGGTGGCGCATAATCCCGCTTTTAATGGTAATGCGCTTGGTTGTTATCTCGCTGTAAGAGAAGTAAACATTGAAATCATCCCATCAAGCTTATGTATTTGGCATTGGCGCTATATTCTTGTGGTCAACTGTTGCGACCGCATTTAAGTTAGCCCTTGCTCATTACACGCCACTGCAACTGGTTTTTGTTGCTGTCGCGACTTCTATTGTCGCGCTCGGTACCATTTTGGTTGCACAAAAGAAGTTGCCGTTAATCAAGCAGCAATTTATTGCTCGCCCATGGTTTTATCTACAAACTGGCTTACTTAACCCATTTTTGTATTATCTGGTGTTATTTAAAGCCTATGACTTATTACCTGCCCAACAAGCATTATCACTCAATTACACTTGGGCAATTTTATTGCCGCTGTTGTCTGTACCTTTACTCGGACAAAAGTTACGTAAAAGCGATATCACTGCAGCGCTTGTTGCTTACTGTGGGGTATTTTTTATCGCCACTAAAGGCAACTTAAGTGGGTTTCAGTTTGAAAGTATGACAGGGGTGGTTCTGGCATTAACCAGTACCCTGCTTTGGTCTCTCTATTGGATAGTGAACACTAAGGACAAGGGCGACCCAGTTATCAGCCTATTACTAAGCTTTTTAGTTGGCTTACCTTTTATCGTTGTTGCACTACTAATGACTCAGTCGATGCCTAGCTTAGATATGAAAGCATTATTTGCAGGCGTATACGTTGGCTTGTTCGAAATGGGGGTGACCTTTGTGCTTTGGCTAATTGCACTAAAGAAAGCAGAGCGTACAGCAAGTATCAGCACGCTGGTGTTTATCACCCCTGTGATGTCGATTGGTTTTATTGCTTGGATTTTACAAGAGAGCATTGAAAAGTCGACCTACATTGGCTTGGGACTAATCATCTTTGCTTTAGTACTACAACAAATATTGCCTAAAATTGGCCAATGGCGAACTAAAAAACGCATTTCTGTTTAGTACTCGCCTACATAGTTTGTCGCTATAAACAATAGCTACGGCCTATAAATAAAGAGCAGCAAGCCAGTCATCTAAACAGTCGGCCAATGGCCGACTTTTTTGTTTATAGCGGTGTAAGCGATTAACTGACACCACTTACCTTTTCACCTTACCTCTACTAGGCTTAAACCTGTATTGCACATTAGCTACCTTTTCTCTAATCAAGGAATCTATAGGCTCAGCTCCAAATACTAAGCTCTACTATCACCCAATACAGTTCAATCTTAACGGCCTCCACCAGATTGATAAAAGAGACAAAGTAAACATCGAAGAACGTACTTTGAATGTAATAGCACCATTCAAAAACACCGACTAAGCACAAGGAAATGTAAATTTAAGCCAAGGTACAGAGCTGCAGGGATGAGACTTTTTAATTGAATAAGCCGTTTTAAGCGTAAAATGTTTATTTAACTGCAACTTAGGTACCTTTTATCAGGTTCTATTTGTAAAACAGTCTTAGCTCAGGTACAAAGTAACAATTGCGTAACAAAATGGATATTCGTTATGTATTACAAATATATGGATGCAGTAAAAATATTTAAACGACAAAAGCTCATTCGCTTTATTAGATTGAGCTCTATGCTATTTGCAGTAGCAATGCTAATAAATGAACTTAGACAAGGCCGCACCTATACTTGGTACTTTGCATTTTTGTACTGCTTTTTCCTAATCCCCTCTCTTTACTTTACCGACGACGTGTTTTATCGGCGATTTTTCCATATGCGGGACTTTATCAACCCATTTAGGATGTATACCAGCGTCATGGCCATTATCTACTTTGTACTGTACGTGCATCAGGTATTATTTCCCTGATAAATAACTTTGTTAATGTTTTGCCGTATTACATTATTAAGATCCAGCTATATGCTTAAGTCATTTACGCTTTTTGAGTAACCACGTGTATTGCGACTAAAAATTTTAGCCAATAAAAAAGTCGCAATATGCGACTTTTTTATTGTTCATAACAAGCAAGGTTAACGAACCGTGTAATCGCCCCACGCCAACCATTTATAGGTTGTTAGCGCTTCTAATCCCATAGGGCCGCGGGCATGCAGCTTCTGAGTACTAACAGCCACTTCAGCGCCTAAGCCAAACTCGCCGCCATCGGTAAAGCGAGTACTTGCATTAACATAAACAGCAGCGGAATCGATTGCATTAAGGAAGTCACTAGCAGTGTGAATGTTGTCGGTTAAAATAGATTCAGAATGACCACTAGAGAAAGTACGAATATGCTCAACGGCGCCATCTAGAGCTGCAACCACTTTAATGCCCAATGTTAGTGACAACCACTCAGTTGCAAATGTTTCTTCATTAGCAGGGTTAACATCAATGCCTGCGCTAGTGAGTAGACCCTGAGTTTGCTCACAGCCATAAAACTGCACGCCTAAACCACTTAAGTGTTTAGCAAGTGCCGGAATAAACTCTGCAGCTAAACTTTGGTGGATTAGCACAGTATCCAACGCATTACACACTGTTGGACGTTGCACTTTAGCGTTCTCTATAACCGCAATGGCTTTTTCAAGATTCGCCTCAGCATCTACATAGATATGACAAATACCAATCCCGCCCAAGATCACTGGAATAGTGGCTTGCTCAGCACATAAACGCTGCAGGTTTTGTCCACCGCGTGGCACAATCATATCCACGTACTTATCTAGCTTTAATAAACCTGACACTAAGCTTCTATCTGGGTTATCAATCAACTGTACGCAATCTTCAGGTAAGCCCTGTTCAACCATCGCTGAGCGGATAACTTTACATAACGCCTTGTTAGACGCTAACGTCTCTTTACCGCCACGCAAGATCACCGCATTACCGGTTTTTAGTGCCAGTACGGCAATATCAACCGTCACATTCGGGCGCGCTTCATAAATAACCCCAATAACCCCAAGTGGCACACGGCGACGTGATAAACGTAAACCGTTATCCAATAAGCGACTATCAATTTCACTACCAACAGGATCGGTAAGCCCAATCACATTGTCGATATCGCCAATCACGCCCATAAGTCTGCTTTCATCAAGCAGCAAACGGTCTATCATGGCATCGGATAGGCCATTTTCTTTTGCATTAGCAACGTCTTGCTGATTTGCGCTAACGATTTCAGCTTTTGCATCTGTTAATTTTGCCGCAATACAGCGTAATAATGCAGACTTTTGCTGACCAGATAAATTAGCTAAGGCATAACTTGCTTGCTTAGCGTTTTGGCCTAAAGCCGTTAAGTATTCGTTGTTGTTCATAACACCACCATGTCGTTACGGTGAATAATTGCATCACCGTAGTCATAGCCAAGCATATCTTCGATATTGTTTGAGTGCTTGCCTACCATTTTATCTACATCTACTGAGCCATACCGGCTCATGCCTTTGCCGTGTACCTTGCCTTTACCGTCAGTAAACTCAATAGTATCACCGCGTTGAAATAGTCCTTTAACTTCGACAATTCCCTTTGACAATAAACTACGACCTTTCTTAGTCACTTCCGCTATGGCGCCAGTATCTAATATTACTTGCCCTTGCACTTTAGGACCTGCAAGGATCCACTGTTTACGGCATTCAAGTGGATGCTCAAGCGCAGTGAAGTGGGTCCCCACTGGGTTTGAGCACACAGCTTTTTGAATCACATCTTTATGTTTGCCAGAAGCAATGACCACTTCAACTCCTGCGCGCCGCGCTATATCTGCCGCTTCAAGTTTTGTCGCCATGCCACCGGTACCGAGTCCTGAAACCGCACCACCAGCAAGTTTACGCAAGCTGTCGTCGATATTTTCGACTTCAGTAATTAACTTGGCATTGGGGTCGGTTCGCGGATCTGCGTCAAACAAACCTTTTTGATCGGTGAGCAAAATCAGTAAATCGGCATCACATAGTAAGGCTGCTCGGGCTGATAAATTATCGTTGTCACCAACTTTAATTTCTTCCGTTGCTACCGCGTCGTTCTCATTAACGACGGGAATAATACCTCTTTTTAGCAAAGCATTGAGATAATCTCGCGCATTTAGATAACGCTCACGGTCGTATAAATCAGCTTGGGTTAATAACAGCTGACCAACATGTAAGCCATAAATACTGAATAGTTGCGACCAAGCAAGAATAAGCTGGCTCTGCCCAACTGCAGCAAGCATTTGCTTATTGGCGATGGTATCAGGCAACTCAGGGTAGCCTAAATGCTCTTTACCTGCTGCTATCGCCCCCGAAGTACATAGAACGACTTCTATTCCGGCTTCTATTAAGCCAGCCATTTGCCTCGTTAACTCCACCATGTGCGCTTTATCTAGCTTTAAACTGCCTGATGTAAGCACACTGGTCCCTAATTTAACCACTACTCTGCGGTAGCCGCTTTCACTTAAATTCATTTTCCCCACTAATAAAACTACATTTCGTTAACGTTATACCCAATCTAGCCGCAAATTGATAGCAAGTTACAAAAAATGCATAAAAATTCACGGACAAATTTAAGGATAACTAATGTCATTTACAGTGAAAAAATAAGCTTATTTATGAAAAATAAGTAAATAGTGGCAACACACCAATTTAAATAAGTTAAAAACGTAAACAGGTCACTTTGATTGCTTCAGTCAATTTTATGCAAAATAAAGCATGCAATTTACTGTATTCAATCTTTGTGCTTTTTTAGTTAACACCAGCATAGAGCAACTTAGTCTTGAGCAAGGCTAAGCTGCTGCAGTACATCACTTAGGCTCAGAGACATATATCAACCTAGGTGTTTGCTCAGCCGTTTGTTTTGCAAATACAACGGCTAAACTTTGCTAGGCTTGAATAACTCAAAGCTTGGGTTAAAGCACGACCATATCGTTACGATGCACAACAGCGTCGCCATAGTCGTAACCCAAAACTTCTTCAATATTGTCTGAGTGCTTTCCTGCGATTTTATCGACATCAATCGAGCCATAACGGCTCATGCCTTTAGCGTAGACTTTGCCTTTAGCATCAATAAGTTCGATAGTATCACCACGTAAGAATTGGCCTTTTATCTCAATAATGCCTTTCGATAATAAGCTACGGCCTTTTTCAGTTACCGCTGTTATCGCGCCAACATCGAGCACCACTTGTCCGCGCGCTTTTGGTCCCGCTAAAATCCACTGTTTACGACTTTCAAGCGGGTGCTCTAAAGCCGTAAAATGAGTACCGACAGGTTGCTTACAAACTACATTTTGAATCACATCTTTGTGATGACCAGAAGCAATAACCACTTCAATACCTGCGCGGCGGGCAATATCTGCCGCTTCAAGTTTAGTCGCCATGCCACCCGTTCCAAGGCCAGAAACCGCACCACCTGCCAGCATACGCAGGCTGTCATCAATCTTTTCAACTTCGGTAATAAGTTTCGCGTCAGGATGTTTACGAGGATCGGCGTCAAACAGACCTTTTTGGTCAGTCAATAAGATCAATAGATCGGCATCGCACAATAGCGCAGCACGAGCTGACAGGTTGTCGTTATCGCCTACTTTGATTTCTGCTGTCGCAACCGCATCATTCTCATTAATAATTGGAATAATACCGTTATTAAGCAGTGCATTTAATGAGTCACGGGCGTTTAAGTAGCGCTCACGGTCATGCAGATCAGCGCGAGTCAGCAGTAACTGGCCAACATGCAAATCATAGATACTAAATAATTGCGACCAAGCGAGAATAAGTTGGCTTTGGCCTACGGCAGCAAGCAGCTGCTTACTCGCAATCGTGTCGGGCAGTTTGGGATAAGCTAAGTGTTCTTTACCTGCAGCAATAGCGCCAGAGGTACACAAGACAACTTCAACACCTGCTTTCATTAAACAGGCCATCTGTCTTGCTAATTCAACCATGTGTGCTCTATCTAACTTTAAGCTGCCAGATGTCAGTACACTCGTTCCCAATTTTACCACTACGCGGCGGTAGCCAATCTCACTTAAGTTCATTATCTGCTAACAAAATTATATCGAATAAATCCTTATACCCAATCTAAAGTTGAAATGGTAGTAAGCACCAACAAAGAAACTGAAAAAAATGGCAGATTTAGAGGGATCCAATATTATTTAGGCAATCGTTAGCAGAACATTGAAGTTTAACGCGATATTTTTTAACACTCATAATAGAAAAGCCACACTGAGTGTGGCTTTTTAGCATTAATCTATCCAACGCTGATTTGCATTACACAGCAAATCAATCGGGCGTTAAATTGGCCGATAAATGAGCCAAACTAAGTACGTTTTATCACAGTGAATCACGATAAAAAGCCCCTGTTAACCATAGATAAACTTAGCAATAAACAGCGCAGCTAAAACCACCACGCCAATACTTAAGTCTTTATAACGTCCGCTCATCAGTTTTATCAGCGCATAAGAGATAAAGCCCATTGCTATGCCTGTGGCGATAGAGAAGGTTAGTGGCATTAATATACATACCACGACCACAGGTGCTGCTTCGGTGATATCTTCCCACTCAACATGGACTAAGCCAGACATCATCAAGATTGCCACGTAAAACAAGGTGCCAGCAGTCGCGTAAGCAGGAACCATTCCCGCTAATGGTGAAATAAATAGCGCACCTAAAAACAGTAAGCCAACCACGACAGCAGTTAAACCGGTGCGGCCACCAGCACTGACCCCCGCAGTACTCTCAACATAACTGGTTGTTGTTGATGTACCCAGCATAGCCCCTGCTATAGTTGCTGTGCTATCAGCAGTTAATGCACGATTTAAGCGGGGTAAGCGGCCCTTATCATCTAAGAAACCACCACGCTGCGCGACGGCAACTAAGGTACCCGAGGTATCAAACAGATCAACAAATAGAAATGCAAAAACCACTGAGAGCATGCTGATTTCAAGCACACTAGAGAGGTCCATTTTCATAAATGTCGGCATAATCGACGGCGGTGCAGACACCATTCCTTGATACTGCACGTCACCAAACAGCACACCGAGTAATGTAATGGCGAGGATGCTAATCACTACTGCTGATTTCATGCCGTGATGCACCATAGCAATAATTAAGAAAAAGCCTAACGCAGCCATAACCGCAGGAAACGCAGTAATATCGCCCATGGTCACCAAAGTTGCCGGACTCGCCACCACAATACCCGCGCTTTTAAGGCCGAGTAATGCCAAAAACAAACCAATACCCGCAGCAATACCAATTCGCAGCGACATAGGAATGCTATTAACAATCCACTCGCGAATGCGCACTAAAGACAAAACTAAAAAGCAGATCCCAGAGAGAAACACCGCACCTAGCGCCGTTTCCCATGAATACCCCATCTCACCGACAACGGTATAAGTAAAGAAGGCGTTTAAGCCCATACCCGGTGCTAGCGCAATAGGGTAATTAGCGACTAAGCCCATGACTAAACAACCGATAGCAGCAGCTAAACAGGTCGCCACAAAAACGGCACCATGATCCATGCCCGCATCGGCCAGCATCATAGGGTTTACAAAAATGATATAAGCCATGGTCAAGAAAGTCGTTAATCCCGCAACCACTTCTTGCTTTAGCGTTGTTTGATTCTGTTTTAATTTGAATAATTTTTCTAACATGGAACTAAGTCCCTTGGATTTTATTATATTGATTTGTAGGGTGTACTCATTGCCAACCTAAGTACGACTTTTCTATTTAGCAAACAATCACTATTTGCTTAACAGTGGGCCTAGGTTAACAAAGTGAGAATATATACATGTACAAAAACCGTTCAACATGTACATTTCGCAGCGATTATACGGAGGGTTCACGCGCGAGACCAGTAATTTCAAACACATGTTTGTTTTTGAGTTTACCAACTCTGGAGGATACTTAGTTTAGCTTAAGTCAGTTTTAGTCAGATTTAGCGATCTGATTGTTTTGTAGTTGATAACAATTAATATGTCAGCTATTAAAGTTAAACTCCGTCTAACAACTAAAATTGTGGCACTGCGCCCGCCCCCGAGAGATTGTAAAAATAGCATAATGTTATTTTTAGGCTTGGAGTGACACGCTGCAAGCCCATCCATGGAAGCTCGGCCATGACGTCCTTGTAATGGACGGTCACGCCCGTATCTACACCAAATTTAGAACAGCGCTACCTTTTACATTAAAAGTTATGGCTAAAGCCCTAAATAATTATTGGACAGAAATACGTTAGTGCAAAGAGTCTAAAAATCGGGGATGAGATAATAAAATGTATGATAATCACAAAAAACCATACACAGACCCTAACGAGCCCCCCGCATATCCTCTAGTTATTTATTCACCACCAACTCTTCTCTGTGGATCGGCTTACCATGCAGAAAAATGGTATCAATACTGTTCCACGACTCAATAGAACCTAAGGGGTTATTTTTTAGAAGCAATAGATTAGCTGTTTTCCCAACCTCTACAGTGCCATAATTGTTTTCAATCTTGAATTTCTTGGCATTATTAATAGTTGCAGCCTCTAACACTTCCGAAAGTGACAACCCCGCATCAACCATAGCTTTCATTTCTTGGAAAGTTGTTAATCCTGGCTGGTTAGCAAAACTGGGACTGCCTGGAAAATCAGAAGCAAGCAAAATAGGATGTTTAGCTTTACTGAGGTAACTGATGACTTTATTACCCTTACCAATTCTCCCGTATAAGAATGCAGCAGCAATTGATTCATCACCCATCCCATCAAACCCAACGCGAAGTTCCTCTTTAAACCACTGTGCTTCCGATGTTTTATACCAATCGATAAGCGACTTAGGTGTAACCGATAAGAACTCAGGAGAGCTTACAATGTCAGGCAGCATAACCTCACCTAAACCAGCAATGACTCTTTGGGTTGGCATGTAGCCTAATTCATTGGCAATAACTCTGTTCAGTGTTTCCTTTATTTCTTTGGGTAGCTGTTTATCTCGTCTATATTTCCCCCAATTCCACATTCCATGAGCGATAATATCAACGTTTGCTGCAAGCGCTAATTGTTGCATGTCCAAGGCGTTAGCATGAGCTAATATTGGCAAATTAGCTTTTTTGGCTGAGAGCTTAATTCGTTGAAGCGTTTTAGGAGAAAGTGTTGGCCATTGACTCGCATTACCATAACCATCTTCAAAGTAAATTTTGATACATGCAGCACCAGAATTAGCAATGTCAGTGACGATACTCTCTACTGAATTTCTTGCACTCTCTTTAGCGTTTTCATCAACTAAATAGGTGAACATTGATCGTGATAAATCATCCGTTTTTTCTACATAGGGAAATGTTTTGTCTGTGGTAATGACTTCGCAGCGCAGGTAATCAGGATGAATATCCGCTGAAATGAAATGTTTAAAATTTACACCGGGATTAGGATCAACAATTTGGGTTACACCATAATATAGGAAGCTCTTGGGTTGCTGTTGATAATATTCTTCAGCGATTTTTGGATGCATAGTCGCCATTGGCTCAACACCAAAGCCCATCCCAGGAATTGACGAAACATGTGCATGGCTATCCATAATGCCTGGAGTTAAAAACTTACCAGAGCCATCTATTTTTAGATCATAGTTTGTAATCTTATTCTGCGTTATTTGAGCAATCCGACCATCATCTAACAATACATTCATACGCAGTTTTGCTGCCTGAAGGTGTGATGAGACAATGGTGACATTTTCAATAAGGACAGTATTTATCGCTAATGCTGAAAAAGAGTACAACGATATTACGAGTAAAAATATTCTAATCATAAAACTTCCATGTAAGCCAAACTAAACAGCCAAGCTATTGCTAAATAGACTTTTGGCATTTTAATTTAAAGTAATAGCTTAGGAACTATTACTCAGGAGTAACCAACTATCTTCTAATTTAAGCCAAAATAACCGTTTTAGATTACCACACTCTTTCAGGTTAGTTTTTGTATGAACAAAGCTTTACCCACCCTATTTGCCTTTTGAACTGCGTAACTCATTTTGGGACAAAAGTGAGTTACGACACTTACGGGAAACACCCATTCTCCATCGTAGTTGCCGAAGGACGTTGAGGACTCTTTATAAATAAGAGTACCGTAATGCCCACACGGACGTGGGCATAACTTTCGCGGGGCAGGATGCCCCATTGGAAGCGTTAGGTTATTTCGAATAAGTACGAGGGTGACAACTTCGTCGGGGCGGCTGCTGTCCCCCATTTGCCCGAGTGTGAGCTGGAAGCTCACGACCTTTATCAAGCGTAGCTTGACTGAGTAACTTGTTAGACGAAGTCTAACCTCAAAGCCCAGGTGCAACCTGATTTCAAACCTTAAATCCAAGGCAAAAAAACCAGCTCAAAGGAGCTGGTTAAGACATTTCACATAAAGGGGTCGGAGCGAATTAGCGACAGATACGGATAATGAACTAGCCTTATATACATTACTCCGAATTACCTGAATTATGCTTGGCTAACCGAGTGCAGATACGGCTGCGGGCTTCGGTTTCAGGGATGAAACCGCAGAGCGTATAAGGACATATTCACAGCGTCTCGCAGCAGTGTCTGCACAAACGCCCGCTGCAGGCGATTGTTAGCCATGAAGCTACAAGTTCAAACACTCTACTTAGTAACACCAATTCCAAAATAAATGTAATCGGCCTTCATTCGAAGGCTAACTAATTTTGGGGGCCAAACTAAACACCAACACAGCGTTGGCAACGCTTAGAAGTGAGCGTTCAGAATTTAGGTAAAAAAAAACCAGCTCAAAGAGCTGGCAAGACATGTTTCAAGTGTTCCAAAAGGAAATCGGTTAGCGCGCTAGCGTTAATCAATGGCATCTCGACAAGGTCAACATACCACTTGAGTCTAAACACACCCAAAGGGTGTTATAAGGTTGATGGATGATGAAACTACTCTAAAGGAGGGTTAGCCCTTAAAAGTCATGGCGTATAAACCGCCGCGCAAAACATTTGAATCCAACCAAGTGTTTTGCCAGTAAATCGTAGTTTGTCCAGTATAAGACATAGTCAATGCTCCCAAGCAAAGTTGTATCAATAATCTCAAATTAAATTAGTTAATGGGGTTGAACCAAACTAACTTAACGAGGCAACTTGTCGCTCGATTCCTTGGAGAATTATCCTTCCTAGATAGACTTAAATATTGGAAGGACTCTGCCTAACCAACGAAATCAATTATATGCTTTCGTAATTTTATTACAAGCTTTAGTGTTAAAAAATACTCAAAAAGTGCTTAAAGAGTAATTTAATAACAAGCTATAGTGATCAATATCACAACTAGCGGTAGGTTTTCGGTTCATTTCACAAACAGACACAGATTTCGATCAAAAAAACTACATTTAAAAGCCTGCTTTGCACAAGAAAATACCCAAAAATAATTAAAAGCGACCAATAATCTAGTGAAAAACACTGTTAACCCCACCAGCCGATATTGCTCCAATCTTTAGGCAAGCTCAAATTGGTGAGCCACCTTATCTGAACAATAAAATTTTGACAAAAAAAAGCCCACTCAATGAGTGGGCAAGACATTTCAAGTGTTCCTAGCGGAAATTGGTTAGCGCGCTAGCGTTAATCAATGGCAAACAGCGGAAGTATACTAACTCGGGCTATCTGCAACTTGGTCTTAAGTATCTAAAAGATACAATAAAGGTTGATGGAAACTGATGCGACTTTATATAAGGAGGGTTAACCCTTAAAAGTCATGGCGTATAGACCGCCACGCAAAATTTCTGTGTTTAACCAAAAGCTCTGCGAATAAATAGTGTTACTAAAATACATATTGATTACTCCAAACAAAGTTGAATTCCTAATACTCTACTTTACATATAAGCCGATCGCTGGCTTGTAGAGTCAACTTGTCGCTCGATTCCTTGGAGAATTATCCATCCTGGATAGACTAAGTGCCGGTAAACACCATTGCTTACCCGACGAAAGCAATTATAGAGCAATGTAGTTTTATTACAAGCTTTTTTACTAAAAAAGCTAAAAAAGGCACTTTTACGTTATTTTATTACATAATTTATTAGCGATAACCTCCATACCTTGTACTTTAAAACCTGTTCTATTTGATAACTAAAATTAAAAAACAGCATACAAGATGCTGCTTTTATTGGATATATTCACTTTAAAACTAAAGTATATAAACGATAGATTTACTTATTTACTGTCATGTAGTGAAACAACCCCACTAACGGCGTTGCTGTTGGCGAACCATATTGTGGGTGGCCTTCTGTCGCACTTCCAGCAATATCAATATGACTATAGGCAATTGGCGTATCAGCATTTCGCCCATGCAGACTTAAACCTGATGCTTCAATCAAAAATGCAGCTGGGTATTGGTGACCTCTAGCTGTAACCGATGACGGTGCGTTATTCGATGACAACATATCTGCCGCTGCCGAAGGATCGACGATTTTGCTAAAGTCATCACGGCGTAACTGGCTGACTTCAATTGGCTCCCCCCAAAGAGACGCCAATTCTTGCATGTTAGTAGCAACATTTGCTTGCTTCGCTACACTGTTTTCAACGACTGCCGTATAGCCACCATAGCAACGCACCACATGGCCAGTTAATGTCGCCACAGAAAACATTTGTGGCTTCACCGCATCTACCGCCTTTAAACGCAGGTGCGATAGTAAATCAGCTAATACTAAACGGCCTTCAGCATCGGTATTACCAATACGCACTCGCTTACCTGCATGGCTGGTAATGATTTCATCAGTAACAAAGGCTTCACTACCGATACTGTTACGCACTAAACCAAGCTCTGCAATAATACGGATCCCTTTAGGTTTTAACATGCTAACTGTTTTCATTAAGCCTGCAACCGCAGCGGCGCCGCCTTTATCACGGCTCATACCCGCCATACTTCCGGCAATTTTTAGATCCGCGCCGCCAGTGTCATACACAACGCCTTTACCAGCAAATAAGAATGTGTGTTCAATTGGGCCATCACCCACATATTCCAGTTTAACCACGCGTGGCTGATGTCTTAACACTGCAAATGAAGAACGGCCAACTGCGCTGAGCAATGGGTAGTCTCGCTCAAGAATATCTCGGTCTTCAACCACGCTGATTTTAAGATCAGAACCTTGTAGTGAGTCTAAGCAGTAATCGGCAAACGCTGGGGCTGACATACGTTCAGGTTCAGTGCCACATAAGTCACGCGCTAGCACTCGTCCAGCTTCGATTGCCGTTAGCATATCGCCATGGTGTTCATCAGCTAATAAGCCTATTGCCTCAAAACGCTCGTCACCGCCGCCTGCTTCTCTAAGCTCTAATGCTTGCCAAAGCTCTTGCCCACAAGCCAGCGCTGCAACTTGCGGTGCATATTCATAACGCTGTTCGCTTAAGCGATTAACTAATAATAGTGGACGCTTAGCACCAGCATCTTTAGCCAGTTTAATACCCTGCCTTGCTGCGTCAGCAAACACACGCACATCTTGGTAGTCATCATTAGCTTTTTTAACGGGTGCAATAATTAGCCTTCCACCCGCCATGCCTGGAGCAAACAACAAGGTCGGAGACTGACCCACTCGCTTATCTATCTTTTGACCATGATTAGCGAGCATGGCGATCTCTTCAAATTGTAGCGATTCGAGATCAGTAGTGACAACCACTAGTGCATCCCAGCCATTGCCTTCAAAAATGGCATCCTGTTCTACTACATCAACAAACTTAACTGACCCCATAACTCTTCCTTCTTAGATTTTATTATTGTCATTTGCCTATTTGCTTGTGTGGCAATATAACTTATTTGCTACCGCATTATTCCCCGATTAAGCCAAGATTACCAATGACTTTACTCCCCATGAAAACGATAGTGGAAACTTAGACTGACAAGCCACAAATAAAGCATGCGTAAACGATTCTACGCCACACTTTGACTATGCTAGACTGTCATCATTTTCAGCCTCAAGCCCACATGCGTCCTACTCTTTTAACGAAATCGGGCGTTTTAATTAGAATAGGGGAATATACGTGACCACACTTAGTCAATTACAACCACAAGCACTTTGGCAATGGTTTGAACAAATCTGTGCCATTCCGCACCCATCTAAGCATGAACAAGCACTTAGCGCTCACATTCAAGCTTGGGCGAAAGACAAGCAACTTGATGTTGTTGAAGATAAGGTCGGTAACCTGATCATTAAAAAGCCGGCAACTGCTGGAATGGAAAACTGTAAAACAGTAGTGCTACAAGCCCATATTGATATGGTGCCGCAGAAAAACGCTGACAAAGAGCATGATTTTGAAAAAGATCCTATTGAAGCTTATGTAGATGGTGACTGGGTTAAAGCTAAAGGCACAACCTTAGGTGCTGACAATGGTATTGGCATGGCGTCTGCACTTGCGGTTTTAGGTGCTGACGATATTGCTCATGGCCCACTAGAAGTGCTGCTAACCATCGATGAAGAAGCAGGCATGACAGGTGCTTTTGGTTTAGAGGCCGGCATGCTTGACGCTGAGATCTTAATTAATACTGACTCAGAGCAAGAAGGCGAGATCTACATGGGTTGTGCTGGCGGCGTTGATGCCCAGCTAACTGTGCCTATGGTATGGCAATCGCCAGAGCCTACAAATGCCAGCTACAAACTGTCTATGTCTGGTTTAAAAGGTGGTCACTCAGGAGTGAACATTCATTTAGGTCGTGGTAACGCTAACAAACTATTAGCGCGCTTCCTATTTGATCACGGTGATGAACTTGCCATTGAGCTAACACAATTTATTGGTGGCTCACTGCGTAATGCGATTCCACGTGAAGCGGCTATCAGCTTTATGATCCCGCCAGAGAACCTAACACTACTGCAGACTCGTATCAGTGAGTTCCAAGCACTAGTGCGCGAAGAACTGGCAATTGCCGATCCAGGTACCCTACTCACGCTTGAAGAAATTCCAGCCGAAAAGCAAGTGATGAGCGAAGATTGTCAGCAGATCTTAGTTGACCTGCTAAACGCTTGCCCTAACGGCGTTATCCGTATGAGCGATGAAGTTGCAGGCGTGACCGAAACCTCGCTTAACCTTGGTGTGATCAGCACTGAGAACGACAGCGTACAAATTCTTTGCCTTATCCGCTCATTAATTGATTCTGGCCGCAGCGAAGTTGAAGGGGTATTAACCTCACTTGCCAACCTAGCTGGTGCAAATGTTGAGTTCAGCGGTGCATACCCAGGTTGGAAGCCAGACAACAGCTCACCCGTTATGGCAAGCGTACGTGAAACTTACGAAGCGATTTACAACAAAGAGCCGACTATCATGGTGATCCATGCAGGCCTTGAGTGTGGTCTATTTAAGAAACCTTATCCAGAGATGGATATGGTCTCAATTGGCCCGACTATTCGTTACCCACACAGCCCAGACGAAAAAGTTAATATCACTACAGTAGGTCTGTATTGGAAGCTGTTGCTAGCAGTACTAGAACGCACTCCAGCTAAAGACTAATTAACCGCAATTAGTTTTAAAGCACGAACAACAAAGGCTACTTAGCTATTGATTAGCAGTAAGTAGCCTTTGTTATTTATCAAGAGAAATTAAAGGTTAAAAACCTAAATCCATTTGGCTAGTGTCGCCACTTTCGCTCTCTACTATGGTTGTATTAGGTACCAAACCTACTGATACCCCAAGCAAACGAATACCGCGTTCATGTTGTCGCTCCATCGCTTGTTCAAGTAGCTGATAAAACAAGTTTACCGAGATCTCGTCGCTACGATGCTCAATCGTAGTTTGCTTAAAGTCTTCAAACTTAAGCTTAACCACCTGTTTATGGATAACTCTGTCTTTGGCACTACGGCTAACACGTGCCCCTAGCTCTTGAATAAGTTGCGGCATCACTGCACGGCACTGCTCAAGAGTATGAATATCTTTTGCTAAAGTGGTTTCTACACCCACTGATTTACGTTCACGATTAGGTGAAATGCCACGCTTATCTATACCTTTTGCTCTCTCTATCAATACCGCGCCAAACTTACCAAAACGTTCAATTAACTGGCCTTCAGGAAAGGCTTGAATATCGCAGCAAGTGTGTAATCCAAGATCTGCCAACTTTTTTGCAGTAACCTTACCCACTCCGGGAATTTTTATTAATGGCAAGGTTTTCACAAACTCATCAATCATCTCTGGCCGGATCACATATTGTCCATTGGGTTTATTTAAGTCAGACGCTATCTTGGCAAGAAACTTAACTGGCGCTATGCCTGCCGATGCGGTTAAACCCGTCTCGGCTAATATGTCTGCACGAATCGCTTCTGCAATTAATGTCGCTGAACCTTTACAGTGTGGACTATCAGTAACATCCAAATAAGCCTCATCTAAAGACAAGGGTTCTATTAAATCTGTATAGCGCTCAAATACAGCACGAATTTGACTGGAAACCTCTTTATAGACTTGCATTCGTCCAGGAACCAAGATTAAGTCTGGGCATAACTTTAAGGCATATCCGGATGCCATAGCCGATCGCACACCAAATTGACGTGCTTCATAATTACAGGTGCTGATCACCCCGCGGCGATCACTGCGGCCACCAACTGCAATTGGTTTCCCTCGTAACTCAGGAAAGTCGCGCATTTCCACTGCGGCGTAAAAGCAATCCATGTCGACGTGAATGATTTTTTGCAAGCCAATATCCTCCGCCAAGAATATTACTGTATATAAAAACAGTATTCAATAAAAAGCGCACCACAGCGTTTGTCGAAGATCAATTCGGAGCTAATAATCGAACATTTCCATATTGCCTATAGCCGATTTAATAACCTTATATTTTTAATAATCTAAGCAATAAAAAAGGAAGCCATTGGCTTCCTTTTTAGTCTATTTAAAATCCATTTAGATCTTAAACTGTTTAATATTCTGGCCTAATGACTCGCTGACCTGAGCAAACTCATCAAAGTTATGTGATAAAGCTTCACTCGCTGCCAGTGATTCGTCAGATAGTGTACGTACATTCTCAATATTACAGGCAACCTCTTCAGCAACAACGGCTTGCTGACCCACGCCAGCGGAGATCTCGATAGTCTGCTGCTGAATAGCTTCAATTGCATTAGTAATACTATCTAAAGCAACTTCTACTTTAACGGTAAGGTCTTGACCAATATTCGCTTGCTCTACTCCCGCCTCCATCACTTGCTCAGCCTCATTGGCATTTTGCTGCAGTGTTTGAATAATCTCTTGAATATTAGCGGTTGAATCTTGAGTGCGTGATGCAAGAGTTCTCACTTCATCTGCCACCACTGCAAAACCACGGCCTTGTTCACCCGCCCTCGCCGCTTCAATTGCAGCATTAAGTGCCAGTAAATTCGTTTGCTCAGCAATGCCTCGAATAACATTGAGCACTTCACCAATTTGCTCTGAACGAGTACGCAGTTGTTTGACGACTTTAGCAGCTTCAATCACTTGTACAGATAATGACTGCATACCTTGCGTCGCCTGCGCTACAATTACGCTGCCCTCACTCGACTGCTCTTGTGCTTTGTCAGCAAATTCACTGGCACGTTGCGCACTGGCAGCCATCTCTTGGCTAGTGTGCGCCATTTCTGTTGCTGCGGTCGCAACCGATGCAATCTCTTGCTTTTGCTGACTCACTGACTCCAATGCCCGATCACTAACATCTGAGGCAGCTGCAACACCTTGCTCAACTTGCAGAGTGAGTTCGCGGGTTTCTTGCAGCATGCCCTGCACTTTAGCCGCAAACTGATTAAAGGCATCACCTAGCTTACCTAATTCATCTTCACGATTGATATCGATACGCTTTGCAAGGTCGCTGTCACCTTGTGCAATATCTTCCATCGCGAGGAGTAGATTATTAATCTGCTTTCTAAATGGCAGCAGTGTTGCCCATACAGTAATACCAACTAAAGCCATAATTAGAATAGATAACAAAATCGAACTAACGATAGCATCGGTAACAGGGGCTTCAATCACATCGATTGGTAACATAAACGCAAGGTGCCATTTCTGCTCCGGGTATTCGCCACCAACCTCTACAAAAATGACCCGCTGAGCTTCACCTTTAAATACAACCTCTGCAAAACCCGAAGCCTGAGACTGCATCTGCATATTAAGCGCGGCAAAACCACTTGATTGTTTAAATTGACTATCTACCCTAGCCGCGTCAGAACCTGGCGGGAATTTATCTGAAAAACCTGGGAAGTAAACTAACTTACCACCATCTGTGGTTAAAAAGGCCTGCCCTGCATCTTGATATTTAATGGGCGCTAAAAGTTCACTACCTATGGTATCAATAAGAATATCCATGCCACCGATACCGATAAATTTACCAGAGCTGTCTTTTACCACCGTTTTGACTGTTGCAGAGATAGAGCCATCGTTAGCGTCAACTGCTGGATCGCCAACAAACATGCCGTTTTTATTTATTGCTTCTTGCCACCAAGGACGTTTGTTAGTGAAATACTCACTATCGTTATAACGACCATTTAAATCAAAGTATTCAAAAGTATTAGCTGATCCGAAAAACACCGATTTAATATCGCTGTCTTTATCTGAAAAATGTTTGAAGTATTTAATGATTGATAGGTAATCTTTATCGGATGAAATGTCGCTTAGTCGAGCATCATATTGGCTGAACCAATTCACGACCGTAGGATCGGCAAACACCGCATGAATAAGCTGGCCTTTAGCCTCGAAATAACTACGTACCTCTGTCGACTTTAACTGCACTAAGCTCGTTAAGTCATTATCAATCTGCTGACGCGTGCTATTGCTTTCACTCTTTACCAGTAATAGCGCAACAATGGTAAATAGTACCGCGAGTGCACCAACTATGGTGACAACCAATTGTAGACTCAATGAACGTTTAAACCACTGCATCGACGCCCCCCTTTGTTATATTTTTTAGTAGGTTTCGTTATCAGGTAGTCATAAATCTAACAGAAAAAACTGCAGATTAAAGTAGTTAATCTAGCAACAGCAGCTAACGTTAGTAAAAGTACGAATAAGGCTAACAGCAAAATTAATTAACTTGAGGCTAATATAAAGGTAAAACCATTGGAGGGATCAATAGAGCTAAAATATTGGGCTAATTTGACTAGCTTTAGTGGTTTAAATAGCTAAACAGAAATAACAGCAAATAATATGTAAATATTTAGTTCAAAAAAGAGTCGTTAACATAGCGAGTTCTTCGCTAGATAATACTGAGCGAGTCGTGACTGGACTAGCGATAATTTTACTTGCTGACTTAAGGTTACTGGTTTGCTCAAGCTGCTTTTCATGACGCTCGATACACTCAAGTAAAAAGTCGACTTGGAACTGGCTATCTACATCTAGAGTAGTAGCACTTGGTTTAATAGCAGTAAACATAAGCTTCCTCCTGATGCTTGTTAACTCGAATAAGATGTAATTTATATGCAATATTGCAGTACTCACTAAGAATAGGTGCTAGTAGCTGAATATCTGCTGTATAAGCCTTATTGAGTCATAGTCCTTTCAATCCTATTTAAGTATAGCCAAGGATTTTAAGTCTGCTTATTTTTCGAGCTGCATTAAAGTAAATTGGAGCAGGTACCTGAAATGTAATTGCTAAAACCTTATGAAACAGTATTTGTGAGTTATATACTCAAAGAAAACTTAGCGCGATACAAGCTCATTAAGCAAATTGCAGCATTAGCTTGAAAGTCGATATAGTCTGATTGAACTCGGCAGCAATTCCGATAAAACACCTAACCAGAATTAGTTTCCCCTCGACAGTAATAAAAAAGCGCTATATAGCGCCTTTTTTAATAAGGAGGCAACAACCTATTGCTACATCTTGCTTTGCAGATAATTTTGTAAACCGACTTTGTCGATTAAACCCAGCTGCTTTTCGAGCCAATACATATGATCAGACTCAGTCTCTTCTAGCAGAACCTCAAGGATCTCACGACTTTCATAGTCTTGTTTGCTTTCACAAAGCGCAATCGCACTGCGTAAGTTGTCTGCAACCTGATACTCATAAGCTAAGTCGTTCTTTAGCATCTGCTCGGTATCTTTACCAATGTTAAGCGGCTCTCGACTCGCCACATCTGGCGTGCCCTCAAGAAATAGAATCCGCTGTACCAATTTTTTAGCATGTTCACGTTCATCGTCACTTTCGTGAGAAATGCGCTCATGCAACTCATTCAGGCCCCAATCTTCATACATAAGGCCATGCACGAAATACTGATCCATTGCCGACAGTTCACCAGTAAGCAGCTTATTAAGAGTATCGATGACTTCTTTATTACCTTTCATAACGCCTCCTGTTAATCCATCTTAGATTGTAAGTAATTCTGCATCCCAGTAAGCGATATAAGCTCTAGCTGGGCTTCTAACCAATCGAGATGTTCTTCTTCATCTTCGAGTAAGTCTTCTAAAATATCTCTACTAACATAGTCAGCTTCGGTCTCACATAGAGCAATTGCTTCACGCAAAACGACCAGCTCTTCTTCTAGCATGACTTTGTCACACTCAAGCATCTCTTGACTGTGCTCACCAATACGTAACTTGTCTAATTGCTGCAAATTTGGCAGGCCTTCAAGGAACAACACCCGCTCAATTAATTTATCGGCATGTTTCATGTCTTGAATGGATTTTTTATAAGCCTTTTCATTGAGCTCACCTAGCCCCCAATTCTTAAACATGCGCGCATGGAGGAAATACTGATTAATTGCGGTAAGCTCGCTGGTCAGCACCTTGTTTAGCTGACTAATGACCTTAGGTTGTCCTTTCATCTGTTCATCCTTAGTTAAATTGATCTATATCAATGTTTACAACCTAGAACAAAAAACAATCAAATACAAATAAACTTTATATTTCAAAAGGTTAGTAAGGATAACCATTCTCATTACTACTACAATTATTAATAAGCAATTCATGAATTAAGCCAGCAATTACTGCAGCAAAACTAGGGGATTACAAGAGATGAGGATTATAATGATAAAAGACCGTCGTAACGTTAGGCCATTATCGTGGATATTTCGGCAGTAATAAGCGGCTGGCTTAGTTAAAAATGATATAAAAAAGGCTCCTTATTAAGGAGCCTTAAGTGTTGCAAGTTATGCAAAATTAGATGATACGGTTTTGTTCTAATTTTTCACGGCGTTCTTGTTCTGCCATACGTGCTTTGCGCTTATCGCATGGATCATCACAGTCACACGCCTTTTCAATTCCGAGCGCGCCTAAACCACCGCAGCTACCAGCCACAGCTTGCCGCTTGACTAAATAGCCTATCGACATTAAGAAAAAGAAACCTAATAAAACGACAAAGGCCGCAATAAATGTGCTCATATTCGACTCCAACTACTGAGTAACGAATGGTTTGAAAGCTTCACTGTAGAAAACTTTAAAGCCATCATCTTGCTTTTCAATAAGCATTATCGCTAGATGCTCACGTTTAGCAAGTTCTAGTGACGCTTGAGTACCTAATACCATCATAGCGGTAGCGTAACCATCTGCAATCATAGACTCTTCATGCAGCACTGTCACAGACGCTAACCTATGATTGATAGGGTAACCTGTACGCGGGTCAATCAAGTGTGAAAAACGCTGGCCGTCTTCTTCGTAATAATTACGATAATCACCTGATGTCGCCATCGCCATATTTTTTGGCGCTATCACTTGTTGAATACCATTACCACTATCACCAGGCTTCTCTATTGCAATGCGCCATGGTGAACCGTCGGCTTTAGTACCACGCAAACTGATCTCTCCACCAATTTCAACCAAATACCCCATTGGTTGATATTTATCCAACAAGGCGGCTATTTTATCAACACCGAAACCTTTTGCAATAGAAGATAAGTCGACATAGATATCAGGGTTAAGCTTACTGATCTTGTTACCTTCAACCACTATAGCGTCAATCCCAGTACGTTCTCTTGCAATATCAATCTCTTGCTGAGTAGGTATTTGAGTCGGTCTTTTATCAGGGCCAAAGCCCCATAAATTCACTAACGGTCCAAGCGTAATATCTAAGGCGCCATCAGTGGTCTTATATAATGCTAATCCTTCAGCAATTACTTTGGCAGTATCTTCCGACACTTCAACCTTATCTTGGCGAGTTAACTGATTAAATTTAGACAACTCAGAGTTCGGTCGGTATGTCGACATTTGATCATTGACTTGCTCTAAAGCTAAATCAATCTCTGCTTGCAGTAACTGGGGATCTGGCAGCTTATCATTAGGCACAACTTTAATGTGGTAAGTCGTGCCCATAGTGTTGCCAGACAGTGAAATCACTTCAGCTTGTTTAGTACAAGCTGAAATAAAAAAGGCTAACCCAATAAGGGCCAGCCAATTTACTAAGGTCTTAAACATATTGACCTAGATCTCCAATAAGAGAAGGGTTAGCCACCGAAGTCATCCAACAGGATGTTTTCATCTTCGACACCAAGATCTTTAAGCATACCGATAACAGCTGCATTCATCATTGGTGGGCCACACATGTAGTACTCACAATCTTCTGGTGCTTCATGGTCACGTAAGTAGTTTTCAAACAATACGTTATGAATAAAGCCAGTGTAGCCATCCCAGTTATCTTCAGGCTGTGGATCAGACAAGGCAACATGCCACTTAAAGTTGTCATTGTCTGCCGCTAGGCCATCGAAATCTTCTACATAGAACATTTCACGGCTAGAACGTGCACCGTACCAGAAGCTCATCTTACGCTTAGAGTTAAGACGCTTAAGCTGGTCGAAGATATGTGAGCGCATTGGCGCCATACCAGCACCACCACCGATAAATACCATTTCTGCGTCAGTTTCTTTAGCGAAGAACTCACCAAATGGACCAGAAATAGTCACCTTGTCACCTGCTTTTAGGCTAAAGATGTATGATGACATCTTACCGCAAGGCAGAGATAGATCACGTGGAGGTGGTGACGCAATACGTACGTTCAACATGATGATACCTTCCTCAAGAGGATAGTTCGCCATCGAGTATGCACGGATTGTTTCGTCATCAACTTTTGATTCTAAGTTGAAGAACCCAAAGTGTTCCCAGTCGCCACGGTATTCAGCAGGAATATCATAATCTGCATATTTAACATGGTGCGCAGGCGCTTCAATCTGAATATAACCACCCGCACGGAATGGAACAGAGTCGCCATCTGGAATTTGCAGCTTAAGCTCTTTAATGAAAGTGGCTTTGCTATCGTTAGAAATAACTTCACATTCCCACTTCTTAACACCAAAGATCTCTTCTTCTAGTTCAATCTCCATGTCAGTTTTTACGTTTACCTGACAAGATAAACGGCAACCGCCACGGGCTTCACCTTTGCTGATGTGGTCCATTTCAGTTGGTAGAATATCGCCACCACCTGATTTAACGTGGACTTTACACTGACCACAAGTACCACCGCCACCACAAGCAGACGATACGAAAATACCGCTTTCTGCTAACGCGCCAAGTAGCTTGCCACCAGCAGCAGTTTTAATTGCTTTATCAGCATCATCATTGATGCCAATAGTGACGTCACCGCTTGCTACTAGCTTTGATTTGGCGAATAAAATCACCAATACCAAGACTAATACGATTGCGGTAAACATACTCACACCGAGATATACATCGATTGGTGTAGATTCTAGAATACCCATTAACTTATCCTTAAAGGTTCAAATTAAGACGTCGTTATGGTGCCCCTTTACAGAGACACACCAGAGAACGACATGAAACCTAGAGCCATCAAACCAGCGGTAACAAAGGTAATACCTAGACCGCGAAGCCCATCAGGAACATCAGCATATTTTAACTTCTCACGGATACCAGCAAGCAGTACAAGTGCTAATGCCCAACCGATACCAGAACCAATACCAAACACTAAACTTTCACCTAGGTTGTAATCACGCTCAACCATGAAAGATACCGCACCGAAAATTGCGCAGTTTACTGTGATAAGTGGTAAGAAGATCCCCAATGCGTTGTATAACGGTGGGAAATACTTATCCAATGTCATTTCAAGGATTTGAACCAAAGCTGCAATCACACCGATAAAGGTGATGAACTTCAAGAAGCTCAAGTCAGCATCTGGAACACCTGCCCAAGCGAGTGCGCCTGGAGCAAGAATACCTTGATAGATGATTTGGTTAACCGGTACTGAAATTGCCAGTACAACGATAACTGCAACACCTAGACCCATGGCAGTTTTTACTTTCTTAGATACCGCAAGGAAAGTACACATACCAAGGAAAAAGGATAGCGCCATGTTTTCAATGAAAACAGAACGGATTAATAGACTAATATAATGTTCCATTATGCTTATCCTTTCGCTTCTACTTGCTCAGGCTTCATCACACGAATAATCCAGATCAATGCACCGATCAGGAAGAACGCACTTGGAGGAAGCAGCAATAGGCCGTTAGGCTGGTACCAGCCACCGTCTGAAATCTTGCTTAAGATTTCAATGCCAAATAGTGAACCATTACCAAACAACTCACGTACGAAGCCAACTGATAACAAGATTGCACCGTAACCTAGACCATTACCGATACCGTCCATGAAGCTCATCATTGGCGGAGTCTTCATCGCATAAGCCTCTGCACGGCCCATTACGATACAGTTAGTAATAATCAAACCAACGAATACAGACAGCTGCTTAGCAACATCGTAAGCGTAAGCTTGCAGTACTTGGTCAACCACGATTACTAGCGACGCAATAATCGTCATCTGCACGATAATACGTACACTGCTTGGAATGTGGTTACGGATCAGCGAGATGAATAAGTTAGACAAAGCACATACGGCAGTAAGTGCGATTGTCATTACCAAAGCGGTTTCCATTTTACTGGTTACAGCCAAGGCACTACATACACCCAAGATTTGCAAAGCAATCGGGTTGTTGCTGACAATAGGTCCTATTAGAACCGATTTAAGTTCTTTAGCATCAGCCATTAGCTAAGCCCTCCATTGCGAGCCTTTTCGATAAAGCGTGCAAAACCTTCTTCACCTAACCAAAATTCAAGTGAGTTTTGTACACCGTTACCGGTAAGCGTTGCACCAGATAATGCATCAACACCGTATGGCGAAGCAGCTACAGTTGGGTTTTTAGTGACGCTAATCGCTAGCTCACCCTTGTCGTTATATAGCTTCTTACCAGTCCACTTAGCAATCCACTGAGGATTTTGAACTTCACCACCTAGACCTGGTGTTTCACCAGAGCCGGTAAAGCTGTAGTAGACCAAACTACGAATCGTGTTCAAGTCTGGCTCAACCGCTAAGAAAGCAAACATTGTTGACCACAAGCCGTAACCTTTAACAGGGATAATCACTGTTTGTAGTTGCTTGTTATCATCATGCACTAGGTAAACAACAGCTTCATTAGCTACGCGTTTAACTGATGCAATGTCGTTTTCAGGCACAAATGAAGTAGCCGGAGTACGTGCTGCTTTTTCGGTATCAAAAGTATCAGCGTCGCCAGCAACAAACTCACCTGTTTTCAGGTCAACCAGTCTAGCTTCAACATACTTGTTGTATGTTTCTAGTACTTGCGCCTTTTCAATTTTACCTTCACGAGGATTGATAAGACCTGCCGCTTCTAGAATGTACTTTTGCTTATCAAGAAGCTTGTTTTCTTGCTGAGTTGGTTTCAACAATACTGCAGCCGTCGAAACGAACATTGAGCAGATGAAACACAAACCAACAACAACAAACAGCGTTCTACCGAAAGAATCTTTATTACTAGCCACGTGCAATCCTCCGCTTGATATTCGACTGAACCACGAAATGGTCAAATAATGGAGCAAATAGATTCGCGAACAAGATAGCCAACATCATGCCTTCAGGGAACGCAGGGTTGATAACGCGAATAAATACTGCCATAGCACCGATAAGAATACCGTAAGCCCATTTTGCGTTATTAGTGAAAGACGCTGAAACAGGGTCTGTCGCCATAAACATCATACCGAACGCAAAGCCACCTAAAACAAGGTGCCAGTACCAAGGCATTGCAAACATTGGGTTAGTATCGCTACCGATAAAGTTAAGTAGGTAAGAAACGGCAATCATACCGACCATCACACCACTAACAATGCGCCATGAAGCGATACGGGTATAGATGATAACCGCGCCACCAATTAAGATAGCTAAGGTAGAAACTTCACCAACAGAACCAGGAATGAAACCGAAGAAAGCGTTCCACCAGTCTTGTGTTAGACCGTATTCTAATGTGCCTTGCGCTGCTTGGCTCAGTGCTGTTGCACCAGAGAAGCCGTCTGCAACAACCCAAGTGGTGTCACCTGACATATTTAGCGGGTAAGCGAAGAATAGGAATGCACGACCGGCAAGAGCAGGGTTTAGGAAGTTACGGCCTGTACCACCAAAGATCTCTTTCGCAACCACAACACCAAAGGTAATACCTAGTGCAACCATCCATAGTGGAATTGTTGCTGGTAGTGTTAATGCGAAAAGGATTGAGGTAACAAAGAAACCTTCGTTAACTTCATGCCCACGTACTGATGCAAATAGTACTTCCCAAATACCACCGACAGCAAACGTCACTGCATATATGGGTAAGAACCAACAAGCGCCATACCACATTAATGCAGCGATGCCTGAGTTTGCAGTTAATTCAGTACCGAACATACCGAACATTGCGACCTGCCAAGTGTCAGGAGCAGCAAAACCAGCCGCTAATGCATCTTGAGCTTGCAAGCCGACGTTGAACATACCCAAAAACATCGCAGGGAATGTACATGCCCAAACCGTAATCATCATACGCTTCAGGTCCAGGTTATCGCGCACATGGGTACGACCCTTGTTTACGTGACCTGGCGTATAAAAGACAGTGTATGCAGCTTCAAAAAGTGCATAAAACTTCTCATATTTACCGCCTTTTTCAAACTGCGGTTCAATATTTTCGAAAAACTGTTTTAAGCCCATTAGCCTTCCCTCACAATCGTATCTAAGCAGTCACGTAGATATGACGCATAGTCATATTTACCTGGACATACGAAAGTACACAGTGCCAAATCTTCTTCGTCTAACTCCAACGCACCTAATGTAGCAGCGCCATCGTAGTCACCTGAAACAAGGTCACGAAGTAGCATTGTTGGCAAAATATCTAGCGGCATAACACGCTCATAGTTACCAATTGGCACCATTGCACGGTCACTACCACCTGTACTCGTTGTCATGTTGAACAGACGAGAAGATGAAAGGTGTCCGAGGAATGCACGTGTTATTGAGAATTTATTAGCGCCAGGCATTGCCCAACCGAATAGTTCTTTCTCTGTGCCTTCTTCTAGCAAGCTAACTTGGTTGTGATAACGACCAAGATAAGCATGAGGACCTATCGCGTTACGGCCGTTTAAAACAGAACCAGAGATAGAGCGAACTGTACCCTCAGCGGTTTCACCGTCAAGTAGCTGCACCATAGATGCACCAACATGAGTGCGAACTAAGCGAGGCTTAACAGCTTTAGGGCCGCCAATAGCAACAACACGTTGAGTATAAAGCTCACCGGTTGTGAACAACTTACCAACCGCAATCACGTCTTGGTAGTTGATGTGCCAAACTGTTCTAGTTACAGAAGCCGGTAATAGGTTATGAATGTGCGTACCTGGCAATCCCGCAGGATGCAGACCGGCAAACTCTTCAACCTGAGCATTAGCGCTTGGAATATCTGCGCCAGGTGCTTTACAAAGGTAAACCTTACCTTCAGTTAACTTTGAAAGTAGCTTTAGACCATTTTCAAAATCAGCTTTATGCTCTGCAATCACAACAACAGGATCTGCTGCTAATGGTTGAGTGTCGATAGCGGTGACGAAAATACCTGCAGCTGTAGAATCTACGCTAGGTACTTTGCTGAAAGGACGCGTACGCAAAGCAGTCCACAAACCTGATTGGATCAGGTTGTCACGTACTTGCTGTGTCTCAATCGTGTCGATAGCAGTGGCGTCATATTTAGCAAAAGAGATGCTTTCATCTCCTTCCACTTCTATAACAACAGACTGCAGAACACGCTGAGCGCCCCGGTTAACTTCGGAAATTGTGCCACTGGCTGAAGCTGTGTATATCACGCCTAGATTCTTCTTATCTTCAAAAAGAATCTGACCTTTTTTAACTTTATCTCCCACCTTAATTTTCATGGTAGGACGTAAGCCAATATACTCTTCACCCAAAATAGCTACATGTTTGATGGCTTTACCATCATGGATAACTTGTTCTGGCCCACCTGCAATAGGCAGGTCCAATCCTTTCTTTATTGTAATCATATCCACAAGCACTACGTTATGAAGGAAAGACAATGCGCCGCGTTCCTGCTAAACACACAAGTTTTAAACAAACCTCAAATTCGTGTTGAGCTAGCGCTAATTTATCGCCAAAGTGCGATCAAAATCACGCTGGTCGCGCGCATTTTACCCCAAATATCACGAGCTCGCCACGAAAATTGTCTCTGTTTTAAATGCTTAAGAGCGTTTTTGTAACAAACATCTTAAATTCGCGAAGATATTAAGAATCAATTAATATAGCCACAGGCCACATTCTCTATACATTTAAAGAGCTTAATTAACTTTTACGCTTTCATAACACTGTTATAGTTATTGTTAATAATAAAATTTACACTTTCGTTTAAATGCTGATTAATTGAACTCACGAGACGTGCATCACACAGAGGGACCAGCAAACAAAACACAGCACAAACTCTATTTCAAGCCTGCAAACTGGCTCACATATCACTAAAGCAAATAGCTAGCATTTAGCACTTAAAGCATGCTTAAAAGCTAAATAAGCGAATAATTAAATCTATATTGTTAACAAAATGAAGATTTTGACACTTTGCAAAACCTAAAGTTAAAACCCAAATCCAGCGTTAAACGTGAACACTGTTTAGCTGGCACAGAGGGATAATTGAACTAACAATAGCGAATGATTTCAATGCGTGCGCCAATAAGCTTTATCAGACAATTAAGCGATCAGCACAAAAAAAGCAGCCTAAGCTGCTTTTTCGTATATTTTAGCCATTTCTCTATCGGTTTATTCCATTAGAGGCCTTTTAAAATCTCTTCACTTAGGCTGAGGTCATCATTACGGTTAACGTTAATCCCTGCCGCAATAATATTACGTGCTATCGCTTTTGCTTGATCGAGTGAATGCATCTCATAAGTACCACACTGATACTCATTTAGCTCCGGGATCTCTGATTGCTCAGCAACCTTTAGTACATCTTGCATAGCCGCTAACCACGAGTCAGCGACAACAGACTCGCTAGGAGTGCCGATTAAGCTCATATAAAAACCTGTGCGGCAGCCCATTGGTGAGATATCGATAATTTCAATGTCACCACCATTTAAATGATCACGCATAAAGCCGGCAAAAAGGTGTTCTAACGTGTGTATGCCGCGCTCACTCAAAATATCTTTATTTGGCACACAAAAACGTAGATCAAATACAGTGATTGTATCGCCCTTAGGTGTGGCCATTGATTTAGCTACACGCACTGCAGGTGCGTTCATACGAGTATGGTCAACGGTAAAACTATCTAATAACGGCATGGCAATTCTCCAAATTCACCTAAGTAATCTACACTCACAAAGCCTCTGTGCTCGTGAACCTATTTATTTGTTAGCTCTACCCACTGTTGGCAGCAAAGGCTATTTTTATAGCAAATGATACTTACCCAGCATAAGCTTGTAGTCAACTAGAACTATCACAAAGATTTTTCATCGTTATCTCTTTTCTAACATTTATGACTTCTCTTCCCCAAACCTTAGCAGGATAAACTAGTGCTTAATTGCTTGATTAGTTTCACTACCACCCAGAGCCTAGAGGCTGATGTTACCTTAGTTATATGACAATGATGGTAGCACTCCCTTAGAGGCATTAGCGCCTAATACCAATCAGTATAAGAATTTGATCAGCTCAGAACGATTTTTGGCAAACTAATTCAAGGCGAATAGCTGTAATAATGGTTATTCCCTTATAAATCTATTCAACGCAGAAGTAGGCAGCCAAAAACGTTCCAAACTGGCGAGTTTTAGCGATTCTGATGCTGTGACTCTTAATAAACAAAGAGGGAACTTGAACGTAGAATAACTATGCCCTTCGCTCGTTGCGAGCTGCATGGATGCAGCGAATGTCATTAAAGCACGACTATAGTAGAGTAACGCAGGAGCAGTTACCGAGGAGTACTTAATGACCTTGCCTCAAAACCGCTAAACTCTCGCTGAGCGACTAAATGTTTATACTGATTGGTATAAATAGCCCTCCCCTAAAATCCACATACGAAAAAGCCACAGCAAATTGCCATGGCTTTAGATTACCTAACCGTCTTGTCCTAAATGTGTTTACACATTTAACCTTTACATTTAGGTGAAGCTGGTACGTCTGTTTCAGCAGCCCACTCTTGTGGCGTGTATGTGTGCATTGATAATGCATGTAAGCCTTGAGCAAACTCCTCAGCTAATGCCTCATTTACCGCACGATGACGGCCAATTAAGCGCTTACCTTCAAAGTCACTACTCGTCACAATGACTTTAAAGTGTGTTTCAGAGTTTGGTGGTACATGGTGATTATGGCTTTCGTTAATCACTTCTAAATGCGACGGCGATAAGGCCGCGGTGAGTTTTTCGGTAATGATCTGTGCTACTGACATAACGATGTTCTCGAATAAGGCATAAATGCGATTGCGGCAGAGTACTGCTATCGCCTTTAAAGATCAACTCATAGCACCATTGGCCTGTCGGCATACGACTTACAATAAACGATAACTAAGAGCTCACTTTAGAGAACCACCAAAACAAGCTAAGTAACTATCAAAGCTGTGCACCACTAATTATTTTAATTGATGGTAATTGACGATTAACTGCCTGAAAGTAAAGTTTATCCTAGACTCACTAACCTTTAAGCGTTTAGGTAATGAATGCTCCCAATCTTTTTGCATTGGCCAATGCATTATCAGCAGATCACCACTTTCCAAATAGAAGCAATGTTTTTGCTGTGTCTGCTTATGGCGAACAAAAAAGTCACGACTAGCTCCCACTGTAACCGAAGCAATATCGCTGCTAGGTGCTATCTCTTTTTCATCATCACTATGCCAGCCCATAGATTCATGACCATTAGCATAGCGATTAACTAATACGCCATTACTCAATAAGCCAAATTCTCGTTCCAGTTTATGGCGCAATTTTTGTGCATAATGCGGCCAAGGCTGCGCCTCAATAAATAGACCTGAATAAAAATAGTCACAGCCTAGATCAGCAAACCAAATTTGACTGCGAGGAATAGGATGGCTTTTACCATAAACCATAACTTCTGGGCGGGTTAACGGGTAACTATCAGCCTCTTTCAACAGCGCATTTTGTTGTTTTAAGTTGAGATAGCCTTTAATTAATGTACAAGGAGGCGAAAGCTTGCTTTGGCTTTGAGAGGTAACATCTCTATTAGACATCAAACCTGATTTGTCACTTGTTAGTAATAGAGCGCTATCGCAGTTAGAAAGGTTAGTTGGCTCTTTACCTGTTTCAGCTACTTTTTGCTGCTCAAAATTCAAGTCTACCTGCTTCATCTTAGCCTCTATTTTTGCTCTATTAATCATAATCACTCACAGAGTCAAAAAAGTCCCTTATCCACATCATATACCTGAGATCATAAATCTGCGATAATATGCGCCCTAATTTATTTGGTACTTATTGGCATATGACTACACAACTTTCTGTATCGGGTATAGAACTCGAACTCTTCCGTTACCCTAGCAGACAAGAATCGAATCTGCAGGCATGGGACGCTGCCGATGAGCACCTTATAAAACATCTAATCGATACTGAACAAAGCGTTGTAAATACCGCGATTATCAATGATAACTTTGGTGCGATCACTGCTGGGTTGTTATCTATTGATCCAAGCTGGCCGCTAACCTTAGAAACTGATGCGAAAACAAGTTTATTAGGTACAAACCAAAACCTTGAGCGTAACCAGTTAGCTACTGACACAATCAGTTGGGTCAACAGTCGTGATGAGTTACCACATGAGCTTGAGCTGGTATTGATGAAACTACCTAAAAATCTAAACTATTTTGCCCACCAGCTAAGTAGACTATCTCAGGTATTGCCAGCAGGTACTCAAGTTCTGATTGGCGCTAAAGCTAAATCAATTAATAAATCTTTATTAGAAACCATTAGCCAAAACCTAGGTCCTGCAAGTGCGAGCCTGACTTGGAAAAAGACTCGAGTTATTACCTGTATTAGTGATGGCAAGGCGCGTTCGTTACCAAAATCTACCACTTGGTCTGTAGCTGAGTTTAAACTGCAGATCAGTAACATGAGTAACGTATTTGCAGCCAACAAGCTCGATATTGGTGCTCGCATCATGCTTGATAATATGCCAAAGGGTGACTTTAAATCTATTGTCGACTTAGGTTGTGGTAACGGTATTTTAGGTCTGCATGCTAAACAAGTTTTCCCTGAAGCTTACATTCATTTTATCGATGACTCTGAAATGGCTGTAGCATCTGCAAGAGAAAACTGGCTAGCCAATAAACTTGATAATCCAGCATTAGTCGGTGAGCAAGCAACCTTTGGCTGGGATGACTGCTTAACTAATATGAGCGAAGGCTTCCGCCCAGATCTTGTGTTATGCAACCCACCATTTCATCAAGGTGAGGCCATCACCGACCATATTGCTTGGCAAATGTTTTTAGACGCTTTTAGACGTTTGAAAAACGGCGGCATTTTGCATGTTGTTGGTAACCGGCACCTGGCTTACCACGTAAAACTACAACGGATTTTCAAAAACTGCACTACAGTGGCATCGAACGGTAAGTTCGTTATTCTGCAAGCGCAGAAGATTAGTAAAAAAGCGCAAGATCCTGATGACTGTGCTATCGATATAAACGACGATAAGCCACATCCACAAAGCGCGCTTTACGGTAAGCCAAAAGCTTAATCAATATTGATTAGCTTTATACAACAAAATGGTGAGCAAAGTGCTCACCATTTTGTATAGTCAACTATTCAGTTTCTATCACAGGATCTCGACTTTCATCCGATTTTTCAGCACAGTTAACTGTCATAGCCGCTGGTTCTGACGTCGCAGGCGGAGCAAACAAAGCGCTAAACCGCTGAGACAACGTACGATTCGCTGCAAAAAACTCAGAAAACATATCTCGCCACTCAGTAAAGGTGACCACTAACGGGTTGAAACTATTGACGGGTTTAGTGATCCCATACTCGACAGTCTCTACCTCTTTCTCGTAGGTTCCAAAAAAACGATCCCAGATAATCAAAATACCTGCATAGTTTTTATCAATATATTGAGGGTTACGCCCATGATGTACTCTGTGGTGTGATGGCGTGTTAATGACCCATTCCAATATACCTAATGATCTAACCGCCTGAGTGTGCACAAAAAACTGCAATCCTAAATTTAATAGCACAACAAAGACAACCCAGTTAGGGTCAAACCCAACAACCACTAGCGGCAACCAAAAAACCCACATGCCAGCGAATGGGTACATTAAACTTTGGCGAAATGCCGTACTAAAGTTCATATTCTCTGAGCTATGGTGAGCCACATGAGCAGCCCACATCCAGCGGATCCTGTGGCTAGCTCGATGGAACCAGTAATAACAAAAGTCCTGCGCTACCATTAACACCACAAATGTCATTACATTCATTTCAATATCAAATAAACGCCAACCAAAAAACATCAAATATAACTTTGCGATAAGCAAACCAGCCAAGATATCCGTTAATTGATGCATTGCGGCTAAAGCAAAATTACAAAGTACCTCGGGTAATTGATAGCGGGCATTAAGCGGCAATTTATTTTGTCTATCTCCCATATACCACTCTAGCAATATACAGATGAAAAACACTGGTGCCAGTACTAGCAACAATACTTCTGGGTGCGCGATAAGTGCGTTAAAATCCATCTTTTATTGTCCTTATTGTCCTTATTGTCCTTATACTGAACTCTCTTTTAAGCCTGTCGTTTATTAAACGCAATTGAGTTCATTAAGCCATTACACGTAATGGTCGTTTTACCAACGCGCAAAATGGTCTTCTGTTAGCCCTAATACCTTTTGTAGCTGATGTTTTTGGCCAAAATTATCCGTAATCACGCCGTCAAAATAGCCTAAATATTGTCTAAAATTACTCTTTAACAGCCATAAGTTTAGCTTTTCTTTACGGCAATTTTTAGGTGTAAACCTCAAATCAACCTGACCATTTTCAGAATAAATCCGCCACGACTTTGCAGGCTCCATATCACTAATTTGCCGAATAAAATCAAAATGAACCGCACCAAGCAAATGACGTTCACCGTTGCACCAAAATACGTTTTCATGGCAACCAGTCTCATTAACTCCTGCTGCCAAGTTCAATCCGATAGATGATCCGTCCTTGGTTAAACTGTTTATGCTTGCCCAGCGCCAACTGGTTTCGCGGCGCATATAGCCAGCACTGAAGTCATAGCCAGCAGTTGCGCGCTGCAACGGCTGAGGCTCATGGTTAATCACTAAGCTCCCCGACACTTTTAATGCATTATGTTTTTGAGTATATGTCCAACCGCTGTAACCCGTTGGGTTACACATAGCCATAGGCAAACTGAGAGGTTCTGGTTGTAAATGCAAATTTGCCTCAATGCCCAAAGTATTAAGCTTTAGCTGCCAGACACCTTGTTCAATAACAAATTCAATACTGCCCTTTGCACTTTTTATTTTGCCGACACCTTGCATGGGCGACTCTGAAGTTTGATACCCCAGCCCTAAAGGCTTTAGCCAATTGACTTCAATAAGTTGATTTTGTTCAATATCGTAGAGATAGCAAAAGGCACTGCCGACATAGCGAATATCCGCCAGTGCGACACCAATAACGTAATGAGGGGTCACTATGCTAATAAACTGGAATTGCTTGTAATCGAAATGCTTCGCCCAACTCGATGCAGGTTTATCCATTTCATTAAAGTAGCCAAAGTGTTTGACACCAAGCTCCGTTACGGGACCATCAAAATGACCATATATCGCATGGCCTCTATCATCGATTAAACGCTGCGGCGCTGCAGAACTGGTTAATAATTTGGGCGTCCACTGGGCTGTATTCGTAGACATAAGTGTTAGGTCCTTAAGCTTACTTGACCTTTTACTCTAACTGGAACTGGCTCAGGTTAAAAGCGGTTAACCACATTTTTGTTACTAACATGTAAACTAATAAAAGACTTATTCTTTTAGCGCTTTTTAAGCTACCACAGCTTAAAAGCGGTAATTAACTCCTACCGAAAAATTATTGACCCTCATCTCTTGAATAGGCAGATATTGGTACTCCGCAGTAACGCCAACTCCTGACTTAAAGTCCATCCCCCACCCAACGGCCACGAACATATCAGAGCCATGACTCGATACTTCCCGTGAAGGTTCTTGGTTCCAAATATTCGTTATCTTGTACTTTAGGTGGGACTGAGTCACTCCGACTTTAGCAAATAGCTTATTAGCTTGTGACAGGTAAACGTGGCTATAAGCCGAGGCCCTAACTCCGGTATAACGCATATCTCTTACATCAAATAACACGCCACCTAATGTGCTCAATACTCCGCCGGTTCCTGCATAGGTCGCTGCTTCAATACCAAAATGTTCCGATAACATATAGCGGTAAAATAACTCAGTATTAATCCCGTCACTAACGCCGATCTCTTCACCATCAACTGATTCAAAATCTTGTAGACCAATACCTACTCCAGTCCCAATAACATGCTCAGCTTGAACTGGTACGCATGCTACTGTCGCTATGACGGCAAGCGTCAATCTCAATTTCATCGCTACACTCTATAATCACCATTATACGTCTTAGGCTACTCAATTGGCCTTAAGCTCAACTTAAGTCACGCCTAAGCAGTCTTAATTTGGCGAACAGTAAGCCACTTCCCAAACAAACTCAGCGACAGTGTAGCCGTTGTAAATCTGCAATAAAGTATCACTATAGCCAAGAGCCTTCATGTTCCTCTTGTTGATATGCAAGATTTATTTGCCATAAAAATGTGTTATCTAGCGGTATGAAATCAAGAGTCAATCATAAAAATAGCGCCTTAAATCGCGCTATTAAGTTGGTAATGGTTAAAAACGGTAACTGATACCAATACTCAAATTTTGTACTGTCAGTTCTTGAATTGGGATATATTGATATTCAATGTTCATGCCTAAATCTGAGTTAAACCTAATCCCCCATCCCACAGCTGTATACAGGTCTACACCATTGTCACTTAAAGACCTTACTCCACCATTACCGCCTTCTAAATCATAGCTAAGTTCATTCGCGCTGGCCCCCAGCTTAGCGTAAAGGCGGTTGCTTTGAGAGAGCATATATTCACCATATAGAGCTGTTCTAAATCCCTTATATTCAATGCTATTTACTTTGGTTATTATCCCTACAAACGCGCTCATAATGCCGCCACTACCAGAAAGGTAGCCCGCTTCAACACCAAAGTTATCGTGCCACATATAACGATAATAAATGTCATACATAACATTATCACCGCTTGTTGAGCTATCGCTTGTGATCCCCTCAAAATCTTGAGAACCATACCCCACATTAGCGCCCATAATATGATCGCCTTGAGCAGCCATTGCATCGCCACAGAGTAACCCAGCAACCAGCAAAGAAAGTATTCGCATATTAACTCCTTTAAATACGCTTTTAGAACAACAGTGAAACGCTCAGTTTATAAATAAATTAACGCTTCTCATCTATCAATTTCGCCATACTACAATAAGTTCTCGAGATTAATCCATAAGCAATATTAGCAACCGGTAAGCAACGATAAAAAGAGCAGCGTAGCTGCTGGAATACCAACGTTATTCTGGTATGCTGATAGCATCAAACATTTGTCTATGATAGTGAAAATGAAACGTTTACTTTTACTTATAACTGCAGCCATATCTGTAGTAGGTTGTGCTAACCAAGGGCCATCTCATATCGCACTTAATCCAGAAGTCCCTGCGATTGAACTACAAACGGAGTCGGCACTTCCCGTCGCACTTGAGACTATCGATACACGCTCAGCGAACTTTATCGTCCGCTTTAATGACGGCGACAAAGCTGCACGCTTAGTGAGCCCGTCAGAAGCTCCACGAGTACAAATGGATCAAGTATTCAGGGATGGATTTACTCAAGCTGGCTACCGCATTGACCCTGGCTCTGTTAAACATATGCAGATCCAGTTAGAGCAACTGCTTACCGACGTTGACGAGGGTACCTTTGGTTTTGAAGCAAATAGCCAAGTGATCATTAATGTTATTGCTAAAAACGCTAATCAAGAACTGACTAAACGCTACCGCGCGAAAGGACTATTGAAAGGCCCATTCGGTGCTGACTTTGCTACGCTTGAACTAGAGATGAATAAGCTCATTGGCGAGTTAACTCAAAATATTATTAACGACCCAGAGCTGAATCAGTTTATTCAGCAATAAGTCTCAGCTTATAAAAGGACATATTATGAAAGCTTGGATTTTAAAATCACTTGCGTCTGTGAGTTTATTGTTTGCAAGTCAGGTTTGCTATGCAGTAGACATTCAGCCTAATACGCTTTATCCGCAAGTCGCACTAGAAACCAGCATGGGGAAAATCGTTGTAGAGCTTGATAGAACTCGCGCACCAATAACAGTTGATAACTTTCTCACCTATGTTGTTAAAGGCCATTACGATAATACCCTATTCCATCGTGTTATCGCTGACTTTGTTGTGCAAGGTGGCGGCTTAGATTTAAACAAACAAGAAAAGCCAACCGCCGATTTAATTGTTAATGAGTCAGGTAATGGCCTATCTAATTTAACCGGCACTATTGCAATGGCCCGTGAAGCAGAGCCTCATACAGCTAGTAGTCAATTCTACTTTAATGTGGTCGACAATGAGAAATTAGATCCCTCTTCTCGCCGTTGGGGTTATGCTGTATTTGGTGAAGTAACTGAGGGGATGGATGTACTACAAGCCATGTCTTTAGTCCCTACTGAATTTAATACCACTGTTGACTGGCCTGATTTTCCGGTACAAGACATCGTATTAAAGAAGGCAACGTTATTACCACGTAACTAATCAGTAATTAGATCATGCGTATTTTAGGCGTGTTTAAATTTGAAACAATTTTGAATTTTTTTGAAATTTTTTGAGTCAAAGCTCAAAGTTGATGCCTATACTTATTGGCGTATATGATAAAGAGGCGGCTCAATGACGGCGGATGAATTCATTGATGGTAAGGCGCCCCAACTGGCTTTCTACGGAAAAGCATTTTTGAGCGATAAGCTCGACTTCAACGAAATCCAGTTATATCTATGGGACACCCTTGAAGAATGGCAGACGTACAATCATCAGGGTGATGCGCAAACAGATATGGAACGTGTGTTCTGGCACTTGTTACACGCCTTTGATAGGTGGCCCAGCTGGGCAATTAGAGGAAATCAATTTTTGCGCAAGCAAGTTGATGACTGCTGTGATTACTTAAGTCTAGGCGGGCAAATTCCTCAAGGTTGTATCGGGATCAGACCTTGAATCCAAAGCTGTAATATCACATCAAAAAGTAAGTAAAACCCAAACCATTAATTGGTTTGGGTTTTTTATTGTCTTTAAATGAAGTAAATCTAGTGCAGGTATTAACCCCTCCGGCAGTAATCACTATCGTGAAGTAAAAAACATTATTGTGCCCTTGAACCCTGGCACCGTCCTACGTAAGCTAGTTGAACTCATTGTTATTTCCCTACCTTAGGTGGTTCGCCCCCGTGCATTCTTTCTTTTCGCGTTTTAAAGACGCTGCATCAATTTATTGTCATAAACGGGTTCTTATCCTGTTATTGCTCGGTTTTTCCGCAGGCCTACCGTTAATGTTGGTATTCTCAACGTTGTCGTTCTGGCTTCGGGAAGCTGGTGTTGACCGTACAGCAATTGGTTACTTTAGCTGGATAGCACTAGCTTATGGGTTTAAGTGGGCTTGGTCACCACTTGTCGACAGAATGTCGCTTCCTATATTCACTCGACTATTGGGGCGCCGACGCGGCTGGATGATGTTTGCCCAACTTTTACTTGTAGCAGCGATTGTCGGAATGAGTCAAAGTGACCCGTTAGCAGATCTTGAAAGGCTAGCACTATTTGCGCTAATGGTTGCATTTGCCTCTGCTACACAAGATATTGTTATTGACGCATTTCGGATTGAGTCTGCTCCTGTAAAAATGCAGGCGGCACTTGCCGCCGCTTACCAGGTCGGGTACCGCAGCGCCATGATTGTAGCTACAGCAGGTGCATTAACTATTGCTGCTTGGATAGAGCCCAATAGCGAAGCATACAGTTTAACGTCTTGGCAAACCGCATATATAGTGATGGCAGGACTTATGTCTATTGGTATATTAACCACCCTATTTAGCACCGAGCCCACCGTTGAGACAAAAACCGTCGATAATCAAGAAGCTGAGTTAAAAGACAGATTCTCCAAACGCTATCCAAGAGTCATTGCAGCTAGCCTATCTTGGCTTTACACCGCAAGCGTACTACCTTTTATCGACTTCTTTAAACGCTACGGTCGCAGTGCGATTTTAATTTTGTTACTTATTTCTTGTTATCGGATCTCCGACATTGTGATGGGGATTATGGCTAATGTATTTTATGTCGATATGGGCTTTTCAAAAACAGAAATTGCTACATTGAGTAAAATTTACGGCCTAATAATGACCTTAGTTGGTGCCGGAGCTGGCGGATTATTGATTGCACGCTACGGCACAATGAAGATCCTTTTCTTAGGAGCCTTGCTTGTCGCTGTGACTAACTTATTGTTCGCCTATCAAGCCATGATTGGCTACAACGTTAGCTTTTTAACCTTTGCTATTTCAGTGGATAATTTCAGTGCTGGTATTGCCACCGCGGCCTTTATTGCTTACCTATCAAGCTTAACCAGCAGCGGGTATAGTGCTACTCAATATGCCCTGCTATCATCAATTATGTTGCTCTTCCCTAAATTCGTAGCAGGATTCTCAGGTGCTTATATCGATGCCTATGACTACGTTAGTTTCTTTATTGCAGCCAGCTTAATCGGTTTCCCAGTGCTTGGACTCATACTACTGGTACAAAAGTATGCACCTAACCCCAACCAAAGTGAGCCAAACGATATAGTGAAGCAAGATAAGCCAAAAGAGCTAGGAAGCTAAAATAAGCCCTATCGTTAGCTGTTATTTTACCCGGTGGCATAAATAACCAACAAATGAGCAAAATAGTTGATTGATGTGATTCGAAATATTTAAATTTGCCATAAAAAAATCATAAAGCATTGAGATAAATGAAATTAATTTATTGGCACTTTAATTGCTTACATGTATTCATAATGTAACTAACTTGGAATAGTAAAGGGAAAAAATATGGATATGGATATTGGTCAAATTATTATTGTTGCGATTATTGTTTTTGCCATCTTTGGAACTGACTTTTTTAAATATCGCTTTCGTATGAAGCAGCTTGAAGCAAAAATCGATAGCAGTGATAAAATGAAGCTTATTGATGAGGTAAAAAGTATCCAACACCGTTTAGTGGTTTTGGAAAAGATTATTACCGACAAAGGCTATGAGGTTAACGAAGAAATAAATAAACTCAAAGGTTAGCCTTAAAGCAAGGGCTGCCAATTTGGCAGCCCTAATCGAGAATCATACCGTTCAGTTGATTAATCTCTGAAGTTATTAAACTGGAATGGTTGACCTAGTTCAGACTCACGAGCCAAAGCCATAACCTGCTGCAGATCATCACGCTTCTTACCTGTAACGCGCACTGAATCACCTTGAATAGATGATTGGACTTTTAGCTTGCTGTCTTTAATTAGTTTCACTAACTTTTTGGCGACTAAGGTTTCAATACCTTCTTTAAACTTCACTTTTAAAGAGAATGTTTTACCACTGTGTACCGCTTTTTCGTCAACATCCATCGACTTAGGATCGACATCACGCTTACTCATTTGCATACGCAAAATATCAACTAACTGACGGCACTGGAAGTCATCTTCAGCCGTTAAAGTCACTACGTGATCTTTGTACTCGATGCTGGCTTCTTTACCGCGAAAATCAAAGCGGCCTTTCAGTTCACGCACTGAGTTATCAACCGCGTTACGCAGTTCAACTTCATTTACTTCTGAAACAATATCCATTGAAGGCATAAGTTTGGTCCTTAAAAAATGTCTGTTGCGGTATTTTACGCATTGAGCCTCTGAACTTGAAGCAAATAAACCACTAATTATGACGAAATCTCGCCTTAATGGTGACTTTGGCTATGGGTTTTCTTATGATTAACCCAAATAACTCAAATGACGATAACGTGATAACTAGACAAACAATTTTTAAATGGGCACTTGCTGTAACACTCATAGTGGTAAGTTATCTGGTTTTTTCCAAGCCTAACTATTATCCAACAGGGATCCCTTATTTTGATAAAATGGGCCATGTTGGTAGTTTTTTTGTTTTGTCTTACCTTACTTATTTAGCCTTTAAGCCAAAGTGGTATGTACTTGCTGTGATCTTGGCCTGCTACGCGGTGTTTATTGAAATAGTTCAATCTCAGCTTTCCTACCGTAGCGCTTCAATTGGCGATTTTATTGCCGATATGGTTGGTATATCTCTGTTCTACATTACTCACTGGTTATATTGTCGTTATATTAAAGTCACCAAATTAATAGAACCGAGTAATTAGTCATTACACTGATAACGTTTTACAAGTTTAAAGCCACTAATGCGCCACAATTTAAGGGCCTACACGCCAATGTCGCTATCGAGTTCGTCTCAATCTAATGTTTCTCAAATTGCTAGCACCAATAAGCAAATAACTATCTTAGGCGCTGGTGCCATTGGCCAGCTTATTTACCACCAACTACAAAGTGTGCCAAGCCTTTATAAGCTAAACCTAATTGGTCGAGAAGATAACTCATCAACGCTTCCCCTTGCCTTTACTGGCATGAATGGACAAATAAATAATCGTGACGCGCTCCTTATCGGCGCTAATGATTGCCCGAAAATGTTGGCCAATACCGCACTGTTGATAGTTTGTGTCAAAGCTTACCAAGTCAAATCAGCATTGGAAGCTGTTATCAACGATTTGCCGTACGATGCCCATATATTGATGCTCCACAATGGCATGGGACCGCACATTGAAATAGAATCGATTCTAAACGGGCGAGGATTAAGTTTAGGTACAACCTCACAAGCTGCACTCAAGTTAAGTACGTATCACGTCCAGCAAACTGGCACGGGTTTAACTCAAATCGGCCCATTTACAGCACCAGCCTTAGATCATCAAATCCAAAACACACTACTGAAAGCCATTACCAATAGTGAGTGGCATCAAGATATTTTGCCATTACTTTGGCAAAAACTGGCAGTAAACGTAGCAATAAACCCACTAACAGCTATTAATAACTGTACCAATGGCGAGCTTAACGATAAAAAATATCGAGACGTTATTTACAATGCTGTCAATGAGTTGGTTATGGTGGCTAAAACAGATGGTATATCATTAACACTAGAAAATTTACTTGAACGGGTTTATCAAGTTATTAAGCTGACAGCAAATAACCTATCCTCAATGCACCAAGATGTGTACCACCAGCGAGCAACTGAAATCAACGCTATTAATGGTTTTGTTGTTGCACGAGGCAAGGCTCTTCGAATCAATACCCCTTATAATCAGCAGCTACTTAAGCAGGTTCAGCAGATAGAAGCAAAATATCAGCCTGCATAACTATAGCTTAGTCATCCCGTGTACTCTCGCTCATGTAGAGAGCCAGCCAAGTCACCGCAGGGCTAAACTGAGTATTCATCTAGAGTTACAAATTTAAAATACAACCACTCACTCCACCTTACATGCTCTATGTTTACGGTTTACTTTAGCTTTAGTCCCTGCAAGTTCTTCAATCCTGACTAAAATTAATAAAAATGAGATTTCTTATACTTATTGCTATTACACAAGGCGAGGACAGGCGTAAATAATGCAAAGAGAGCAATGGAACTCAAGGACAGGCTTTATTCTTGCTGCAGTGGGATCAGCTATTGGCTTAGGAAATATTTGGCGCTTTCCTTATATGGCGTATGAAAACGGCGGCGGAGCCTTTTTCATCCCCTACCTTTTCGCCATGTTAACCGCCGGGATTCCATTTATGATTATGGAGTTTAGCCTAGGGCATAAGTATCGCGGCGCAGCGCCTCGAGTCTTTGCCAGATTGGGAGATTCTCTCGGGATTAAACTTGAATGGCTAGGTTGGTTCCAAGTATTTATTGCTACTGTTATCGCTATCTACTATGTCGCTATTATAGGCTGGGCTATCTCCTATTTTTCGTTCTCTATTACCCAAAGCTGGGGAACCGACACGAATGCCTTTTTCTTCAAAGAATACTTACAACTCGGCGATAACTCCCCCACAAAGCTAGGGTCCATGCAGTTTCATATTGCTATCCCCATGGCGATAGCTTGGAGTATTACGACCCTTGCGGTATACAGTGGTGTAAAAGGCGGTATCGAACGTGCCAGCAAAATCATGATGCCACTGCTTTTCATCATGGTACTACTTTTTATCACCAGAATTGTGTTTCTTCCTGGCGCCCTAGAAGGGCTTAATTACCTATTCAGGCCAGATTTCAGCATGATTTGGGATGCTAAAGTTTGGTCAGCGGCATACGGACAGATATTTTTCACCTTAAGTGTCGGCTTTGCCATCATGTTGGCTTACTCTAGCTACCTACCAGAGAAATCCGATATTAATAACAATGCCTTTATGACGGTATTAATTAACTGTGGCTTCTCTATTTTAGGCGGCATCATGATTTTTGCGGTTCTTGGCTATATGGCTGAGGAGCAAGCCAAGCCGATAACGGATGTGGTTTCATCAGGTGTAGGTCTAGCTTTTGTTACCATCCCTGCCGCTATTAATTTACTGCCAGCCCCCTACATCTTAGGACCACTATTCTTCTTAGCTTTAGTGGTTGCAGGGATAAGCTCACATATCTCAATTATTGAGGCAGTGGTCTCTGCGGTCATGGATAAACTGTCGTTGTCACGCAAAAAAGCGGCATTATTGGTTTGTGGTACGGGCTTTGTTGTCTCTATGGCATTTTCTAGTAATGGCGGCTTGCTACTGTTAGATCTTGTCGATTACTTTATCAATAACATCGCCTTGCTCTCTAGCTGCCTGATAGAGCTTATTATCCTTGCCTGGTTATTTAAGATTGCCGATATTCGTGATTATGCCAATCGCTGCAGCGAATTCAGTATCGGCAAGTGGATGGAGATCTGTCTGCGCTTTATCGGCCCTATCATGCTTGCAATTATTCTGGTTAAAAACCTGATCACGACATTAACCGACGGCTATGGCGACTACCCTATTGCAGATCAACTATTTCTCGGCTGGGGGCTGGTGGCAAGCATGCTGTTTACCGCTATCTTTATCAGTGTCATTTCCGGCAACAATATTTCAAAGGAGCCAAAGCCATGAGCACAGGTGCTATTATCATGATGATATTCGCTTTGCTACTCACCTGGGGTGGGGCTGCAATTTGTATTTCAATCGCGATGAAGGCCTCAAATAAAGAGTGACGATAACATCCACTAGGCTTTTATCGCTTGTCGTTGTCGCCAAGGCTCCCTAAACTGTTTGCCTACTCGCCACAGATTAATATTCTTTGATGACCCCTAGCATACGCCCAGAAGCCGAAGATAAAGAACTCCAAGATAAGCTCCGACCTATGACTCTGTCACTAAGAAACTGTTTCTGGCTCTACCTTGCCAGCTGCTGTTTAATTGTTTTCAGCGTACTGTTTCTCGATCGACCTATTTCGACTTGGATGCATTTAAATGTCGATGCTAGTGATATTTTCAAACCACTGAGCCAAATGCCGCTGCTATTTGAAACATTAACAGCGCTGATTATTCTTGGCTGTATTAAGCCCAAATTCCGTCAGCAATATGCAAACTTCGCACTGGCATTAACTTTCACCGTCATTACTGCAACAATGGTCAGATTAGCGGCAAAATTTATATTTGGCCGCACTTGGCCAGAAACCTGGATCCATACCACAGCGGGCAGTAACCCCTCCTGGATCCATAATGGGGTAGAAAGCTTTCATCCCTTTGCCATAGGGCCTGCCTATAATTCATTTCCCTCCGGACACGCCCTGTTCACTTTCGCATTGGTAAGCGTATTTTGGTGGCGCTTTCCAAAGTTATATTGGCTATGGTTACTGGCGATGATAGGCGCTATAGCGGGTCAATTAGGTCAGAATTATCACTTCCTTGGTGACTTGATTGCGGGTGCAACTCTTGGGATTTTATGTGCGCAGTTCTCTATTGCTCTGAGCAAAAAACGGCTCAAACACAAAAGGTAAAGTGAGTGACAACTAACTCCACATCACTAATATTGCAGCGACCGCAATTAGAATCAGCGCCAGCATATCCTTAACCTTTACCTTATCTTTTAGCCATAGCATTGCGATAAGTAAGGTAAAGAACACCTCAACTTGGCCAAGCGTTTTAACATAAGGCACTGCTTGTAGCGACATAGCACTAAACCAACCAATTGAACCAATACAGCTTGTAGCACTAGTTAATAACGTCAGTTTGGGCCTTTGCATTAAGCCCTCAAGGGTATTTTTATCAACAAGACTTGAGTAAATAAGCAGAGCTGTGGTTTGAATCGCAATCACAAATAGCAGCACCCAAGCCGCGCGGTGCGGAAATGGTAAATCGAGATTTAAACTTGCTTCTCGTACCCAGAGTGAGGTCAGCGCAAAGGCAGCTCCGCAGGCAAGCCCAAGTAATATAGTCGCAAAAGAAAGCTGTTTAACGCCGCCTTTAGTACTCAGCATAAATACCGCGATACCACCTATCAGCACGCCTATCCAACCTAAAAGCGATAGCTCGGTGCCAAAAAATACCACTCCTAAAATCGCTGCAACTATGGCTTCACTCTTTGCAAGTCCAGCTCCCACGGCAAAATTTTTCATTTTGAATAGTTTCACCATTAAGGCCGTTGCTAGTATTTGCATTGCCGATGCGCCCAACACATAGGCACTAAACTTAAGAGTGATAAAAGGCAATCCCACTGGCTGCCACGCGTATAACCCCGCCAAGTAGAGCATCGCTATCGGCGTAGCCCAAATAAAGCGCGCTAAGGTAACCCCGGCGATATTGACGTCTTTACTTAATAGACTTTGAAACGCATTGCGCCACGCCTGCATAAAGGCTGCAAGAAAAGTAAAAAATATCCAACTCATCAACCATTCCAACACTTAATCTTGAATCTAAAGAGCCATTAGTATGCACTTTATTAATAATAAAATCTGGGAGTTAGTTGATACTCGCTATCACGAAAAAGAATAAGCTAAACGAGGAACTGCAGTGATGCGGTAATAAATTAACTTAAATAAAGAAGCCCACTGAAATAGCAGGCTTAACACTTCAGCCAGGTGTCACAAGTCGCAATAACTCACCGCAAACCCAAGCCATATAGGTAGCTAGAGCATAACCTAATACAGACAACAGCACTGCGACTGGCGCAAAACCTTTGTGAAAAGCAATAGCAACCACTGGCGATGATGCCGCGCCGCCTAGATTACATTGGCTGGCTATCGCCATATATGCAACAGGAGAGCGGGTGATTAAGCCTATAGCAATAACTAAAAGTGCGTGGATCAGCAGCCATAAAAAGCCAATAATGAAGTAAATAGGAAAATCAGCGATAGCAGTAATATCCATTTGTAATCCCATAATAGCGATTAAAAAGTACAACATCATCGATGCGACATTTGAAGCTCCCACATATTCTAAGTCGCGCACCTTAGTGTATGACAGCAACACACTAACGCATGTCACTATTATTACGATCCAAAAGAATTCAGAAGTTAAACTAAACTTTGCCAGCTCAGGGTATTCACGCTCAAAAAATGGCACCAATAAATCAGCGCCTCCATGTCCAACTCCCATAACGCCAAAGCCCACAGCAAAAATCAGCATAAAATCTGTTAATTGTGGCATCCGCTTAACTTGCTTTTCAAGGGCGGCAGCTGACTGCTGCAAAACCGCTAAACCGCTAGTATTTGCGCCGAGTTTATTATCAATCACAGCCGCATGTTTCGCGCAAAAGAGTAGAAATGACATCCAAATAGCAGAGAACACTACATTGACGGTGATCATTATCGAAAAGATGCCATCGCCTACTGCAAACACCTCTTTCATGGCTAACTGATTAGCAGTGCCACCGACCCAATTGCCGGCCAATGTTGCCATACCGCGCCACGCAGCATCACTGCCAGACCAAGTAATTGAGTCTGGCACCAGAGTCGCAAAGCCATATAGCACTATAGGACCGCCTATAATAACGCCAACACCACCGACTAGAAACAAAAGAATCAGTTTAGGGCCAAGCTGAAGAATCGCCTTTAAATCAACGCTAATAATCAATAAACAGAGACAAGCGGGCATAAGGTAACGCGAAGAGATAGCTGCAAGTTGGCTATCAGTTGGATCGATTAAACCTGTGGCATTGAATAATGACGGCAGAAAGTAGCACATTACCATCACAGGCATAAATCGATATAGCTTTTGCCAAAATGGCTGTTTTAGCTTGCTGGTATAAAAAATTGCACCGAGTAATAGTGCTATGAGTCCAAAAATTACGGGGTCAGCGGTGATCACGAAAATTCTCCGGCAGTGCGGCTGTTATCGTGATAAAAGCCGCCTTACTAACAATCTGTATTACAAAACGCTAAAAACTTACTGGCCAGCTCTCCAAGCGCTTCATTCTCACGCGTGATCGCCCAGTACTGACGCTGGTGATCCCAACAAGGTAAGTCAAGTTCGATTAATTCTCCACGCTCGACTTCTTCAACCACGGCTAACCAAGGCAAAACACTTACCCCTATTCCGGTACCAATTGCACGCTTAATTGCGCCCATTGTTGTCATGGTCAGTTCTTGCTCAATATTAACTTTGGCACTTTTCAGCAATTGAACCGCTCTAATACGTGAAATAGAGTTAGTTTCATCAAGCACCCACAACTCTTGCGATAACCGTTCGGCAGATATTGGCTCTGCAGCAATAGGGTTGGTGCGCGCGGTGACAATACAAATTTTGTCTTTAAGCCACTTAGTGCTGTTTAGGTTCTGACTACCGGGTTTGGCATCAATAAAACCCAAATCCAGCTCTTTTTCACTCACCATCTGTTCGATAGTAATACTATTACCAACAACTAGCTTAATATCTACCGAAGGAAACTCCTTCTTAAATAGAGGGATTTTACGCGATAACACATAGTTACCCGCAGTTTTACTGCTACCCACTTTCAAGCTACCACGTATGCCATTAGATTGTTCAGAGAACATCTGCTCAAGCTGCATACCTTTTGAGAGCATTTCATTGGCATACGGCAAAATCACTTTACCGTTATCATTGATCACTAAACCATTACTGTTGCGATCAAATAAGCGACTCCCTAGTGAGCCTTCTAGGTCTTTCAATGCCATGCTTACCGCTGGCACAGACATGTGCAGATCTTTCGCCGCTTTAGAGATCTGTCCACTGTGATGAATGGCTTTAAATATAGTGAGTTGCTTTAGCGTGATTCTCATATTTTTATCTTATTTTTCGGGCTCCACTAAAGTATATCGAAACCACAATTTAAGATTAAATTAATCCTATTTAAAAGTATGGAACTGTTAACTAGGTACAAAGTTAGCCGTTTATTTGACCTGAGACCGCTAAAGTAAGCACTCACATGTATAGTTAGAAACGTTCAGCTATAAAGGTCATCCTGCAGTTATTAAGCCCTTAACTCTTAAATACACTTGAGTAAGTAGCTAGGATTACACTAATTATTAGCTCTATCTGTTATTTTTAAATCAAAGCCTAATTATCGAAATCATCGCTATGGTAAATAAAGCTATAGACGTCTTTTTTAGGGTACACTTTAACTTACCAACACAAAAAACATATAACCAAACACTAAACCAGCCACTAAAAAAAGCTAAACTATGCAATCAAGTCAAGTCCAAGAACAATACACAAATCTTTCTATTAAAAATTTAATAGAAAAAACTAATAGAAAGACCACCCAACTAAAACAACAATAAAGACCACTCAATTAAAAAACATACTAAACATAGATAGGAACTCACTAATCAATTAACAAACTCTCACCCCCAATCTATTAATAAAATAAAGCGGCTATTTTAATCGACACCGCTTTATATTTCTCAATATATATAAATTGATTATTAAAGTTAAAATAGATTAAAACTTAAAGCTGTAATCAATATAAACGCGGTGGTCCACGTTATCACCTTTAACCCCTTGAACTGAACCTATCTCAGTAGATTGATAATCAGCATACAAATAGCGTAAGGATAAACCTTTTACCATAGGCAATTTATAGCGTGTATCGATAGCAAAAAACTTCTCTTCCGCTTCACCTTTACTCGCGTCAGCAGCGTTTTCAATATCAGTACCTTTGGCGTAGGTAATCTTAGTCGTTAACCCGTCAAAACTAGAGTTTAGTTTGCCGAAATCAACACCTACACGGGCTAGCCAAACCGATTCATTAGCATTGGTAAAATCCGGGCCGATTGGAGCGCGAGTGGGTAGTGGGTTTGAACCGTGGTCGCCTTTGTAGTTATCTTCAATCCAGATCTCTCCAGTTTGGCTGAAGGCTACTCCCAGGCTAAATGCATGAACTTTATAGTCCGCATCGAGAAACCACACAGAACCATCGTTGCTTTCAATACCGTCAATATTCTTATCACCGCTCTCAGCAAACAAGGCGCCATTATCAGACGAAGTGAAATAACCACCAGAAAGTTTTAGCTTTCCTTGACCTATTGTATCCACATAACTACCACGTAAACCGAACTTTTTCAGGTAATCATCAGACACCATATACTCTACATCAGCGCTAAATTTACCTTGTTTAAACTGAGCACCTACACCCCAAATAAGGTCAATCTGAGGACCATCTGTATCTGCTGCAAAATCTGTCCACTCATCGCTATTACGGCCACTCCATTGGTCAAATGCGTAACCATATACTTTAACTGAATCAAGTGCTTGGTAAGAGCCTGTTAAACCACGAAAACTACTTGGAATAGCGCGACTCGTTGAAGTGCTGAAAAACATTTGCTTGGTTTTTTGATAACCCAGTTTAAGCGAAAGCCCTTCTGTTGGTAACACTTCAACATAGGCCTGACCTATTTTACCAAAGGCACTTTCAACATTATTTTCATCATTTGGATCATCCGGCATAATGCCAGGCGCATTATCTGTTCCGGTTGAGTTTATATTTGCAACACCATAAGCAGATAATCCAATTTTAAACCAATCAGAGATCTTACCCGACTGATAATTAAGTTCTAACGCCTGCGCTAATGTATTACTGTCTTTATCAGGGGTTTCATCATATTCACGGTCAAAAAATATTGTACGTGTTTTTATTTCTAAATAGTCATTATCTGTTATACCATCAAGCGCGTAAGCATTACCTAAAAGAGTAAACTGACTTACCAATGCTAATGAAATAGCCGATAGTTTTATTTTTCTGTTCATCATCCAACACCTGTTATTTTATATTTGTTAAAAAGTATATGTGGATGTTTTATTTTCATTGTTGACAGTGATCACACCAAAGCCCTGCAAATAGCATTTTAAGAAAATTTTAAACAGGTTTAATAAAAACTGAGCCAACTACCTAATATGATATAGGTCTAAGTTTTATATTATTTAAATGATTAACCTAGCTCCAAATCAGGGTGGCAGCAAAACACCTGAATAACAAAACTATGGAGCAAATGATGAAACTAAATAAAATCAGTTCGATAATGGCAGTATTGCTATTAACTTCGGGCGCTGCAGTTGCGAAAAGCAATGATCTTGCAGGTTTCCATGCCGATATGGCTGGTTGTGACTCTTGCCACGTATCTGCCAAATTAAAAGATATCAAAAAAGGCTTAACTGACAGCCAAACACATGAAAACGCCCAATGTAAATCTTGTCATGGCTCTTATGAAGACCTTGCCAATGACAAACTCGCATTTGATCCGCATACATCACACTTAGGTGATATTAACTGTACCTCTTGCCACACTGCGCACGCTAAACCACAGCTAACATGTAATAACTGCCATAACTTTGAAATGGATATGCCATTCGCTGATTCAAAAGCGAAAAAGAAATGGGATGGTTCATGGGATCAAGCCAAAATTCAAAAGGCTATCGATAAAGGCCCAGTTGAAACTGTGGATGTCATCATTGTAGGTGGTGGTTCAGCGGGCTTTAACGCAGCCATTTCAGCTAAAGAAGCTGGCGCGAAAGTCGTGCTATTTGAAAAGGCTGCCTACACTGGCGGCAACTCTATGCTTGCTGCTGGTGGTATTAACGCTGTAGGTACACCACAACAAAAAGCCAAAGGCATTGAAGATACAGTTGAATGGTATGCAGAAGATGCCATGAAAGGCGGCCGTTACCAAAACGATCCTAAGCTAGTTAAGATCTTAGCTGAAGAGTCTGCAGGCGCTGTAGCATGGCTTGAATCTTTAGGCGCTAATATGAACGATTTAAAACGTTCTGGTGGTGCACGAGTAGAACGTACTCACCGTCCATCTGGTGGCGCTTCAGTTGGTCCACACATTATCGATACTTTACGTAAAGCTGCCGACAAGCGTGATATTCCTGTACGCGTCAATTCACGCGTTGAGAAGATTGTACTCAACGATGACCAATCTATTGCAGGTGTTGTCGTTCATGGCCGTCACAGCGGTTACAACATGATCGCTGCTGACTCAGTTGTACTGGCTACCGGTGGATACGGCATGAACAAAGAGATGGTGTCTTACTATCGTCCAACCATGAAAGATATGACTAGTTCTAACAACGTGACAGCAACTGGCGATGGTATCTTGCTAGCCAAAGAAATTGGCGCATCGATGACTGATATCGACTGGGTTCAAGCGCACCCAACAATCGGTAAAGATAGCCGTATTCTAATCTCCGAAACTGTACGTGGTGTGGGCGCTATCATGGTTAATACCGATGGTGAGCGCTTTATTAATGAACTAACAACCCGTGACCGTGCATCTGACGCAATCCTTAAGCAAAAAGATCAATACGCTTGGTTAGTGTTCGATGAGCAATTAGTTGAAAAGAAAAAGATGGTTCGCGGCTATGAGCATCTTGGCATGCTAAGCAAAGCAAACACCATTGCTGAACTCGCTAAAATCACTGGTATGAGCCAACTAGAAGTCACTGCAACTGAGTACAACAAGTACCAAGCAAGTGGCAAAGATACAGCCTTTAGTCGTGAAGATATGCCGTTAGATCTTAGCAAACCACCTTTCTACGCCGTTAAGGTTGCTCCTGGTATTCACCACACAATGGGCGGTGTAGCAGTTGATACCGAAACTAACGTGTTGAACCTACAAAGCTGGAAAATGCCTGGTCTATTTGCTGCAGGCGAAGTAACTGGCGGTGTACATGGCTATAACCGTCTAGGCGGTAATGCGATTGCCGATACCGTAGTATTTGGTCGTAAAGCGGGTGAAAACGCCGCTAAACACGCACTCGCTAAGTAACACCTATCACCATCATCCCCCTGTAAACAAAAGGCCAAGTCAGTTGACTTGGCCTTTTTATTTTTATGCTGCCACCTTAAATTAGGTGTCGCATACTTAAGCGTATTCTACATTACAGTCCATAAGTGTAACTAGCACCTAGACCTAGTGGAAAACCCAACGCCCAGTAAGCCAGTAACCACACACTCCAGATAGACATCAGTGCTAAGCTAAATGGCAGCATCATAGAGATCAGCGTGCCAATACCAATGTTCTTCACATAGCGCTGACAGTAAACCACAACTAACGGGAAGTAAGGCATTAATGGCGTGATGATGTTTGAGCTTGAATCACCAACGCGGTAAGCCGCTTGTGATAGATCTGGGCTGATATTAAGCTGCATTAACATTGGCACAAGTACCGGACCAATCAATGCCCACTTGGCTGATGATGAACCCACAAACAGATTCACAAAGCCCACTAAAATAATCATACCCACAACGGTAATTTCAGCTGGTAGATTAAGTGCTTTTAGACCACCAGCGCCTTCAACCGCAATCAGCGCACCAAGGTTAGATGCCGAAAACGCCGCCACAAACTGCGCACAGAAAAAGGCCATAACGATGTAATGCGACATGCCGCTCATCGATTTTGACATCGCCTGAACAACATCGCCAGAGGTTTTAAATGCACCAGTCATATAACCGTAGACCAGACCAGGCAACATAAAGAAGATGAAGATTAGCGGTACAATTGACTGCATCAACGGTGCTTTAAAGCTCGTTAGGGAGCCATCAGCGTCACGCAGTGTTGAGGTTTCAGGTACTGTTAATGAGAAGAAGGCTGCAATAGCAACAATCATTACTAAGGTTGCTACGCGAAATGCTTTAACCTCTGATGGCTTCTCCTCTTCCATAGCGGGAAGATCAACTTCTTCACGGTTAACCTTATGAGTACGATTAAGGCGAGGCTCTAACACTTTGTCTGTTAGATACCAAATAAGCAGCGTGATTGGAATACAAGAAGACGCTGCGAAGAACCAGTTGTTTAATGGGTTAACTTCAATATTAGGATCTACAATTTGTGCAGCAGCTTGGGTGAAACTCTGCAGTAGCGGGTCAATACCAGACGGGATAAAGTTAGCGCAGAAACCACCAGATACCCCCGCAAATGCTGCGGCAATACCTGCTAACGGGTGACGGCCCACAGTAAAGAAGATAACACCGGCAAGTGGAATGACCACTACATAACCCGCATCGGTTGCGGTATGAGAAATAATACCGACAAGAACAACCGCTGGAGTTAAAAATTTAGCTGGGGTGATTTTTAACATGCGTTTTAGCGCAGTGTTAATGTAGCCAGAATGCTCGGCAACACCCACACCTAACATTGCCACGAGTACCACACCCAAGGGGGCAAAAGCGGTAAAGGTTGTTACCATTGAAGTTAAGAAGTTAGTTAACGCTTCTGCACTCAGTAGATTATTAACAACAATTGGAGAGTTTGTCCGCGGGTCGATAGCCTCAAAGCTCACACCCGATAACATTGCCGATAATGCCCATACGGCAAACATCAAAATCAAAAATAGCATTGCAGGATCGGGGAGTTTATTACCGACTCTTTCAATGCTGTCTAGTGCCTTACCTAACATCCCTTGCGGCCCTTGATCCTCAAGCGCCTGTTTATCTGCTTTCATCATTCAACCTATTTATTATGTTTTCTTCTCACACTAAGTAGATCTTATTGCCAACTAAGCCAATAAGGCGACTTAATGTCGAGTATTTTTATAACCTACTAGAATAAATGTCTAATCTGTATTTAAACTTAAATTATCTCGTCAAAAACAATAAAACCCTGCACTAAGACAGGGTTTTATCTTTTTTAACAACGAACTAGAAGAATAAAATACTTTAAAGTTACTTGCTAGTGTCAATAGGCTCAAACGACTTAACTAAATCATCAATCGCTTTCATTTGGGTTAAGTAGTTTTCTAACTGATGTAACGGCAATGCACATGGACCGTCACACTTGGCGTTATCTGGATCTGGATGCGCTTCGATAAACAAACCTGCTAAACCAAGCGCCATACCGCTACGAGCAAGCTCTGTGGCTTGAGCGCGACGTCCGCCAGCACTGTCGCTACGTCCACCTGGACGCTGCAGTGCATGAGTCGCATCAAAAATCACTGGGTAACCTGTTTGCTTCATCTCGTCCATGCCTAGCATATCAACAACAAGGTTGTTGTAACCAAAACTTGAACCACGTTCGCAAAGCATGATTTCATCATTACCCGCTTCATTAAACTTAGTGATGATATGACGCATCTCATGTGGCGCAAGAAACTGCGGCTTTTTCACGTTGATGATTGCGCCAGTCTTTGCCATAGCAACGACTAAGTCAGTTTGGCGTGCAAGGAATGCTGGCAACTGAATCACATCAACAACTTCGGCAACAGGTGCACATTGGTGTACTTCATGCACATCTGTGATCAACGGTAGATTGAAAGTCGATTTAATCTCTTCAAAGATCTTTAACCCTTCTTCCATGCCAGGACCACGGTAAGAATTCACTGATGAGCGGTTAGCCTTATCAAAAGAGGCCTTAAACACATAAGGGATCCCTAGCTTTTGAGTAACTTCGGCATAGGTTTCAGCAATTTGCATTGCTAAATCGCGTGACTCAAGTACGTTCATACCACCAAACAGCACAAAAGGCTTATCGTTAGCGATCTCAATCGAACCTAAACTAATGATTTTATTGCTCATCAATCTTTTCTCTCTTCGTGAGCCAAGGCTATGCCTTGGCGTTAATCAACTAGGTTTTAACTGCAGCCTTAGCCTGCTACAGCCTGTAAAATCTGGCCACAGATCCATGCCATATAAGTGCCTAAAGCATAGCCCAATACCGCCAGCAGCACACCTACTGGCGCAAGAGCGGGATGGAACGCCGCAGCAACAACTGGCGCCGATGCCGCACCGCCAACGTTGGCTTGGCTACCCACTGCCATATAAAACAATGGTGCTTTAATCAATTTAGCCACGATCAGCATAAAACTGGCGTGTACTATCATCCAAATCATACCAATAGCAAAATACCAAAGGTTTTCAGCGTCTAATAGCTTAGAAACGTCCATATGCAAACCTATGGTCGCCACTAGAATATACAAGAAAGCAGTAGCAACTTTTGATGCTCCAGCCGCTTCAATGTGTCTTACTCGGGTAAACGATAAAGCTAAACCGATCGTGGTTACAGTGACGATTAACCAGAAGAACTTAGACGTTAAACTGTAATCACGCGTCCATGGGTAGTTGGCTTCAAAAAATGGACCGAGTAAATCAGCGACGATATGGGCAAAACCTGTCACACCAAAACCAATCGCCACAATCATCATTAAATCATTGAGGCTTGGAATACGTGCATTTTCGGCATGGTATTTTTCAACTTTATCTTTCAAGGCTTCAAGTGCGGTGGTATCCGCCCCTGTTTTGGCATCGATCTGCTTAGCTTTTGACGCCATAAACAGCAACACAGCCATCCAAATATTGGCTACGATGACATCGACAGTCACCATAATCGAGAAGATATCACCGCCAACTTCATAAATCTCTTTCATCGCTGCTTGGTTAGCGCCACCACCAATCCAACTCCCCGCAAGCGTAGTCATGCCTCGCCATACGGCATCTGGCCCAGTCACGCCCAAAATTTCAGGATGAATAGCCGATACGATAAGCAGCGCAATTGGGCCGCCAATAACAATACCCACAGTTCCGGTTAGGAACATGATTATCGCCTTAGGCCCCAAGGAAAGAATCGCCTTTAAATCGACACTTAAGATCAATAATACCAAACACGCTGGCAGTAAGTAACGCGAGGCCACAAAATAAAGCTCTGATGTTTTGCCGTCGATAATATCAAATGTGTTCAATAACGAAGGCAAGAAGTAACACATTAACAATGCCGGTACGAAGGTATAAAACTTCTTCCAAAAAGGGTTGCTACTGTTACTGGTGTAAAACACAAAGCCAAGCACTACCGCTAAAATACCTAACGCAGTTGCGTCATTTGTCACCAGCGCACTGGTCACTGTATCCGTACTACTCATGAACTCTATCCCCTAGAAATTGGCAATGATTTGCCTATTTATTATTCTTACAATTCAATTTGTTGGTGTTACTATTTTTATTTTTAATTGACGCTTTTGCCATCGCTATGTGGCGGCGTCTTTTACTTATAACGATTTTCAAACAAGGCTAGAATACACTCTAGCAACACAACAGGGCCTTGAAGGCCCTGTTGTGATACTTAATGGAAAGTTTCTACTTCCTCTCTAAGTTCTTTTAATTGCATTTTCACCAGCTCTATAACCGGATCATGCGGGCTATTTTCAACAAAGTGAGTTAAGTCTGCTGTAGCCACACTTATACAACCCAATTGTTGTGCAATAAAAGCACGCTCACGATTTAAATTTAAATCGTCACTATGCCACTGCAACAGTAAGTTACAACATTCTAGTGCAGGCTCGAAATTATGCGCGACAATGCTGCCAGCTTTCATTTCGTGGATCATACGAGAAATAATGCGCTTGATTGTCGCAGGCTTTAAATAACTAGGCTTAAACTTAGCCGAGTTACCTAGTTCCCCTCTTACAAACACATGTAACTGATGCTTTGACAAGCTCGCGCCAGTCAGTGGGTCAATGTAGCGCACTTCATCGTCTATTCGGCTACAAAGCACTGTTTGTCCAGGCAAGAGCAGCAAATCAAGAGTTAAGTCGAGTTGCTTACCCAACAGCATTAATACTGTTGCTAACGTCGTGCTATTACCTTGCTTCGATGTTAGGCACTTGCCTAAATCTGCCGCTTCTGCGCTGTAATATGCTTCGCGAGCACAAAAACCTAAATCGTTGTAAAACCATTTAAGTAAACCGTTTAAACGGTCGTGCCTATCAACAACATAAAAACTCAACACAGAGCCCGCTAATTCAAGCCAGGCCCAGTTTGCATTTTTTTGCTTAGAAAACCCCAAGTGCTCGGCAATTTCAAAAGCCGTTTCAGGAAGCCGTATTGAGTCGTTTTGCGTTAAATCAGCCATTAACCGAGCAACACCCCTTGCTTAAGGATCGCAAGTTTAGCGGCATAAACAACCCAGCCAATTGCGCCAAAGGCAGCAAAGACTTTAAATAATGTATTGCGGTTTGCTTTAAGTGCTATTGTGGCCAGCACGATATATGCAACAACGGCTCCTAGCTTTTCAGTCATCCATGGATCAACAAAAGGATACTGCTGAATAGAGAAACATAAGATCAAACCAGATAACAGAAGGAACGTATCGATAACGTGTGGCGCAATTTTAATTGCTTTCTTTTCTAATACGGGTGACTTGCGCATGTGCAGTACGAAACGGACTAGGAAAAACAATACGCTAGTCGCAATAAGCGTCATGTGCATGTGCTTAAACGCAGGGTACAAACTGTAAAAAGTTTCCATGAATAAAGATCTGTTTGCTGACAAAGGCGGCTAGTGTACCCCATACTTTTATCCATAACCAATATCCCGCGATAACAAGCAGAGGAACAGCGCAAACTTTAAACAACAAAGCCGGGTTTAGCATTTAACCGCCAATAAAAAAGGCACTATCAATAGTGCCTTTACATACATCTACAGCCTGGCTATTAACGTGGCCAACGGCCTAGTGTACAGCGGTCATTACTACCAAAATCACGTACAGTGGCAACGTTTTCATAGCCAAGTTCAATTAACTTTTCTCTTAGCTCAATTGCTTGCTGGTAACCGTGTTCAAGTAGCAAATAACCACCTGGTGCTAAATAGTCACGAGCACAATCGGCAATATGAAACAGATCCGCAAAGCCTCTTAATGGCGCGGTTAATGCACTTTGCGGCTCAAACCTCACATCTCCTTGTGAAAGATGTTCATCTTCTTCATCGATATAAGGTGGATTAGACACAATCAGATTAAAGTCGTAACACTCTACAGCGTCAAACCAGTCGCTTTGAAACACATCAACTTGTTCGAGCTTTAGGTTGGTTCGGTTTTCTTTCGCAAGTTCAACCGCATCATCCACTTTATCAATCGCACATACCTGCCACTCATTGCGTTCATGCGCTAGCGATAAAGCAATAGCACCAGTTCCTGTACCCAAATCGAGCACTTTAGCATTTTCAGCCAAAGGCAGATTCAGTGCCGTCTCAACTAAAATTTCAGTGTCTGGACGTGGAATTAACGTGGTGGGATTAACTCGAAACGGCAGAGACCAAAATTCGCGTTCACCAACAATGTGGGCAATCGGATTGCCGCGAAGACGCTTAGCAAGCATCTGCTTGAACTCAAAAACCTCTTCAGGTTCTAAGCTCTTTTCTGGCCAAGTGTATAAATAGCTACGCGGCTTGCTAATAACATGAAGCAACATCACCTCAGCATCAAGCGATGCTGAGTCTGAAATGCTTTCAAGCTGCGAAGAGGCCCACTTAAGCGCCCCTGAAATAGTTAATTGCAAGGAATATCCTTATTCTTCTATAGCACAGTCATGAGGGGAGTAAGGTTTAGCCTTCGCCCAGTGCTGCAAGCATATCCGCTTGGTTCTCTAAAATGAGAGGTTCAATAACACAATCGATATCACCTTCCATAAATTCACCTAAACGATACAGAGTTAAGTTAATTCTGTGTTCACTTACGCGACCTTGTGGGAAGTTATATGTACGGATACGTTCTGAACGGTCACCAGATGACACCAAGTTACGACGCGTGCTTTCTTCAGCACTACGGCGCTTCTCGTCTTCTACCGCTTGAATACGAGCAGAAAGTACACTCATCGCCTGGGCACGGTTTTTATGCTGTGAACGTTGATCCTGACACTCAACTACAATACCCGTTGGAATGTGGGTAATACGAATCGCCGAGTCAGTTTTGTTAACATGCTGACCACCGGCACCTGATGCACGGAAAGTATCCACTTTCAAGTCGGCTTTATTAATTTCAATCGCTTCAGCTTCTGGTACTTCCGGCAATACAATAACAGTACAAGCAGAAGTGTGTACGCGGCCCTGTGATTCAGTCTCTGGCACACGTTGTACGCGGTGTCCGCCTGACTCAAACTTAAGCTTACCGTAAACGCCTTCACCGCTAATTTTAGCGATCACTTCTTTGAAGCCGCCATGCTCACCTTCGTTGGTGTTCATGACTTCGATTTGCCAGCGTTTGCCTTCAGCAAATTTACTGTACATGCGGAATAAGTCACCCGCAAAAATAGCAGCCTCATCACCACCCGCGCCAGCGCGGATTTCGATAAAGCAGTTATTATCATCATTAGGATCTTTTGGCAGTAGCAGAATTTGCAGTTCATCTTCTAATTCTGCAATTTTTGCTTTTGCTTCTTTGTACTCTTCCTGAGCCATCTCTTTAAGATCTGCGTCATCTTCTTCCATCATCTCTTTGGCAGACTCTAAATCTTCTTCTGCTTGCTGAAATGCTTTAAAAGCGCTAACAACGTCTTCTAACTGAGAGTATTCCTTAGACAAGGCGCGAAAACGCTCCTGATCAGCGATAACACCAGCATCGCTCAGTAACGCCAATACTTCTTCGTTACGTTCAAGTAAGCCTTCAAGCTTACGAATCACACTGTCCTTCATTTAAACGCTAACCTTAGTCTTTATCTAGTCCAAGCACAGCTCTTAATTGTCCAAGAGAATTTAAATCCCCTTGGCGACTCGCAGCGGTAAGCGCTTGTGTCGGTGCATGGATCAGCTTGTTAGTAAGCTTATTGGCAAGCTCCAGTAAGACTTGCTCACTGTTACCACCTTGGGCCAACTTATTGACCGCTCGCTCTACCAACTCATCTTTGATCGCCATACTTTGGGTGCGATATTCACGGATACTGTCTACCGACTCTAATGAGCGGATCCATTCCATAAATAGATGAGCTTGATCGTCTGCAATTAATTCTGCTTGCTCGGCAGCCTCTCTTCGAGAGGCCATATTCTGTTCAATAATGCTTTGCAGGTCATCGACGGTATAGAGAAATGCATCATCTAAATCCGCGACTTCAGCTTCGATATCTCGAGGAACTGCTATATCTACCAACAACATAGGTTGATGACGACGTTGCTTAAGCGCTTTTTCTACCATGCCTTTACCAAGAATTGGCAACGGGCTAGCCGTAGAGGATATCACGATATCGGCCTTAGGGAGAAAATCTGGGATCTGTTCTAGTGTAATAGCTGTTGCGCCGAACTCATCACACATGGCTTCGGCACGTGAAATTGTACGGTTTGCCACCACCATGGCTTTAACACCATTGTCTTTTAGATGGCGTGCAACTAGCTCAATCGTCTCACCCGCACCGACCAATAGTACCTGGGTCGTACTCAGGGAAGAGAAGATATGCTTAGCCATACTTACTGCGGCAAATGCGACAGATACGGCTGCAGCACCAATTTCAGTTTCAGTACGGATCTTTTTAGCGACGGAAAAGGTATTTTGAAATAACTTATCCATTGTTGATGCGACGGTACCCGCTTCTTTTGCTTTTACAAAAGACTGTTTCACTTGGCCTAAAATCTGCGGTTCACCCAAAATCAGTGAATCAAGGCCTGCCGATACTCGCATTAAGTGTTTAACCGCTTCTTGACCTTTATATTGGTACAAGCAGGGCTCAACATCTTCATGAGAAAGTTGATGATAATCTTCCAGCCAGGCAACAACGTCAGCGGCTTCACTGTTGTTACAGTAAAGTTCTGTGCGGTTACAGGTGGAGATAATGACGGCTTCGCCCGATTGAGTACGAGACGCAAGACTCTTCATAGCATCATGAATTCTGTCTGGTGCGAATGCGACTTTCTCGCGTAGGTCGACCGTGGCCGTTTTATGGTTAATTCCGATTGCTACAAGGCTCATTTGACTCGTTCTGGACTCTTGGGCATCTCATTTATGGCTGCCATTCTACTGAATTGATTTTGTTAAAAACAGAATACGCTTAACAAAACCGAATAATAATCTCTGTTCTTACCCATTTTTTCAATTAGCATCACTTTTTTAACTATTCATATATAGATATGTCACGCTTAAACGACATTAAGCATTGTACAAATAGTTATTTTTGCATATGGGCATTGGTAAATTACTCAAGCCCTCGTATCATAAGGGCTCTTTTATATCAGTAATAGATGAATAATTTGAGCAGCTTCACAAAAAACACTTATCTATGGGTGATATTGAGCATCTTTTTAATTAGTGGTTGCTCAACTACCATACCAGACAACCTAGTTCCCGTCTCTGTTAACAAAGTGCAGCAGGCTCGTGCGTGGGAAATGCAGGGAAAACTTGCAGTTAGAACGCCTCAAGATAGATTTAGCACTAATCTATATTGGCTTCATAGCCCAGATCGCGACGAGTTAAAGTTAACCACAATGTTAGGTACTACGGTCTTGTCTTTATCCAGCCAAGCTGGGCTTGTTACACTAGAGGTGGATGGCCAGACTTATCAAGATACTGACGCTCAGCGTCTACTAACTCGTGTATCTGGCTGGTCCATTCCGCTTGATTCATTGCCACTGTGGATAACAGGTCAACTAACACAAGGCGATGAGCTGATTAGTAGTGATAGTCAGCAGCGTCCAATAAAGATAATCAATGCCGAGCAATTACCACCTTGGGAAGTCGAATTTAGCAGTTGGCAAACCCAAAGCGGCGCCGAAGTACCTCGCCTTCTCAAGTTACAACGAGATAACCTGCGCTTAAAATTGCAATTAACCCAATGGCAAGCTCTTGCTCCCCAAGGGCAGACACTTATTCAACCCACCTCTGACACTGAGAATTCTTTATGACTGCGTCACTTTCATTGGGCTGGCCAGCACCAGCAAAGTTGAACCTGTTTTTACATATCAATGGCCGCCGAGAAGATGGCTATCATGAACTACAAACTCTATTTCAATTTGTAGAACATTGTGATTACTTAGATTTCAAAGTATTAAACAAGCCAACACTCAAGTTACACTCCAACTTAGCAGGCGTTGTCGCCGACAGCGATAACTTAATTCTCAAAGCCGCAAAATCACTCCAAAGTTATACCAATTGTCAATTCGGTGCAGAGATATGGTTAGACAAACGCTTACCTATGGGCGGAGGCTTGGGAGGAGGCTCATCAGACGCGGCAACGACACTAGTAGCATTAAATCAGCTATGGGAAACCGGGTTATCAACGCAGGAATTGGCAAAGCTTGGTTTAATGCTTGGCGCTGATGTACCTGTTTTTATTAATAGTTTCTCAGCATTTGCTGAAGGTGTAGGCGAAAAGCTGATAAATGTAGAACCACTTGAAGCTTGGTATTTAGTTTTGATTCCACAAGTACATGTATCGACTGCTGAAGTATTCCAAGACCCAGATCTGCCACGTAATACCCCAAAGCTAAGTCTTGAGACATTAATGAGTAGCTCTTGGCAAAATGACTGCCAAGCATTAGTCGCAAAACGTCACCCTCAAGTTGCCAAGACCTTGGACTGGCTGCTAGAATATGCGCCGTCCAGAATGACCGGAACAGGAGCTTGTGTTTTCGGTCAATTCGAACAGGAGCATGAAGCTAAAGATGTATTGGCGAAATTGCCTGCATCGATTCAAGGCTTTGTTGCAAAAGGGGCAAATATATCGCCGTTAGCATTGAGATTAGCTCAATGCTAACCAACATTCTGGGATACTTTTTTAATCCCAGCCACTATCATGAAGCATACGCCTGAGGTTCATACAGTGCCTGACATTAAACTTTTTGCCGGTAACGCAACACCTAGTCTCGCTAAGAAGATAGCCGATCGTCTATTTTGTAAACTTGGAGACGCAGAGGTAGGCGTTTTCAGTGACGGCGAAATCAGTGTCCAAATTAATGAAAATGTACGTGGTGCGGATGTATTCATCATTCAATCTACTTGCGCTCCTACTAACGATAACCTAATGGAACTTATCGTTATGGTTGACGCGCTTCGTCGTGCATCAGCTGGTCGTATTACAGCGGTTATTCCTTACTTTGGTTACGCACGTCAGGACCGCCGTGTTCGTAGTGCTCGTGTACCTATCACAGCTAAAGTTGTTGCGGATTTCCTTTCAAGCGTTGGTGTTGACCGCGTATTGACTTGTGATCTTCACGCAGAGCAAATTCAAGGTTTCTTTGATGTTCCAGTTGATAACGTGTTCGGTAGCCCAGTTCTACTAGAAGATATGTTAGCTAAGAACCTAGAAAACCCAGTAGTTGTTTCTCCTGACATCGGTGGTGTTGTTCGTGCACGTGCTGTAGCTAAACTATTAGATGATTCTGACCTAGCAATCATCGATAAGCGTCGCCCACAAGCTAACGTTGCTCAAGTAATGCACATCATTGGTGACGTTCAAGGCCGTGACTGCATCATCGTTGATGACATGATCGATACTGGCGGTACACTATGTAAAGCAGCCGAAGCACTAAAAGAGCACGGTGCAAATCGCGTATTCGCTTATGCAACTCACCCTGTATTCTCTGGCAACGCAGCTAAGAACATTGCTGAATCAGTAATTGATGAAGTGATTGTAACGGACACGATTCCATTGAGCCCTGAAATTGCAGCTCTAGACAAAGTTTCACAGCTGACAATGTCTACAGTGATGGCAGAAGCAATCCGCCGTGTAAGCAATGAAGAGTCTATTTCTGCAATGTTTAAGCACTAATTCATTACGAATTAAGCTGAAACTAAAGCAGTAATAAAAACGCACTCCATGGAGTGCGTTTTTTATGCCATCAAATTATTCAACTACCCCATTCACGAAGTCCTTAATTCTGTAGGCAGATTTTTAATAAACTGACGATACTTAAGCTTATTCAAAAGCTTGTGACCATACTTCTGCTGAATAAGTGGTAGTGTATACTGAAGATGAAAACCACCAAAACGAGCAATGTCTATACTGTTCAAATATCGATTGACCAAAGGCAAGTAATCAATATTAAATCCTGCCAAGTTCAAAACAACATCAGATAATGCTGCTTTATTTTGGCGACTTCTTAGTAAGTCGGCATCACTAAAAGCACAGAGGTTATCCACCATCTGCATCATGAGCTCTGCCGCACCCGGTATCTTAATAGCCATTGCGGCAAATTCGGCTTCTGGCCGTTTACTGCCATCTTTATCCTCTATCAGCCACTCGAGACGATTCCCCTTTATATGCTCAGCCAAACAAGCCGTTCGCTGCTGCATTTGTTGGAGCCCCTCAAGTAAACATTCAGGCAAGGCAAGATAATCGATACTAATGACGTTGATGCCGTCTGGTGTGAACGCCATTCTATGCGCCTCAGACATTTCTAATTCTGCTTGCTTGCCTTCTTGATAGCTGACTATCTGTTGCTCGATTTCATTATCACAGGGCTTAACCTCACTAATATCTACGATTTTTATATCAAAGTTGATCACAGCCAATTGCTCACTGTTTAGCATCTCGAGGTGATAGCCATATTGATTAAATGCTACTTGATTAAGTGGATTTAGTTGCTCTCTGGTCTGATTTAATCGTGTCGGTTTCAATAGTGGTGACATACCTGCCAACTGGTAGCTCTGTTCGCTACCGCTCAAATAGAGCTTACGCAGAATGCCATCAGTCCAACAGACCCAACAAGCATCTTCATGTTCGCTAAAGCGAATACCTTTAAGGGTATCAACCCACTCTTCCAGAGCGTCCTCCACTACATCATCATCTATATCCTCATCTGCAAAATAGGCTTGCAGAGTCTGACGATTCTCAGAATCAAGCATCGGATCTGTATCATTGTCGTACCAACGAAGTGTGTTCACCCATAAAGTGTTGAAGCTGTTAAGGTCGATTAGCTGCAGCTGAAAACCCAGTTGAAGATCAACATCACTTTCTTTGCATGGCAGTGCATCGACGAAAGGAAGCAATGCCAGATCTCTGTCAGTGCAAAGACCAAGCATATTTTGAGTCTTGAAGCTGCCAGTGGCAGGTAAGCTGTCGAGAAGATGATAATCAGTTGTGCCGGTTACCGGATCAATACACCAAAAGCCTTGGCTTCTTTTGTTCAGTTTCCTGCTGCGATTTTGATAGAAAAGAAAGTTACCGTCACTCCGGCGATGTAGCTGCTGAATATCGAGATACTCTGGCAATTGCATTTCGGCAAAAAGGCTCCAATCTCTTAAAGACCAGCCATACAAGCGGTCGCCCTGTTCATCATCAATTTCTGCTGTAATGGCGTACCAGAACTCCTGCCGAGCTTTATCAAGCCAGCCTTTGCCACCATGAACTCCCAATACCGCTAAAGTGGTTTGCAAAGCCAGGTTGCCCTGAATATCCCCTCTATATATAAGCCCTGCAGTCGTCGCGACAACAAACTCATCATCGTTATAAAACGCTGCCAAACTAATATCATGTTCACTACGCAGTCCATCAAGCTCAAGCTGCCAATGCAATGTATTACATCCGTCTGGCAAAGGAGATAGCAGCTGTAACTCAATCGAGTTAGTCTGGCTAATGATATGTAATATATAGGCTGGTTTCATCATTGATCCCATGAGTTCTGTAGCAAACATTTTAACCCGTTAAATCGACGAAGTTATAATTTAACGCGGTAGTGATTTGGCATTATTTTTGCCAATTTATTATACCTAGCAGAATTAGAAATTGATTCACTCAAAGAAATATTGAATATAGTAATTCAATCATATAGATGAAATAACAGTACCTGTTCGATTACGAATTTCAGCGAACTCAAATTTAATCGTCGTTGAAAGCAGTAAAGTGATGGTCTGAGCGGTATAGAAAGATATGTTAAAGCGATTCGAAAGGGGTATAAAACGCCAAATGCAAAAAAGCTCATCCTAAGATGAGCTTTCTTTTATATGGCTGGGGTACCAGGATTTGAACCTGGGAATGCCGAGATCAAAACCCGGTGCCTTACCGCTTGGCGATACCCCAACAAAACTGGTTAAACTCGATGGTACGGGAAGAGAGACTTGAACTCTCACACCTTGCGGCACCAGAACCTAAATCTGGCGTGTCTACCAATTCCACCACTCCCGCATCGAAGTTTACTGCAAGTTACCTTGCTTCATCTTACAAGCAATAAAGTTTATAAGATAAGGTCAATAAATTAACCTTTTAAAAAATGGCTGGGGTACCAGGATTTGAACCTGGGAATGCCGAGATCAAAACCCGGTGCCTTACCGCTTGGCGATACCCCAATAAATCTTGTTAAATTCGATGGTACGGGAAGAGAGACTTGAACTCTCACACCTTGCGGCACCAGAACCTAAATCTGGCGTGTCTACCAATTCCACCACTCCCGCATCGAACTTTGCTGCAAGTTTCCTTGCTTTTATCTTACAACCTCTAGAGCTTATAAGACAAGGTCAATTGCTCAACCTTTTAAAAATGGCTGGGGTACCAGGATTTGAACCTGGGAATGCCGAGATCAAAACCCGGTGCCTTACCGCTTGGCGATACCCCAATCAATCTTTCTTACTCACAACCAGCCATGGCTAATCATGCTAAATAAATGGTACGGGAAGAGAG